>DAITMW010000026.1:0-26052 GCA_036834945.1 Steroidobacteraceae bacterium
CGACGGCCCCGAGGATGACCGCGTCGCCCTCAGCATGGAGGCGTTCAAGCACGCCTTCCTCGACAATCTCTTTTACGTGCAGGGAAAAATCCCCGCACTGGCCACCAAGCACGATTACTACATGGCGCTCGCGTACACCGTGCGCGACCGGATGTGGCACCGCTGGATCAGCACCGCCGAAACCTACACGAGCCACGGCTCCAGAACGGTTGCCTACCTGTCGGCGGAGTTCCTGATGGGACCGCACCTCGGCAACAACCTGCTGAACCTCGGCATCTACGAGGAAGTCCGCACGGCGGTCGGCGAGCTCGGCCTGGATTTCAACGAGCTGCTGGCCTGTGAGGAGGAGCCCGGCCTGGGAAACGGCGGCCTCGGACGGCTCGCGGCGTGCTTCCTCGACTCGATGGCCACGCTCGAGATCCCCACACTCGGCTACGGCATCCGTTACGAATTCGGCATCTTCCAACAGGAAATCGTCGACGGCTGGCAGATCGAGCGCACCGACAAATGGCTGCGCTTCGGTAACGCCTGGGAAATCTCGAGGCCGGAATGGGCGGTCGAGGTCAAACTGGGCGGCCACACCGAGACCTACGTGGATCACGAGAGCCGTAGCCGGGTCCGTTGGGTACCCCATCGCATCGTGAACGGCGTGCCCTACGACACGCCAATCCTCGGCTACCGGGTGAACACGGCCAACACTCTGCGCCTGTGGCGGGCGGAAGCCCCCGAATCCTTCGACTTCGCAGCATTCAACAGCGGCGACTACTACGGCGCCGTGAACCAGAAGATCGTCTCCGAAAATCTGAGCAAGGTGCTCTATCCGAACGACGAAGGCCTGAAAGGCAAGGAGCTGCGCCTCGAGCAGCAGTACTTCTTCGTCTGCTGCTCGCTGCAGGACATGATGCGCATCCTGCGCGTTCAGCAGATCTCGGTGACCCGCTTTCACGAGAAGTTCGCGGTCCAGCTCAACGACACGCATCCGTCGATCGCGGTCGCCGAGCTCATGCGACTCCTCGTCGACGAGCACGCGTTGGACTGGGACACCGCCTGGTCGATCACGCGAAAGACGTTCGCGTACACCAACCATACGCTGTTACCCGAGGCGTTGGAGCATTGGCCCATCGCCGTTTTCGCCAAGGTCCTGCCGCGACATCTCGAGATCATTTACGAGATCAATGCCCGCTTCCTCGACGAGGTCCGCATCCGCTTCTTCGGCGATGAAGCGCGCATCGTACGCATGTCGCTCATCGACGAGAACGGCGGTCGCTATGTGCGTATGGCGCACCTGGCCTGTGTCGGCAGTCATGCCGTGAACGGTGTGGCGGACCTGCATTCCCAGCTGGTGAAAACCAGTCTGTTGAAAGACTTCTGCGACCTGTGGCCGGAGAAGTTCAGCAACAAGACCAACGGCGTCACGCCGCGGCGCTGGCTCGCGCTCACCAACCCACGACTCGCGAGTCTCGTCTGCGAGGCCATCGGCTCCGGATGGCTCAAGGACCTGGAGCAGCTGCGGGAGCTGGAAAGATTCGCCGACGACGCGTCCTTCCAGAGAAGCTGGCGCGCGATCAAGCGATCCAACAAGGAAGACCTGGCGGTGCTCGCGCGCGACCGCACGGGCGTCGCCATCGACCCGGATTCGCTGTTCGATGTGCAGGTGAAGCGCATCCACGAGTACAAGCGGCAGCACCTGAACGTCCTGCACATCATCTCGCTCTACCACCGGATCAAATCCGACCCGCATTTTGACGCCCAGCCGCGCACCTTCATCTTCGGCGGCAAGGCGGCGCCGGGCTATCACGCGGCAAAGCTCATCATCAAACTCATCAACTCGGTGGGTGATGTCGTCAATCGCGACCCCCAGGTCCGGGACCGCCTGAAAGTGGTGTTCCTGCCGAACTTCAATGTCATGAACGGACAGCGCGTCTACCCGGCGGCGGACCTCTCGGAGCAGATCTCCACCGCCGGCAAGGAAGCCTCCGGCACCGGAAACATGAAGTTCTGCATGAACGGCGCGCTCACGATCGGCACGCTCGACGGCGCCAACATCGAGATCCGCCGCGAAGTAGGGATGGAGAACTTCTTCATGTTCGGCCTGACCGCCGCCGAAGTCGAAGCGCTGCGGCGCGACGGGTACCGGCCGGGCGCGTTCTACGAGGGCAACCCCGAGCTACGCGCCGTAATCGACCTGATCCGCGAAGGGTTCTTCTCACGAGGCGACCCGACGCAGTTCCGCTCCATCGTCGATGGACTGATGGGCTGGGATCCCTACATGCTCCTGGCCGACTTCCAGCCCTACGTGGACTGCCAGGCCCAGGTGGCCCGGGCCTACGAGGACCCACGGCACTGGAGCCGCATGTCGATCCTGAACGTCGCCCGCTCGGGCCTGTTCTCATCGGATCGTACGATCAGTGAGTATGCCGAGCAGATCTGGCGCGTCCCGCGCGTTCCCATCCGCCTGCTGTCGCAAAAAGACCTGACCTTCGGCCTCGCGTGAAGCGCGCGAGCCGAAAACCTACTTGCGGATGTTGATCTCGATCTTGACCCCGTTGGGGTCCCGCAGAAACAGCTGCCGCAACAGCCCACCCGGCGGGTCGTTGCGCTGTGCCCGCACCCCGTAACGCTCGAGCCGCCCGACGACCTCGTCATAGTCGAGCGCGTTGAAGGCGATATGGTCAACAGGCCCCGTGCCCGCGGCACGCACGGAAACCGGGATGCCCTGCTCGTTCGAATGGGCGGTGTAGGTCTTCCAGTCGGCGATGTGGATACAAGGCGTATCGCCGACATAGACCCAATGCCCCAGGAAGTCCAGGGGAGGCCGGAAACCAACGTGCATTCCCAACGCCTGAACGTAGAAATCCCGGGTCGCATCGATATCGTCCGTCAGAACGAGATAGTGCTCCAATTTCGTCAGTGGCATGTCATTCCCGTCCCGTCAGCCCTGGTGTTCCCGCGCAATCGTGGGCACTTCGACGGTCGACTCTTCTTCTGACGTCGCATGTAACGCCGTCACCGAAGCCGTGTTGGAGCGCGTTGCACCGCGCCCGTGCTCCGTCGTGAAATCCAACGCCGGCCCGATGGGAATGATACCCGACGGATTCAAGTTACGGTGACTGCCGTAATAGTGAGCTTTGTACTCATCGACGGACACCGTCCCGGCGATCCCCGGGATCTGGTACAGCTCGCGCGTGTAGCTCCACAACGCCGGGTAGTCGACGAGGCGGCGCAGGTTGCATTTGAAATGACCGTGATAAACGGCATCGAAGCGCACGAGAGTCGGGAACAGCCGCCAATCGGCCTCCGTGATGAGCTCGCCGAGCAGATAACGCTGCATCCGCAGCCGCTCCTCCAGCCAGTCGAGACACTCGAACACCTGGCGTGCTGCCGTCTCGTACGCGGCCTGCGTCGTGGCGAACCCCGCCCGGTAGACCCCGTTGTTGAGGGCGTCGTAAACGCGCGAATTGACTTCGTCGATCTCGTTGGCGAGCGCGTCCGGATAGTAGTTCGTCAGCTCGTGGGTGATCTCGTCGAACTCCGAATTCAACATCCGGATGATGTCGGAGGACTCGTTATTGACGATCCCGTTGGATTCCTTGTCCCACAACACCGGAACCGTGGCCCGGCCGGAGAAAAGCGGGTCCGCCTGTTGGTAGAGCTCGTAGACCCGGCGCGCGCCGGTGAGCGGATCGGGCTGCGCGAAGGTCCAGCCCTGTTCCAGCATGGCCGGCTCGACGAAGCTGATGGAAATGATGTTTTCCAACCGCTTGAGCACGCGATAGATCATCACCCGGTGGCACCAGGGGCAGGCCCGCGAGACATAGAGGTGGTACCGCCCGGCCTGTGCCTTGAAGCCCGAGCTGCCGTCAGCCGTGACCTGGTGGCGGAACGAGCTCGTCTGGCGCACAAACTCACCCGAGCCGCTTTGCGCGGGGGGTGCGTTGTGCCACTCGCCATCGATCAACATTCCCATTCGCGACGCCTTTCGCTGTGTGACGGACCTTTGCTGGCCACTAGGTGGTTGGGTGTCTGTCGGGCAGACCCCGCGCTGCAGGTGCGCTTTGCGCCGAGGGTAGCCTGCCGGAGCCCTTCCCGGTAGGGGGTGCACTGTCGGCACATTGCGAATTCCCTTGCAAGCCAGGCTGATTTGCCTTGCCCCGCCAACTGGCGCACATTCCGCAAGCATGACAGTACCCCTGGACCGCCGCGAATTCCTACATAAGACGGGCATCCTGACCGGAGTGCTGGCGGCCGGGAGCCCGCTCGCGCTGCTGGCCCCATCGCGAGGCTGGGCCGTCGACCTGACATCACTCACGAGCGCCGAGGGAACGACTCTCCTGGCCGCCGCGCGTACGATCGCGCCCCACGACAAGCTCGAGGACGCCGCCTATGCCTTCGTCATCCGCGCGTTGGACAGTGCCGCCGCGAAGGATGGGGCACTACGCAAACAACTGAAGGACGGCGTCGCGGGCCTGGGAGCCGGGTTCGCCACCGCGGCGGAAAACCAGAGAGTGGAGGCTCTGCGCAAGATCGAGCCCACCCCTTTCTTCCAGGGCCTGCGTGTGCAGACGCTGCAGGTGTTGTATTCGACGCCGTTGGCTTACGCCTGTTTCGGCTACGAAGGCGAGGCGTTCTCCAAGGGAGGTTATCTGCAACGCGGTTTCAACGACCTGCGTTGGCTCCCCGAGGTGCCCGCGGCCGACAGTGGGCCAGTTCTCGGAGAGAGCTGACCCGTGGCACGCATAGACCAGTCTGACAGCGGCGCGGTCGTCATCATCGGATCGGGAGCGGGAGGTGGCACACTCGCACACGAGCTGACACGCCGCGGTATCAAGGTGGTGCTGCTCGAAGCCGGCCAACGGCAAACGCTCGCGAGCTTCTCCCAGAACCCCGGCGAAGCCTTCGGACAGCTCACCTGGCTCGATCCGCGCACACAGTCGGGCACCTGGGATCCCGTCAACACCTCCCCAACATTGCCGGTCTGGATCGCCAAGACCGTCGGCGGCACGACCGTCCACTGGACCGGGGCCACGCCGCGCATCAGGCCCTGGGAGTTCCGCTCCCGGAGTACCTACGGCCCAGTCCCCGGAACGTCATTGATCGACTGGCCGGTCTCCTACGAGGAGATGAAAGCCTACTACCGGGTCGCCGAGCGCCGTCTGTTGGTCACCCGGCGCAACGGCAACCCCGGACTGCCCGCATCCAACAACTTCAAAGTCATGCATGCCGCGGCGAAGAAGATCGGCTACAAGCAGGTCCACACCGGCTACATGGCCATCAACTCCCGGCCCGCCGACGGCCGTGGCTACTGCATTGAGCAGGGCTTCTGTGTGCAGGGCTGCAAGACGGGCGCGAAGTGGAGTACGTTGTACACGGAGATCCCGCGCGCCGAGGCGACGGGAAAGCTCGACCTGCGGACCCAGTGCATGGCGACGCGCATCGAGCATGGTCCCGACGGGAAGGTAACGGGCGTGGTATATCGGGATCGCGCGGGCCACGAGCAGCGGCAAAAAGCGCGCGTGGTTTGTGTTGCTGGTAACGCGATCGAGACACCTCGTCTGTTGCTATTGTCGCAGTCAGGAAAATTTCCTCACGGCCTGGCGAATTCCTCCGGCCACGTCGGACGTAACTACTGCCACCACATCAACGGATTCGTCTGGGCCACCTTCGACGAGCCCGTACACTTCTGGCGCGGCGTCGTGCTCGCCGGCCTCGTCGAAGATGAGACCAAAAACGACCCGCAGCGTGGCTTCTTCGGCGGCTATCACCTCGAGTTGATCGCGCTGGACCTCCCCACGCTACCCCTGGTAGGAATGCCGTACGGTTGGGGCCGGGACTTCACCTCGTTCATCGACGACTACCGCAACATGGCGGGCATGTTCATCAACGGCGAGGATCTTCCCCAACCCACCAACCGCATCACCCTCGATGACAAGGTCCGGGACGCCCATGGCCTTCCCGTCGCCCACGTGCACGTCGACGAGCATGCCAACGACAAGGCGATGCGGGCTCACGCCCGTGCGCAGGGAAAGAAAATGTACGAAGCCATCGGCGCGAAACGGGTCGTGCTGAGTCCAACGACCCCGGCAACTCATAACATGTGCACCGCACGCATGAGCGCGAAGCCGGAGGATGGTGTCGCGAACGCCCACGGCCAGACCCACGACGTCCCGAATCTCTTCATTTCGGACGGCAGCGCCTTCAGCTCGCCGGGCTCGGCGAACCCGACGCTCACCATCGTGGCGCTGGCCCTACGCCAGGCCGAGTACATCAGCAAGCAGATGACGGCGCGCTCGATCTAAACACGTTCGCGATACGAGCGGCGGTATCATGGCGCTCATGGTCAGACACTTCCGTCAGATCGTCGTGTGGCCCCTGCAGCTCATGCCGCTCCGCCCCGGAGAGCAGGTGCAGCGGCATTGGAAGGCGCTGGAATCGATTGGGGCCGGCAACCCTTGGGAAAACCCCTGGAAAGAGCTGGACGACGAGTTCTGCAAGGACCCGGCCGACTTCCAGGAGCGCCACTACAGAGAGTTCGTCACCTTCCTGCCGTACGTACAGCGTTTCCTATACGGATCTCGAGTAGGCCAGGAAATGGCCGCCGCGGACGGCGAGGCAAGCCTCCATATCTATCGCCGCCATGACGTGAAGCAGGCACGCGTCACCTACACCCCGGACGGCACGCCCACGACGTTCGACATCGCCCATATCGATCTCTACTTCTTTCTCGACGCCGACATCGCCATCCTGACGTTCGAGATGTACACGAACGACATCCCCATCGAGCGGGCGCAGGACACCCTGTTCCGCTTCGCCCGGGCCTATCCGGCCTATTGGGAATCGAACCAACAGGGCGGCAACTGCCCGCACAAAGTCGAATGGCTCGGCGAGAACGGCGAGCTCCTGGCGTCCTCGGATTTCGAGGCCAAGGCCAAGTACCTGTCCTCCGTGGCCCGCTTCCGGACCAGCCGCCTCGCGCAACATTGGGAATTTCTGCTGAAGCCCCTCGCGCTCGAGTGCCCCGGTACGACGGCGATCCTCCGGTATCGCCTGCTCGAGTACTACCGGATGCCGTTCATGGCCTATCTGGCCCTCGATGAGCCGGCGAAGCTGACGCGGGCGGATTTCGTGCGCCTGGCACTCGTAACCGGCCCCGGCGACCCGAACACACTCCCTTACTCACCCGTCACGCTGGAGGAATTCGAGCGCGACTACTGTGACGACCGATTCTGGGGCCGCATGGGCGAGCAAAGCACCCGGGGAGACACCCGCATCCTCACGACAGGACACACGCTTTCCGTCGTTGGCCGCTACGGTGACGCATTCTTCTCGGATCCCGACTCGGGGCTGCTCGGACAGTTCCGCCACCAGTACTTCCTGCTGTTCCTGATCGCGCACTTCCACAGGGCCGCGCTTCTATCAATGTCTGATGAGCTAGCGGTGGCGATGAATCGTCTGATCGTGGGCGACACCCGCTCGGTCCGCGCGTTCAAACGCGTCATCCGCCAGACGATGGAAGTCTTCCTGCGCTTCACACACCGTTACTGGTTTCACGAGGTATCGAACCAGGCGATCGCACGCGGCCTGTTTTCCCGCCTGACCCGTCACCTTCGCAATGAGGAGATGTACCAGGAAGTGCGCACCGAGGTCACCGACATGAACGATTACCTCGACTCCGACAGCAACCGGCGCCAGGCCAACACGATCCTGCGCCTGACCGTCGTGACGATCGTCGGCCTCATTGGCACGATCGCCACCGGCATCCTGGGCATGAATATCTTCGCCGAGGCGGAGAAGCCTCTCGGCGAGCGAGTCGCCGTACTGTTGGGCGCTGTCGCCCTGACGGTTGTCGTAACAGCGCTGAGCGTGGTGCACTCGAAGCGACTGGCCAATACGCTCGATGCACTCTCCGATACGCGCGTCAGTGGCAAGGCCAAATGGGCTGCCATGCGTCGCAGTTGGAACGAGCCGCCCTGAGTCCCTAAGGACCCGGTGCTTCGGTCCGGGGTTTGACCGCGACCGGCACGCGATAAACCGGGTAGAGATTCAATCGCTCATCCCAGGAGGGACTGCGCCGGTAAAAATACTCGAGCCGCGCACTCGGGCTCGCCGCGAACTGCGGATCTTCCTCGAGCCGCTTCTTGAAGTCAGCCGCGACCGTGGGATCACGCGCCAGCATGTCGGCTCCCACCTGCTCGGCCACATACGCTTCCATGTACTCCTTGGCCTCGAACGCCGTATCGAAAAAACCCCAGGCGGCAAACGAATCCACACCTTGCGGATCGAGGAGCGCGACAACCAAACGTGCGTTGGCCTGATCTATCGGTACCCGCAAAGAGCCCGCCGGCACCACCCGCTGCTCTGCCTTCCATGCCCCCTCGATGGTCAACGTCGTGTGTCCCTCGAATGGCTCCTTTGAGTAGGTGACCCGCGTCGCGCGAAACGTCTCGAGGGGAAACCGGCTCAGATCGTGGTCGATCCTTTCGAACTGTATGCCATGGAGAGCAAGCTTCGCCGCCATCCAGTCCGCGTTGGCCGCCGTAACGATATATCCGCCGCGCGGTGCCTCCGTACTCGTCTTGACCACGACAGTGTCGAGCATCGGCACGTGCCAGACTTGCGGCTTCGTGGGGTCGTAGCGGGTCGCCAAAGCCCCCGAAACCTCGGAATGCCCCCGCGTGTAGGCATACCCGAGAAAATCAATCATCCTGACGTGCGGCCCGTGGTCGAAGTCCAACGCCACGGTTTGACCGCCGATCTGCCCGGCGCGGGCATCCGCCGCCAGCGCTTCGCTGCGCCACTGCTTGCCCTCGCGCCTCATCATGTCGACGAGCGTCACGATGATGTTGTGCGTAACCCTGACCCGCGTGGCGTAATCCTTCCACGAGTGCGTCTCGACCAACAGCCCGAACCGGTTGTGCAGGCCCCAATAGGCCGTGGAAAAGCGCGGCGAATAGATATCGGGCGCAAATCCGGAAGCCGGATCGTCCTCCTTCACCAGCTCCGGATAGAAATCCAACGGCCGCGACCCCATCGATGCAATCCTCGCATTCAACTCCGCGACCAGCGCCCTGGCGGTCGGATGGAGCAGCGGGTCGCCCGCATGAGCCGGCTCGATGGTGTTCGAAACGTCGTGCTGAAAATTCGCGCCATCGGTGACGTGCAGATCGACATAGAGCACCGGGTCCCAGGCATTCAGCAGGTGCAACATCGCCTGCATCTCCGGCGCATCCGCCTTGGTGTAATCCCGATTGAGATTCAGGTTCTGCCCGGTGCCCCGCCAGCCCATCTCCTCCGGCCCGACCTGGTTGGGTCGATTCCAACGCCCGAAGCGCTCGTGCCCGTCGACGTTGAACACCGGCACGAACACGAGGACGAAGTCCGCGAGCGTGCCCGGCTTCTGTAAGAGTTCCCTGAGGGCCATGAGCCCGGCATCCTTGCCGTCGATCTCGCCGGCATGAATGCCGCCCTGCACCAACATCACCGGAAGGCCGCGAGCACGGGCAGCATCAGGGCTCAGTACCCCGCTGCGCGAGGCAACGAGAGCCAACATCGGGCGACCCTCGGGGCTGCGCCCGAACTCGACGCACCTGGCGCTGTCGGGCCAGGTTTGTGCGTATGCGGCGCACAGCCGTTGTACTTCGTCATAGCGACCGGTGCGGACGAATTTCGAGCGCTCCGCGACGGTCTCCAGTGCTGTTGCAGCAGTTGGCCCAGGGGCCAATGCGGCCCGCGATTCAACACCCGCCACGGTGTTTGCCGCGGCAAGGAGCCCGACGGCTGTCAGAAGTGCCAGTCGCGTCACCCGTGAATACCCAGAAGTTTCCATAAATCCATTCTATCGCGCCGCGACATTGATGTGGGTGCAATGCGACGAATCGAGCTGTACGAGAAGCCAATCACGTCCCGGCCGCGGTGCGCTCCTTAGCATCCACGCAGCTGGACTGAAACGCCCAAGCACCTAACACAGACAGTCGGGATGTTTTCGCTGAAGTGCTTTAAAACCTCGCCTTCGCCCACGGCCCGCTACGTCGCGCTCCTGGTGCTGCTGCTGTGTCTTGCCGGCGGAGGCGGCCGGGGAGCGCTCGCCACCGTGCCGATGCGCTTCGAGCGCCTCGGACTAGATGACGGCCTGTCACAGCAGGCGGTGCTGGCGATCATCCAGGATACGCAGGGATTCATGTGGTTCGGCACGGAGGACGGCCTCGACCGCTTCGACGGCTACGCATTCCAACACCTGCGCCAGACCCGCGACCTGAGTGGCCTGCCGGATGCATTCGTCACGGACGTGCAGCTCGACTCCCTTGGCCGCCTCTGGGTCGGCACCGATGGTGGCGCGGTGGTCTGGCGTGACGCGGATGGACCGGAGTTCCATTCCATCCTGACGGGAGTCGCCGCCTCGAGCGCACGCGGCATCGAGTATGTGCGCGTCATCCACTTCGATCGCAGCGGCCGGCTCTGGATCGGCACGCGCGAGGCGGGTCTGGCCCGCTTCGATCCTCGCGGCAGCCGCCTGTCCCGTTTCCGCCACCAGCCGGACCAGCCGGGAAGCCTGGGCGACGACTCGGTCTTCGCCCTGCTAGAGGACCACAATGGCGCCATCTGGGTCGGTACCCGGACCGGGTTGGATCGCCTCGATCCCGTCAAGGGCACGTTCCAACACATCGTGTTGGACCCCCGCAACCCGGTGCGGGTGCACGCCCTGGCCGAAGACCGCCGTGGCATGCTCTGGGTCGGAACCGAAACCGGCCTGGTGCAACTGAACCCCACGACGGGCCTGCAGCTGATGTTCCACCACGACGGGGCTGACGCCCACAGTTTGCCCGCGGAACAGGTGCTGGCGTTGCACATCGACAGCCGGCAGCGCCTGTGGGTCGGCACGACGGGGGGCCTTGCCCTGTTCGATCGAGCCAGCGGCGCTTTCGACACCTACCACAACGACCCGGCCGACCCCTACAGCCTGCCGGATGACCACATCCTCACGCTCCACGAGGATCGCACGGGCCTGCTGTGGATCGGCACGCGCTTCGGCGGTGTTGCTCGTTGGAATCCCCGGACCTGGTCCTTCGGACAACACACCGCGGGGGCGGAAGAGGGGATGCCGAGCCGCAACGTCATGGCCTTTACCCAGGACAAGGCCGGACGCCTCTGGGTCGCCACGTTTGGTGGCGGCGTCACAATTGTCGATCCGCGCTCCGGCCGGCCTCGCACGCTGCGTCGCGGGCAGGGATTGAGCGACGACAAGGTGATGGCCCTGTTGACGGACCACGAGGGCATGGTGTGGGCCGGGACCATGACAGGCGGCCTCGATCGCATCGAGCCACACACGCTCGAGGTAACCGCCTTCAACCACGACCCCAACGATCTCCACAGCCTCAGCGCCCCCGGGGTCATGTCACTCATGGAAGACTCATCGAGCCGCTTGTGGATCGGCACTTATGGAGGAGGGTTATCCCGACTCGACCGCACCACCGGCCGCTTTCAAAACTATCTGCCCGACGCGGCCGATCCGAACACCTTGTCGGCGAGCCGCGTCACGGCACTCGCGCAGGACCCCACCGGCCGGGTGTGGGTCGGCACTGACGGCGGCGGCCTGAATGTCCTCGATCCCGACAGCGCGCGCTTCTTCCACCTGACCCACGAAGCCCAACAGCCGCGCTCCCTGGCCAGCTCCACGGTCTACTCGATCTACGTGGATCGGAAAGGGACAGTCTGGGTCGGCACGCGCAGCGGCCTCGACCGGGTCGTCGGCAGCGCGCTCGTTCCGGAGGCGATCCGCTTCGACAACTTCAACGGCCGCAACGGAATCGCGAACGACACGATCTACGGCATCCACGCCGACGCGGAGGGTCGCCTCTGGCTGAGCACCAACTATGGACTGGTTCGCTTCGACCCGGCATCCGGACAGGTGCGCAGCTTCCACCGCGGCCATGGCTTGCAGGAAGAGGAATACAACTTCGGCGCCCACTACGAGAGCCCCGCCGGACGATTGTTCTTCGGCGGCGCCAAAGGCTATAACGCCTTCGATCCCGGCGCCGTCCTGTTCAACACCTCACCACCGCCGATCGTGCTCACCGAAGTGCTCGAGATGGGCAAGACCGTGCCCCTCACCAGCCGCTTCATGATGCCGCGGCTGCACTATCGGGATGTCGTCAGTTTCGAATTCGCCGCCCTGGATTTCGCGGCCCCGCGCGCCAACTCGTTCGCGTTCCGACTCGAGGGGTTCGATCGGGAGTGGGAGCAGGCTGGCACGCGCCACCGGGTGACCTACACAAACCTTCCCGACGGCCACTACACCCTGCGCGTCCGCGCCGCGAATCCCGATGGCGTCTGGAACGAAGAGGGTTTCGAGCTGCCGTTCGATGTCGACCCGCCCGCGTGGCTCTCACGCTGGGCCTATGTTGGCTATGCCCTGTTGTTGGCTGCGATCATCGCTTTGTGTTGGGCGGGGCACCGGCGCTCGCTCATACGCGAAGCGCGCTACAGCGAGCGGCTCAAGGAGGAGGTGCGCGTCCGTACTCGCGAGCTGGCCGCACGTAACGTGGAGCTGCAGGATGTCAACAACCGCCTCGAGCAGGCGAGCCTGACCGACCCGCTCACCAAGCTCGGCAACCGCCGCTCCCTCATCAACGACATGCCGCGCATGTTGGCCCAGATCGATGCTTCCCAGGCGACCGGCAACCCGCAACGGCTGAGCCTCATGCTCGTCGATCTCGATCGCCTCAAGCCCATCAACGACGAGTTCGGCCACGAAGCCGGCGACGTCGCCCTGGAAGGGGTGGCCTCGGTGTTACGCCAATGCCTGACAGACTCCGACCGCGTCGTGCGCTGGGGCGGCGATGAGTTCGTGATCGTCAGAGCGCTCTCGGACCTCGACGACGCCGCGCGCCTGGCGGAGGAAATCCGCATCAGGACCGCGGAGCTGCGCTTCCGCATCTCGGAGTCAGCGTCCGCGCACACGACCTGCTCGATCGGGTTTGCGTGCTATCCATTTGTCTTCGAGGCCCCGGGCTGGGCTTCATGGGAGGAAGTGCTCAACCTCGCCGACATGGCGCTCTATCGCGCCAAAGTCCGTCGGGACGCATGGCTCGGATGGTGCGGTTTACCGCGAGCCGCTCGACAGACAGAGCTGTTCAGGCTCATGTCCGTCGATCCTCACACCGCCCTGCGCGCCGGGTACATCGACGTGCGCTGCTCGCCCCATAAAGACGAGCTTCCGAACGGCCCCGTGGAGATCCCAACGCGGCGCGTTAGCACCCTGTCTTCCTAGCCTTCCGTCTGCGAACGCGTACCGTTCAACCGTGCCAACACCCGGCCCACGATGTGATCGCCCCGGCTGCCAGTCAGCTCAAAGAGCTCACCACGCTCGGCGGCGCCCTGCTGCGACCAGTCGACGCGCAGCCGGCGCTGAGCGCGATACAGTCGCGTCCGCACCGTCGTCTCGTTGATTCCCAGGCAGGCCGCGGTCTCGATCCCGCTGATCCCTTCGATGGCGCGCAACACGAATACCGTGCGGAACACCTCCGGCAGGGCATCGATCGCTTGCTCGAGGGCCTGGCGCGAGGGAGGCGCTTCGGCGGGGTTCTCAGACGCTGAGCTTCCGCTATCGCTCGGCTCGGCGGCGACCGTCTCAGCGGCAGCCACGGCAGGGCGGGCAGTCCGGCGGAGCGCCAGCGCCTGGTTGAAGGCCAGACGGGCCAGCCAGGCACCGAACTTCCCGGTGGGCTCATAGCGCTCGATATCGCTGAAAGCGAGCAGATACGCCTCCTGGACCACGGTTTCCGCGACGTCGGCATCCGGGACGATGCTGCGGGCAATCCGGAAAAGCCGCTGGTTGTAACGGCGCATCAGGGTCTCAAAGGCACGGATTTCCTTGCCGCGCGCCCGCTCGACCAGCAGCAGGTCCGGCAGCGCCGTCGCACCCGGCGTGGCGGGCTCGACGCTGCTGCGATGGTGTTGCGCGGCAACTTCAGGGGTCAGGGATTCAGACATTGGCTCCAGCATGTGGGTCGACCTTTCGTTTAGTTCGTTGACAGCGCTGTCATCAGCGTGTGATGCTGACTGCGAATCCATGCCAAGGCGGGTACGACTTCCGGTGTCAGCGCGTTCTCACGAGGGACATCGAAACAGTCCGTTTCGGGGGCACTGAGCCCTTTCAATCGGACCGGGGTGCCGCGCGGGTTATTGCAACGACACCGCAGAAAG
The DNA here is from genome assembly GCA_036834945.1 of Steroidobacteraceae bacterium. Taxonomy (GTDB): domain Bacteria; phylum Pseudomonadota; class Gammaproteobacteria; order Steroidobacterales; family Steroidobacteraceae; genus 13-2-20CM-66-19. The sequence continues at coordinate 14,200 of DAITMW010000026.1, forward strand.
TTTTCGCGACCCGTACCACTTCGGCAATCACTCGAGTTGGAGCAGCGATGGGCATAACCGGGAACACGTTGGTCATAGCCACAGTAATCGGATTCGCTGTAACAATCCCGCCAGTGGTTGCCGCCGATCGGCTGGTGCATCCGGACCAGTGGCCCGCGGTGCCGCGCGCACTCCCCGCCGATCCGGCGTTGGAATCGCGCATCACCGCGTTGCTCGCGGGCATGACACTGGAGCAGAAAACCGGCCAGGTCATCCAGGCCGACATTGCCAGTATCACTCCCGAAGATTTGCGCCACTTTGCCCTCGGCTCCATCCTCAACGGCGGCAACTCCTCACCGAATGGTGACGAATTCGCTCAACCAGGTGAGTGGCTCGCACTGGCCGATCGGTTCTATGACGCGGCCATGGATCCGGCGCACGGCCCGCATCCGATCCCCACGATCTGGGGTACCGACGCCGTACATGGCCACAACAATATCGTGGGCGCGACAATCTTCCCGCACAACATCGGGTTAGGTGCGGCCCGTGATCCTGACCTGCTGCGCAGGATTGGTACGATCACAGCATTGGAAGTGCGCGCGACGGGGCTCGACTGGAGCTTTGGGCCGACGTTGGCGGTCGTGCAGGATCTGCGTTGGGGCCGCTCGTACGAAAGCTACTCCGAAGACCCGCGGATCGTGCGGGACTACGCCTCCGCAATGCTCCTCGGTCTGCAGGGACAGCCCGGCACTCCGCAATTTCTCGATGCGGCGCACGTGATCGCATCGCCGAAACACTTTGTTGGCGACGGCGGCACCGGTGGCAAAGACCAGGGCGACAACCTTTCGAGCGAAGCACAGCTGCGCGACATCCACGCGGCCGGCTATCCGCCGGCGCTAACAGCGGGCGCGCAGACTGTCATGGCCTCTTTCTCCAGTTGGCACGGCGCCAAGATGTCATCCGACCACGAATTGTTGACGGATGTCTTGAAGAATCGGATGAATTTCGATGGCTTCGTGGTTGGAGATTGGAATGCTCACGGCCAGGTTCCCGGCTGCACCACGGTCAACTGTCCCGCCGCCATCAACGCCGGGCTCGACATGTACATGGCGCCGGATTCCTGGAAGCAGCTGTACACCAACACGCTGGCGCAGGCGCGATCGAAGCAAATCCCGCAGGCACGTCTGGACGATGCGGTCCGGAGAATATTGCGCGTCAAATTGCGTGCGCATGTTTTCGATGAGGGTCGCCCCTCGTCGCGTCCCTACGCGGGACATTTCGAGCTGCTCGGTGCGCCCGAGCACCGGGCGGTCGCACGGCGGGCGGTACGCGAATCGCTTGTTCTGTTGAAGAACACGCATCACCTGTTGCCACTCTCACCAACTGCCCATGTTCTGGTCGCGGGGGATGGTGCCGACAACATCAGCAAGCAGTGCGGCGGATGGACGATCACGTGGCAGGGCACCGGTGTTGCCAACAAGGACTTCCCCCATGGCCAATCGATCTATGCCGGAATCCATGACGCGGTGACGGCCGCCGGCGGAACCACCGAATTGAGCGCGAGCGGCGAATTCAAAACCCGCCCCGACGTCGCCATCGTGGTGTTCGGCGAAAATCCGTACGCGGAATTCCAAGGCGATATCAGCACGGCGGAATTCAGTCCCGGCGAGAAGCCGGACCTGGCACTGCTGCGCAAGTTGCACGCGAGTGGGGTGCCCGTGGTAGCGGTATTCCTCTCCGGCCGCCCGCTGTGGATGAACGCTGAAATCAATGCCTCCGATGCTTTCGTCGCCGCCTGGTTGCCGGGCAGCGAGGGAGGCGGCATCGCCGACGTCCTCTTCAAGGAAAAGAACGGCTCGGTGCACTATGACTTCCACGGCAAGCTGTCATTCTCATGGCCGCGCACCCCGTTTCAGACAGTCGCCATAGTCGGGAAACCCTCGGCCTCTGGCGAGTCAGCGCTGTTCCCGTTGGGGTACGGACTGCGCTATGGCGATGACGGTGACCTGAAACCACTTGCGGAGGATCCTGGCACCGCACGCGTCGCGAATGTCGACAACCGTGTTTTTTTCGCCGCGGGCAAGCCCGGCGCGGGCTGGAGTTGGCAGATGGAAGGCCACGTCAGTGTTGCCGGCACCGACAAGTCGGCCCAGGAAGACGCGCGCATCATCCGTTGGAATGGCGCCGCGGCGAGTTGGGTCGGGCTCTCGGCGGCGACGCCGATCGATCTGCGGCGTGAAGCCAACGGCCAGTTGTCACTCGCCCTCGATTACAAGGTCGACTCGCCCGTCACGAACAACATCGACCTGCTGATGAGCTGCGGCGCAGGCTGCCGTGGTGTCGTTCCGGTGGCGCCCACCCTGGCTGCCGCGAAAGCAGGGCAGTGGGCTCACTTGAAAGTCCCTTTGACCTGCTTCGGAAAAGCCGGGGCGGACTTGAGCCGCGTCACGACGGCCTTCGGGGTCCAGTCCGCCGGCACCCTGGCACTGAGCGTGGCCAACATCCGCCTGGAAAGCGGAATGGACGGGGTTACGGCTTGTCCATGAGCGCTGGATCCGGGCGTCCTGCCCGGCCCAGCGCTGCTTCGGGCAAAAAGCGTGGTTTTTGCCCGAAGCTCCGCCACCTGCGGCGGCGGGGCGCATCCGTATGCCTGGTCGCATGGTTGAGCGATGTTAGGCCGGTGTGCTCGCCCCACCGATCGACGCTGTCATGGTAGGCGCCACGTCGGCCTCGGGCTGATCCGGCTTGAGCTTCAACAGACTGAGCACACCCGCCGCCAGCAGGGCGGCGATTGACATGATCGTGGCCACGGTCGGCAAGCCGTAGCCATCCTGGAACAGATAACCCGCCAGGATCGGCGCCAACACCGAGCCGCCGCGCCCCAGGCCGATCGCGAATCCCGTGCCGAACGCGCGCACGTGTGTTGGAAACGCCTGCGCGAAGATCGAATACATGCCGACGATGGCGGCGTTCGTGCAGAAGCCGGCGGCGGCGCATGCCCAGGAAAGCTTGTCGAGATCGGCCGGCTGGTAGCCGAAGTTGATCACCGTCACGGTCGACAGGATCATGACGATGATGGTGAGCGGCTTCATCCCGAACCGCAGCCCCAGCAGACCCAGCGTGGCGCCACCGCACGCCCCACCGATGTTCACCCACGTGACGACGTGCGCGGCCGCCGATGCCGCGAAGCCCATGTTGACCACGATCTTCGGTACCCACTTCAACACGAAGTAGAACGTCATGATGTGGAAGAAATAGGCGATGGTCACAATGAGCGTGGTGGCGATGAGCACGGGACTGAAGATGTCACCGATCGAGCGCTGGCGTGTTTCGGCCGCGATGATCGGCAGTGCCGTCACAGGCCCGTGCCCCATACGTTGCAAAGCCCGGTTGACCTTCTCGAGCGCGCCCGCGGGTTGCTTGCGCGCGAGCCAGTGAACCGACTCGGGCACGAAAATCAGAACCAGCGGAATGAAGAGCGCCGTCACGGCCGCGCCAAAATAGAAAACGGAGCGCCAGTCATGGGTGGTCAACAGATTCTGTACCACCAGGCCACCCAGCACGCCGCCGATCGGGTAGCCGATCGACATGATGGAGACACTGAGATTCTTTCGCTTGGCACTCGAGAACTCCGCCGCCACCGCGTTGATGCTCGCGAGAATGCCGCCAATGCCCAGCCCCGTGATCACCCGCCACATCGAGAGATCGACGACGCCATGGGAGCGAGTGGCCATGAACATGCCGATCGTCATGACCACGAGGCAGCCGAGAATCGTGGGTCGCCGCCCGATCTTGTCGGCGACTCCGCCGAGAAGGATCGAGCCGATCGCCATTCCAATGAGATCCATCGAAAGGACGATGCCGAGCGCTTTCGGCTCCACGTGCCATTCCGCGGAGATGCCCGGGGAAGCGAACGCGCTCGAGAGCACGTCAAATCCGTCCAGCGCGTTCAGTCCGATCGTGACCGCCACGGCGATCACCTGAAGCGCACTCATCGGAGCTGCGGAAATAGTCGCGCGCGGATCGGTCGTGCTCACTCAAAGCCCCCTGGAACGCTCTACCTTCAACATAGGCGGCCGAGGGTAGCACTCCGCCCGGTGCCCCGCCGCTGCCATATGGCGGAAGCGCCGCGCTTCGGAATGGCCAACTTCGCGCACCGGTCCTGGAGCCGCATCGCCGGCGCCGTACCCTGCCGGCGTGGCCCCCCTCACGCGCTATTCCCCGCCGCCAGCTCCCACCGCCACCCAAGCCAGGTCCCGATTCGACACCGACTCGAGTTTGAAACCCTTGGCGGCAGCCGCCATCCGCGTAAGGGCCTGCGCGAGCGGCATGGGCGGCTTGGTCTCGCCCTTTTTCACTTTGTGGAAGCGAACTGGATTGATCCGTGCGGCCACGTAGTTCCGCAGGTACGGCGACTTGAATCCCTTCGCCTGCAAGGCCGCGATGATCCGCTTCACCTGCGCGTCGATCTCGAGCAAGCGCGACGCATAATCCTGACGCTCGCGCAGGCTGACGGTGAGCGTCCGGTCGCTGAAGCGATCGACTTTCTTCAAAAAGGAGCTATACGCCCCACCCGCGAAGCGGGACGCCTTTTCGTACACAATGCCGAGCGTGAGCAGCTCAGGCGCCTCGAACTCCGCGCTGAACTGCGTTTCGCGCGCCTGGCTCTGCCGTTCCGCGAGACTGCGCGCCATGCGGATTACCTCGAGGCTCCGGTCGCGCAGGTTGTGGGCCTTCTCTGTGTTGAGCGCGAGAATGCGATACGCGAGCGACTCGTCAGGCGATATCAGAGCCGTGATCTGACGGAGCCCGAGCACCTTGCCCGCTGCGAGGCGATGGCGCCCGTTGGGTGTCCATAGCCGGCCGTCATCGCCGCGCACGACAATCAGCGGATCCAGGAAGGCCGAGGTCTCGTCGATCTTTTCAGCCAGGCGCTTGGCATGAGTCGGCGACAGGTCGCGCTGAAAGGGAGTTGGCTGCACAGCACTCAGCGGAATCGAGGCGAGCATGAGCGGTCGCCCACCGAGCGGCTCATGATAGGCGCCGATAGGCGCGCCACCGGCGTCGCGCACGAGCGCCGCAAGCTCGGCGACGTCGGGGCTGTCCATCGCGATGGCCACTTGCGACGCCTCCAGCCCACGCGCCTTGGCGCCAGGGGCAAGCTTGCCCTGCTTGCGGCGCTTGGTGGCTCCGCTGCGCTTGTCGGTCTTTGGGTCGCTCTTCGGGCCGCTCTTTTTGGCGCTCGCGGTGGCGCTTTTCTTTCGGGTTGCCATGAGCGGTAAGGTGCCGCGCGGGATCGTCTCCGTAAAGTCCAATGTGCAAAAATAAACGGCTCACCGAGCCGCAACTATGGATCTGATCACCCAATCCCCCAGCACCGCCGGAATGCTGCCGGCACAACGTATCGACGCCACGGGCCAGGCCCACGTCGATCAGCGCGCTGTGCTGGCTCTTGCCTTGCCGCTCATGGCCAACAGTGCGGTGCAGATTGTCCTGAATCTCACCGACATGTGGTTCATTGGCCATATCTCGACGGAGGCACTGGCCGGGGTCGGGGCGGTGCAGTGGCTCGTGCTGGCCGTTGTGTTGGTACTGAGCGGAGTCGGGTCGGCCGTGCAGCCTCTGGTCGCACAGGCCCAGGGTGCGCGCCGTTACCGCCGCGCGTCCCAGGCAGTGTGGACCGCGTTGTGGGCAACACTGTGCACCGTGCCGTTGTTTGTTGCGATCGGTGCGTCGGGGCGACTCATCCTGGCTCCCGCGGGGTTCAACTCGCAAATCCTGGACCTCGCCGTGTCATTCTGGATGCCCCGCGTTTCCGGTTCCGCGTTCGGCGCGGCGGTCTGGGCGTTGTTCGGGTTCTTCAACGGCGTCAGCCGACCGCGCATCACGCTGTTGGTGACCGCGGTCACGACGGTCGCGAACATCATCTTCAACGACCTGTTTATTTTCCGGCTCGGACTCGGTGTTGCCGGCTCGGGCTGGGCGACGACTGTGGCGCAGGCCGTCGGACTGCTGTTGGGACTGGCGATTTTTCTCGGCGCCCACTATCGCCGCGTGTATCGCTCGCACCTGACCTGGAAGCCGCATGGGGGCCGTTTGTTACAGCAGTTGCGACTGGGACTGCCGATGGGGCTCATGCCGGCCGCGGACCTGTTGGGGTTCTCCATCTTCCAGATGATGCAGGTGCGGCTCGGAACGGTCGGCGGTGCGGCCACGCAGATGGTCACGATTCTCACGTCCGTCGCCTACATGCCGGGGTTCGGTATCGCGCAGGCAGGGACGACGCTCGTCGGGCAGTCGATCGGGGCAGGTGATCGCGCCTGGGCAATGCGTGTCGGAACCCGGGTGATTTTGCTCGGCGCGATGTACATGGGGGCCATTGGAGTGGTGCTCGCGCTGGCAGGTCCCTGGCTGCTGCCCCTCTTCACGGACGCACACGACCCTGATGCAGCGGCAGCAATTGCGTTGGGGGCGAATCTGCTCTGGCTGGCGGCTGCCTTTCAGTTCTTCGACGGGCTGAACCTCGGCAGCTCCATGTGTTTGCGGGGTGCCGGTGATGTCGTGGTGCCCGCGGCCCTGGTGCTGCCGGTGTCGTTTGTATGGTTCGTGCCGTTGGCGCACTCATTTACTTTCGCGCCGGGGCAGGGCTGGGTGAGCTTCCTGCCCCAGTTCGGTTGGGGCGCGTACGGTGGCTGGGTGTCGGTGGTGCTGTACGTAATGTTGCTCGGCTCGACATTGTTCGTGCGCTGGCGCGTCGGTGTCTGGCAGAGAATTCACCTCTAGGAGTTGAGCGAGCGGTGTTTCCGTACATCAAGTCCATCCTTCGGAACCTGGTCCTGCCACCCGCGGGACTCCTGCTCCTGGCATTCGCCGGATTGTTGCTGACCCGGCGTCATCGACGGCTGGGCAACATCTTGATCGCGATCAGCCTGGCGTTGCTCTGGCTCGGCTCGCTACCGGTCGTGGCCAACGCACTGCAGCGTCTGGCCGAACACTACCCGCCCCTCGACCTGTCGCGACCCCTGAACGCACAGGCGATTGTCATCCTGGCCGGCGGTGATGCGCGCTGGGCGGTTGAGTTCGGTGGTCCGACCGTCGCGCACGATACCCTCGAGCGAGTCCATTACGGCGCATTCGTGGCGCGCCGGACCTCTCTCCCGGTGTTGGTCTCGGGCTCGGCAAAGGAGGCGGAAGCCATGCAGGCGACTCTCTCGCGGGACTACGGTATCGATCCACGTTGGGTTGAGAACCGGTCCGGCGATACCTTCGAGAACGCGCGCTTCTCGGCACGTTTGCTACATGCCGATCACATTGATCGGATCGTTCTCGTCACCAGCAGTACACACGAGTGGCGCGCCGCGCAGGAGTTCAAGGCCGCCGGCCTCGAGGTGATACCCGCCCCGGTCGGAATCCAGCGACGGGAGGCGCTCGGAGTGCCGAGCTTCGTTCCCGCGCCCGGGGCTTTGTTGCGCTCGCACCTGGCTGTCTACGAGCTCATCGGTGAGCCGGTGCGCGAGATTTTCTCGGCACTGCATCTGAGGAGGCAGCAGCCACAGGGCTGAGCGACAATGGCTGGCGAAGTGAACGACGCGCCGATTCTCGTCGAGGTATTTCGCTCGCTCCGCCGGCGACCATGTGACGAGCGTGCGCTCGTGCTGACCGCTGTTGGAATCGAGAGCGCGGTCACTTTCACGGGCGCGCGTTTCATTCTCTGGGTGAATGAGCTCGATGCGCCGCGGGCGTTGGCTCACTTGCGCTTGTACGAGACCGAGAACCGTCCCGGGCCGCCACCGCCACCCCCGCCGCGGTTATATTCGAACGCCTGGGTGGGTTGCGTCTTTTACGTGTTGTGTCTGATGACGGTGGCCTATGCCATTTCAGGCGGGCACATCCGGCTCGACGCTTTCGATACAGCGGACCTGCACCCCGCCAACATGCGCAGCGGACAGTTATGGCGCGCCTGGACGGCTCTCACCCTACACGTCGATGGCGCCCACCTCGCCGCGAACCTCGGCGCGGGGGTCTGGTTCGGCTACCTGGCCGCCCGGCAGATCGGGGCCGGCACCGCGTGGCTTCTCATCGTGACCGGCGCCGCGCTCGCGAATCTTTTCGAGGGACTGACGGGAGCGCCGGACTACCGCTCCGTCGGCGCCTCCACCGCCGTGTTCACGGCCTTGGGCCTCATGTCCGCCTATTCCTGGCGCGAGCGTTTGCAATGGCCGCTGAGCTGGGCACGTCGCTGGGGCCCACTCGTCGCGGGAGTCATTCTGCTCGGTTGGACTGGCTCGGGCGGCGGCTCGGACGACGGCTCAGGTCCCACACCCCCGACGAATGTGGACCTCGTCGGTCACGTGGCCGGTTTCGTCGTCGGCCTGTTGCTTGGCGCAACAGCAGCGCTCCCCTGGTACCGCCGCATGTTGGACCGGATCCCGCAGTGGCTCGCCGGCGCGCTTGCCCTCACCTCGATCGCGGTCGCCTGGGGCTTCGCCCTACACAGCTGATTCGAGCCCTTACACACCTGACTTGGGTGGCTGCGTCGAATCGCGCACCACCAGGTGCGGCACGATCCGGGACACGCCCCCCGCCTCAGCCTCATCCCGCGAGCTCGCGGGAATGAGCTTGGACGCCGCGAGTCGCGCCATGTGACGGATAGGCAGGTGGATGGTGGTCAGGGCAGGAGACAGCCGCGAGGCCACCGGACTGTCATCGAACCCGACGACGGACAGCTCCTCCGGAATCGAGATCTTCAGGCGATACGCCGCCTTGTACACCCCGGCCGCCATCTCGTCGTTGCTCGCGAAAATGGCGGTCGGACGCGGCCGCCGCGCCAACAGCGCCTCGGCGCAAGCGACCCCTGACTCGAAGCTGTAGGCCCCTTCGACAATCAACTCCGGAGCCAGGCTCAGCCCCCGCTTCTCGAGAGAGCTCATGAAACCGATCTGACGCTCGTGGGCGGACCGGTGATGTGCAGGACCGGCAATAAAACCGATACGACGATGACCGAGAGCCTCCAGGTATGCGGCCGCTTCGGCGGTGGCGTCCCGATCGCTCGACACGATCATGCGGGAGACGTTGTCGAAGCGAACCGACGCCATGCGAACGAACTGACAATCAATCTCCTGCAAGGCGCGCGCGAGGGCGTGGTCCTCGGAAATCGGCGGCAAGAGGATCACGCCGTGAAGCTTCTGCCGCTCCACGAAGCGCCGCACGCCGGGGATGAACTCCTCGCTCAACCGATCGCACGGATGCACGACCAGCTCGAAACCGGAGCCGCGTAAGGCATCCAACACGCCCTCCTGGCTGTTGACGATGTATTGGGCGTTCGGGTTGTCGTAAACCAGACCGATCAGAAACGACCGGCGGAACGCCAGCCCGCGCGCCTGCGGATCAGGCGTGTAGCCGATCTGTTGGATGACGGCGTCGATGCGCGCGCGGGTCTCACTCTTGACGAACGGCGACTGGTTGATGACGCGCGAGACGGTCTTCTTCGAGACACCGGCCAGGCGCGCGATGTCATTGATGGTGGCCCGCTGTCCCGATACCCACTCGCTGGCCGCCACAGCCCCTGAGTGAGCCGCGTCAGCCTCCGCCGTACCGGACGATTTAACCTTTGCCATGCGGGTTTTTGATTGAGCCTGAGCCGTTCCCCGTGAGGGCGTGCAGTCTACGCGTGCCGCAGGGGTAGACAAAAGCGCCCAGCCACCGTTAAATGACACCGGTGTCTCCCGATATATTCCTATCTCAGGGTACTCTGTCGCAACTGCCGCCGCAGATACTGCGCCCCGCCTACGATCGAGGAGCCCTCAACGTGGGCATCGTCCACTTCGGCCCCGGCGCGTTCCATCGCGTCCACCAGGCCTGGTTCGTGGACAAGCTCCTTGCGCGCGACCCCCGGTGGGGCATCTCTGCCGTATCCCTACGAAGCGCCGAAGTGCGTGATGCGCTGGAGCCGCAGGACTGCCTCTACACACTCGCGACCCTCGACGAGGCCGTCTCTTATCAGGTCGTCGGCGCCCACTGCGAGATCCTCGTCGCGCCGCAGGACCCCGTCAGGGTGCTAGACCGCCTGAGCGCCCCGTCAACCCGGGTCGTGACGATTACGGTCACTGAGAAGGGATATTGTCTGGACGGAGCGGGCAATCTCGACGTCTCGCATCCCGACATCCAGCGCGACCTGCGCCTGCCCCAATCTCCGAGCAGCCTGATCGGATACCTGGTAGAGGGACTCCAACGCCGCCGCCTCGCGGACTCTCCACCGCTGACCGTCATCAGTTGCGACAATCTCGTCGACAACGGTGCGCGCCTCGGACGTGCCGTAGGGCAGCTTGCGGAACTCCGCGATCCCAGCCTGGCCCGCTGGATCGAGGACCGGGTGCGCTTCCCACGGACGATGGTCGACAGTATTACGCCGGCGACGACCGACGCCCTGCGCGAGCGCGTGAATGATGTCCTGACTCTGCGAGATCGTTGGCCCGTCCAACGCGAAAGCTTTGTCCAGTGGGTGTTGGAAGACGAGGTAGCCGGTGCCACCGGCCCGGATTGGGCCGCGGCCGGAGTCACGCTCACCGACGATGTTGCGGCCTATGACCGGGCCAAGCTACGCCTCCTCAACGGTGCGCACTCATCGCTGGCCTATCTCGGTCTGCTCGCCGGCCACGAGACGGTCGCGGAGGCAATGCGCGACCCGCGGTTGTGCTCCCTGGTCGTCGCGATGATGAAAGAGGACATCCGGCCGACACTGCGCGCGCCCAGGGGCCTGGACCTGTTGGCCTACACGGAAGCGATCCTGCGACGCTTCCGCAACCCGGAAATCCGTCATGCGCTGGCGCAGATTGCCTGGGATGGCTCACAGAAGCTGCCATTCCGGCTGTTGGGCACCATTTCGGACAACCTCGAGGCGGGTCGCCCGATCGAGCGGCTTTGTCTTCCGGTGGCAGCCTGGATGCAGTTTGTGCGCCGCCGTGCCGCGAGCGCAGAGCGGGTCATGGACCCCTTGTCCGAACGCCTGTTCGATATTGGCCGCGCATGTCAGAACCGCGCGGCGCTCGACCTGCCCGCCTTCCTGGCGCTCGAACAGGTCTTCCCGGCAATGCTGACCGGGTCCGCGGCGTTCAGAGAGGCACTCGCGCGGGCCTATGACGGGCTGGCGAACAAAGACTAAAGTGGCGCGCTACGCCGCTCGAGGCGCGTGCGCGAGCCTTCAGGCCTGAAGCGTTATGTTGCAAGAACCACACACATGAATTCCAAATTCGTCTGTTTCGGCGAGCTGTTGTTGCGGCTTTCGGCGCCGGGCAACGAGTTACTTCTGCAGAGCGGCTCGTTGACCGTGCACATAGGCGGCGCGGAGGCCAACGTCGCCGTTTCTCTCGCGCGGTTCGGTCATCGGGTCGCCATGGCCAGCGTCGTGCCCGACAGCCCGTTAGGACAGGCATGCGTCGGCGAATTGCGCCGTCACGGCGTGCGCACCGAGGCGATCCATACAGGTCCCGGCCGGATGGGGTTGTACTTTCTAACAATCGGTGCGGGACATCGGCCCTCCGAGGTGTTATACGATCGCGCGGATTCGGCCTTCGCCACGGCGCCTTCCGGCCGGATGGACTGGCGCGAGATTCTTTCGGGAGCCGGTTGGTTGCACGTCTCGGGAGTCACGCCCGCCCTCGGCCCGGAAGCCGCCGAGGCTGCGCTGCGCGCAGTACGCGCGGCGCGCGAGCTGGGACGCTCGGTGTCATTTGATTGTAACTATCGGGCGAAGTTGTGGGAGCGTTGGCGCGGCGACGCGCGTACCATTCTTCGCGACCTCGTCGCCGAGTCCGACCTCCTGTTCGCGGAGGAACGTGACATGGCGTTGATTCTGGGGCGCGACTTCATGGAGGG
>DAITMW010000026.1:26152-36050 GCA_036834945.1 Steroidobacteraceae bacterium
GGCTCCGGAGCGCTTCGCGGCCGCCGCCACCGAAGCGCTGGCAGAATTTCCGCATCTGAAATGGATAGCGACCACCGTGCGCACACAGAAAAGCGTCGACCACCACGACCTCGCCGCCAAGCTCATGACGCGTGACGGAATGTGGACGACGCGCACCTACTCCATCGGGCGCATCGTCGACCGCATCGGGAGCGGGGACGCCTTCGCGGCTGGAGTGCTGCATGGTCTCGGGACCGGTCTGGACCCGCAGGCGACGGTCGACTTCGGTGTGGCCGCCGCTTGCCTGAAGCACTCGATTCCAGGAGATTTCAACCTGGTTGGCATCACGGACGTGCACAATCTCCTGCTGGATTCGGGATTTACCGTAAGGCGCTGATTTCATGACTCACTCTGCCGCTATTGAAAAATTCCTACGTCTCTCGCCGGTCATGCCGGTGGTCACGGTTAACGACGCGGCAATTGCCGCAGATCTCGCGCGCGCGTTGGTTCGCGGTGGGATCCGTGTCATTGAGGTAACACTCCGCACGCCCGTAGCACTGCGCGCTATCGCGATGATCGCGCGCGAGGTCCCTGAGATCACGGTCGGCGCCGGTACGGTTCTCTCGGCCGCGGATTTGAAAGCTTCCGCCGAGGCTGGCGCGGCGTTCGCGATTTCGCCTGGTGCGACCGGCGCTCTGCTGGAGGCGGGCACCCACGGTCCCATTCCGTACCTGCCCGCGGTAGCCACGGCGTCGGAGTTGATGGCGGGACTGGCTGCGGGCTACCGATGTTTCAAATTCTTTCCGGCCGGCGCGGCCGGTGGCATCGCCATGCTCAATTCCTTCGCGGGTCCCTTCCCCGACGCCCGCTTCTGTCCGACCGGCGGCATCAGCCAGGCCACCGTGAAAACATATCTCGACCTCCCCAATGTGTTGTGTGCGGGCGGCTCCTGGCTGACGCCCGCGGATGCGGTAGGTAAGAAGGACTGGTCCGTGATCGAAGCGCTCGCCTCCAAGGCCGCAGCCTCGCGCAGCGGCGCGGGCTGAGACGGTCCCCAAACCACCGCGCGGCCGCTCGCCATGCACACCGAGAGGGAAACCTCCGCACTGCTGCAGTTCGAGCGCCTAATTCCAGACTCCGTCGGCATCGCCATGCGGGCAGCGAGCTCAGGCGAGTTCCTACGCTGGGTACAGGAATCCCTGACCGAATACGCGACGGATCAATCCGTGGTCAGTACCGACCCCACGCTTGCGCGGGCCTTGGCGTTTGCCTGGGCGCGCGCCGTGTGGAATGGCTTGCCATTGGATGCGGCCGGACGTAAGCCGGTCCCGATGCATGACCCGGCCGACACGGACGACTGTCCCTGCGGATCCTCCCAGACGTTTGCGGATTGCTGTCAGTACGTGCCGCAGATTCCGCCGCTGACTTCCAACGTGCTGTGGCCCTACGTCCTGGCGAACATGGAATCGGCTGAGCGCGACACCCTGCTAGCGGGAAACCGGGTACCGCGCACCGCGCTGATCGAATTCGCGGCGTATCTGCTCGATCGGGATCGGCGTTCCGAAGTGATCTCCGCCCTGGAGCCGCGGTTGACGACGCCTGAGCGCTACCACGACGAGGAGGCCGCGATCCTGCTCGACTTGCTATGCGATGCGTATGGCATGTCGGACAAGGGTGCACGGCGCAAGCTCAAACTCCTGCACGTGACGACCGAGAAGGCGCCGCGCTCCCCCCTGCGGTCCGAAGCCTGGCAGCGACTCGCAACAATCTACATGGATCGGCGGGAAAACGAGCGAGCGTGGCGGGCATTCCGCCAGGCACAACAGGATCATCCTCACGCTGAAGCACTGTCGGTTCTGGAAGTTGAGCTGCTCGTGGCTGAGCGGCGGCTCGATGAGGCGAGGCGGCGTGCCACGTTTTGGGTGGCGGCACTCAAGCGGAGTGGTATTCCCCGAAGCGACCCGCGCATCGAATTTCTTCAACAGGTCGCCACCGATCCCCTGACAGCCCTCGGCGAGGTCGCCATCAAGGTCGATGGAGCAGGGCGCCAACTGCGCGAGTGGCTGCAGAGTGTCAGTGAGCGAGCCACGCCGACTTACGAGATGGCGCCACGTGAAGGTTCCTTCGAGTTGACGCCACCTCCGGCGATTGACGCGATCGAGCGCGAATGGCACGCCGTGTTTCCCCTGCAGAAGCCATTTTCACTGCAGGACCAGCCCTTCGGCGACGATGAGATCTGGGACGAGCAGAGTGAAGGTCGCTGGTGCGGGTTCCTGCGCTCGCACCCTGAGGCCTTCGACAGCCTCGACATTCTCGACGACCTGGCCACCGCGATAGGGCGCCACCCGCAGGCGGACGCGCCGGGTCTGGACGACCTGCTCCTAGGCCCGCTGCTGGCACGAAATGAAGCCATCGTGGCGCGCGCCTGCCCCATGTCTGCCCCGGGGACCCACGGGCCAGCAAAAATCGCGCTTCCCTGGGTCATCGCCCGGAACCGTGACGCGTTGAGGGGCCTGATGCGGGCTTTTCAGTGGCGCCTGGCGCGTCACGAGCGCGCCACTGCGATAACTACCGCCGAGACACTCCTGGAGCTCAATCCGGAGGACGACCACGGGGTACGCTTCCTGTTGATGAACGAATATTTGCGCACGGGGCGAGATGAGAAAGCCCTCGCGCTCGCAGAGCAGTATCCTCACGACATCGCGCCGGAGACGCGCTTTGGAGCCGTGTTGGCGCTGGTGCGCCTGCGGCGCTTGCAGGAAGCGGAGCGTGTCTTGCATACGGCGACCTCGGACCTGCCTAAAACCGCGCAGTATCTTTTGCCCGCGCGGATACGGCGGCCCCGCGTTTCCCAAGGCACAATAGAGATCGGCGGTGATGACCAGGCGTGGCTCTACCGTGACGAGATGCGTACGGTGTGGCAACAGACCCCCGGCGCTTTGGAGTGGTTGCGGGCGCACTCTTGATTCGAGCGACATCGAGGAATAACTGACATGCGGATGCGGCTGGCCCGTTACGGGCATGCCCCGGCGGCCCTTCTGTGCGCCGCCTTGCTCGCGACTGCGGTAATGACCGGCTGTGCTTTCAACAACCTTTCACCCGACGCCGCGAGTGGCGTACGGCTTCAGGGCGTCTGGAGGCTCAACCGCACGGCGAGCCAGGATCCCCAGAAGATCATCCAGACCATGCGTGAGGAAGCCGAGAAGAAAATCCGCAAGGCGATGAACGCTGCTCCCCCGCCCACGATGGCTGACCAGGGTGGTGGTGGACGGCGGCGACGGGGCGGCTCCGGTTCTGGCTCCGCGGAGCAGGAAGACGTGGTCCCACAGGGGCCGCCACCCGGAGGCGACCCATTGCGGAACTCGCCGACGATGCACGCGTTGAGAGACGTGCTCCAGCGAGGCGAGTACCTCACCGTAAAACAGTCATCCGAGCAGGTGTCGTTCGACTACGGAAACGTCAAGCGCAGCTACACACCCGGTGGCCATAGCGTCGTCTCATCTGAAACCGGCGTCGCTGACCAGACATCAGGCTGGGATGGCAAGGAATACGTCATCAAGATCCGGCCACAACTCGGCCCGTCCATCGTCGAGGAATACGGACTTTCGCCAGACGGAAAGCAGCTCATCGTGAAAACCCAGATCGGACCGTTCGAGCTGCGTAAGGTGGAGCTCACCCGGGTCTACGACGCAACGAGCGCGGTCGTCCCCAATTCGGGGCCCTCGAACGAGTAGGGGATCGCGGTGTTTGCGCCTCTAATACACCGGGTCAGCGCGCTCGCGCTCATGCGCGTCTGTCTGACATTCTGCCTGGCCGTTGTATCCCCGGTCGCCGCACCTCCAGCGCGGGCCGTCGTGTCGTCTCACGCCTCGCCGGCGCCGTCGATGTCCCCCGTTGCCGCGCCGCCAAATCAGGCCGCGCCGTCTCCGGTGTCCTCCGTCGTCGCCGCGACGCCAAAGCCCCCCACGTCCGCGCCGCCCGGTTCTTCCACGCCGGCCGCGTCCCCACCCTCCGCCCCAGAAGCCCCGATGGAGGAAGTCGTCGTCACCGGCGAGCACGAAGGCCCCCGCCTGTGGAAAGTCCACAAGCCCGGAGGCCCCATGGGCCAGGGTGACCACGTTCTGTGGATCCTCGGTACCGTGACACCGCTACCGAAGAAGATGGTCTGGCAGTCCGACTCCGTCGAGGCCGTCATACAGGAGAGCCAGGAAGTCGTCCCCGCGTGGCCCGCCTTCGGTATCGGCGCGAACCCCTTCACCATGCTGCGCGTCTGGATCCAATGGCGCAGCATGCAGAAGAGTCCCGACCGTATGAACCTGCAACAGGTGCTGCCTCCCGATCTCTACGCGCGCTTCGCCGCCCTGAAGGCACGCTACGCCCCGAAGGACTCGAAACTCGACGAACTACGCCCCGGCTTTGCCGCCGAGCGACTCCTCGACGAGGCGTTGGACGCCTCCGGTCTCACGCTCCACAACGAGGTGCAGCGCACCGTGTTGAAGATCGCGCGCAAGCAGGGCGTCAAAATCCACCAGGACAAGTTGAAAGTGGAACATCCCGTCGACGTACTGAAAGACGTCGGTAAAACCCCGCTATCTGGCGAAATCCAATGCCTGGAAGCCGTCGTCGGCCGCATCGAAACCGACATCGGCCCCATGCAGGCGCGCGCCCGGGCCTGGGCCCTGGGCGACGTCGACACCCTGCGCAAACTCAACCACCCCGACGACCGCACCGCCTGCATCGAAGCCGTCTCGACCTCGAACCGCGTGCGCGACCTGATCAACCGGGCCCAGGAAGACTGGTTCCTCGCCGTCGAAGACGCCCTGACCCGCAACCGCTCGACCCTGGCTGTGCAATCGATGGACCGCCTGTTAGGCGACAACGGGACCCTCGCGATCCTGCGGAAACAGGGCTACCAGGTGGAAGGCCCATAAAGCGCGGCGCGTAGCCGTCGCCGCCAACTTCCCGCGGCGCTAACGCGCCCACACCGCCACCTATTTACATAGCGCCCTTCCGATGACACCGGTTACCATACCCTCTATGCCACGCCACCTGACGCTCCACGAAGACCGCCTCTTCCCTGCTGAGCCCTCCACCCGGGCCATTGCCCGTGAGCTCTACAGCTCCATCCGCAGGCTCCCGATCATCAGCCCCCACGGCCACACCGATCCCGCCTGGTTCGCCGACGACCAGCCCTTCGGCAATGCAACCGAGCTCCTGCTGGCCCCCGACCACTACCTCTACCGCATGCTCTACAGCCAGGGCGTATCGCTCGAGGCGTTGGGCGTAAGCTCCCGACGCGGCCTCGCATCCGCCGACCCGCGGGCGGCCTGGCGACTATTCGCCTCCCGCTTCTACCTGTTCCAAGGCACACCGTCCTGGCTCTGGCTGAACCACGTCTTCAAGGAAGTGTTCGGCCTCGATGTTGTGTTGGACGAAACCACGGCCGATCGCTACTTCGAGGAGATCGGCGCCGCACTGGCGACACCCGCATTCCGCCCGCGCGCGCTGTTCGATCGTTTCAACATCGAAGTGCTGGCGACGACGGAATCCCCCGTCGACACCCTGGAGCATCACCGCCGAATCCGCGAAAGCGGTTGGCCCGGCCGGGTGATCACCACGTACAGACCCGACGTCGTCGTCGATCCCGAGCACGAGCAGTTCCGTGTCGCGCTGGAACGTTTCGGCCAGCTCACCGGAAAAGACGTCCACACCTGGCGCGGCTACCTGCAAGCCCACCGCGCCAGGCGCGCCGAATTCATTCGCGCTGGAGCCACCGCTACGGATCATGGACATCCAACCGCACGAACCGTCGATCTTGGCGAGACCGATTGCGAGCGCCTGTTCGCTCGCGTGCTGTCAGGATCATTTACTACGGACGAAGCCGAGCTCTTCCGCGGACAGATGCTGGTCGAGATGGCGCGGATGAGTCTGGACGACGGCCTCATCATGCAGATCCATCCCGGCGCGTTCCGTAACCACAACCGTTGGTTGTTCGAAGAGTACGGCCGCGACAAGGGTGCCGACATCCCCATGGCTACGGACTATGTCAGGTCGCTCAAGCCTCTGTTGGATCGCTTCGGCAACGAGCCGCGGCTGACCGTCATTCTCTTCACACTCGATGAGACAACCTACAGTCGGGAGCTGGCGCCCCTGGCAGGCCACTATCCCGTTCTCAAGCTCGGTCCCGCGTGGTGGTTCCACGACAGTCCCGAGGGAATGCGACGCTTCCGCGAGCAAACCACCGAGACTGCCGGCTTCCACAACACCGTCGGGTTCAACGACGATACGCGAGCCTTCCTGTCGATCCCCGCTCGACACGACGTCGCGCGTCGTGTCGATTGCGCCTTCCTCGCCCGGCTCGTCGCGGAACACCGCCTCGACGAGCCCGATGCAGCGCGTATTGCGGCGGACCTCGCGTATCACCTGCCGAAGAGGGCCTACAGACTGTAATGCAGGCGGAGGCTCTCACTGGCGAGCCGCGAAACGCCGTTCCGACTTCACCTGGCTGTTGGCGTCACTCATCGCCTTTCTCATGCAGGCCTGGTACTCCGTCAGTAGCGCGAGATCGGAACCAGGCGAGTTGTCGCAGACCTGGCGCGCGGCGTTCTTGACCCGCCGATAGAACCGCTGCAGGTCTGTCGACTGCGAGAGATCGAGGTCAGAGTAGCTGACCACGGCCTTCCGGACCCCCTCGTCGGTATCCGCGGCGGAGGCCAGGTTGGCTGACAGAGCGGTGGCAAGCATGGCCATACCGACGAGCACGGGGCGTTTCACAGAAGTTTTCATGACGACTCCTTAGGCCGATGTGGCTGGGGTTTTTTCCAATGCACGCGCGGATAGATGCGGGAAGCCCCGGGAGCGTTTGCACGGCTCGTCGCGTAGAATGGCGCGATGAAACGCAGAAAAGCTGGCCGATGGGTCCGCCCGGCCGTCGAGCTCGAACCGCTCAGGCACCGCATCGCCAGCCTCGACTCGCGCAGCATCGACCAGCTGTACGGCCTCGAGCCGGTCTACGAGCCCGGCGCCGCCGGAGCCGTCGGCCGGCTGCACCCGGAAGAATTCGTTCCGGTGCAATGTCCCTACTGCGGCGAGCGGTTGGAAACGCGAGTCGACCTGACGGCGGACGAGCCGGCCTACATTGAAGACTGCCAGGTCTGTTGCCGGCCCATAGAATTCGGCATCGAAAGGGACGATGGCGGCGCGCTGCTGGCGGTCAGCGTGCGACGCCTCGACTAGGACGAAGGATGCAAGAGCAGGCGCTGCGCAAGATCCTGCTGATCCAGGCGATCGAGGAAACCGACCGCAACGGCGAAGCATTACCTCTCGCCGAGCGCGTGGAAGCAACGCGAAAGGCCATAGGCAACAACCCGCCCAACATCGAGCCGCAAGCGGGAGCGCCGCTTTCTTCGGCGACCGAATGGTTCCTGGTACGACGCGCCGACACACTCCTCGAGGCGCTGCGAACCCGCTCGCCCGGAATAGACCATGTCCTCGATGCAGCTGGCGGCGCGACATCGCTCGACCGCGGCATGCTCGTGTTGGCCTTCGTGCTCGGCGCGATCCTTTGTTTCACCGATGCCGCGCGCGGCGGAATCAACATCTTCGCCGTGCCTCTGCTGTTGCTGTTGGCGTGGAATTTCCTCGTTTACGTCTTCCTGGGAATCCGTGTCAGCAAAACGCGGATAGAAACCACTGCGTTCGCGGCCGGGTCGGCCGCTGCCAGTGGCGCTGGAGCGTCGACCTCCATCGCAATAGGCAGCGCCAGCGCAGGGCAGGGCGGTCCCGACGCCAGTAACGTCGGCCCCCGCACTCCCGGCCCTACACCCACCGGTAACGTCGGCCCCGGCGCCATAGGCATGTCGTCGATCCGCCCATCATGGATCGGCCGTTTCTATGCCCGCTCCGTCCGGCGCCGGATCGACAACCTGTTGTCCCACTCGACGCACTTCAACGCGCCCCTCACGCCCGGACTTCGCCGTTTCGCGAGCGACTGGTGGGATTTCGCGCAGCCGCTGTTCTACGCAAGATCACGTCGTCTCATGCACCTGTCCGCGCTGTTTGCCGCGCTAGGCCTGGTGGCGGCCTACTACTTCCGCGACTTCGTGCTGCGCTCCGCCGCGGGGTGGGAAGGCGGCGGCGCCCTCGGGCCGGAGACCGCCCATGCCTTGTTGACCGTACTCTATGGCCCTGCTTCCCTGCTCTCGGGCATCACCATTCCCAACTCGGAGGAGATCGCGAAGCTGCGCTGGAGCGCGCCCTCGCTCTCTGGTGTGGGAGAGCCAATAGCCTGGGTGCACCTCATTGCCCTCACCGCCGCTCTCTACATCATCCTCCCACGACTCATCCTGACATTGTGCGCAACCCTGCGGCTCTGGCGCATCTCGCGCCGCCTCGTGTTGCCGGCCGGTGTCGCGGGTTATGTGCGAACCCTGATCGCCGCCGCCCGCAACACCTGACCGCCGCCTGATCTGCCCCCTAAGCCGACTCCTCTTCGCCCCGTCCCAGCGCGAACCAATCGACCTTGCGCGTCAGCATCATGGCGGTCGCCAACAAACCGAACAGCAGAGCCGACCCCATCAGCAACGCATAGTCTTCCGCGCTGACGAGTGCGTATAGCGTTCCATACAGCATGGCCAGCGCGGCCCCGAACCCCAGTCCGCGCCACGCATTTCCCAGAATCGCACTGACATAAAGCCCGATCAGCGTCACGCAGGCGGTCGAAGAGATGATGTAAGCGACACCAAACCCGACATGCTCGGCAAGCGACAGCAACAGAAGATAGAAGAGCGCCAGCGCCGCCCCCACCAGCCCATACTGAATGGGATGCACCGCCAACCGCTTCAACACCTCGAACAGAAAAAAACCGCCGAACGTCAGCGTTATGAACAGCAACGCATACTTGATCGCCCGATCGGTCTTGAGATACTGATCCACGGGATCCGTGAAACTGACCCCCAGCACCCGGCTGTTGAACTCGTCACAGGCGGCCGTGTCGACCCCGCTGCAGCGATGCAGCGACTCCTCCAGGTTCGTTGAGAAGAACGACATGGCCCACTGCGCGCTGAAGCCTTTCGCATTGATCGCGTGACGTACCGGCAGATACTTCCCGACAAACCCCGGGCTCGCCCAGTTCGAACTGAGCGACACCTGGCTCTCGCGACCCACCGGCATGACATCAAACTCGCTCGTCCCCAGAATCCCGAGTTCCATCGAGAACTCCAGGCCCGACGCGTGCTCGGAATCAACGCTCGCGACCGGGGCATGAACTCCCCCGCCCAGCAGGGCTGACGTCGTACCCGCCAGGAGTTTGACCGGCGCGGCATTCACTAATACCTTCGACGTGCTTTCGATTCCCCGGATGTCAGCGATGCCCACGGCAATCGAAGGCTCCTCGAACTGATACGAAGCGAGGTCAGCCTGCACGCCATAATGCAAAGGAACTTCGAATGTAGCGTGTACCCGAAGATTCGCATGATACAGGCGCGCCTCGTAGATACCGCGCGCCCGCCGCTCGGTGGGCATCTCACCCTCCAACTGAAATGTCTCCGGCAAGAACAACAGCTGCCCACTGACCTGCTTCGTCGCAGCATGCCGGCCCGTAGCCGGATCCTCCTGCCACTCCCGGATCGTCCTCTCGTACGGCACGACGAGAATCGGCCCCACGAGACGCTGCGCGAGACTCGAGCTCTCCGCAATGTCCTTCACGACCTCGTCGCGCCGCGCCTGCCGCTCGGTCACCACCGACCCGATCCAGTGCAGCCCGACCAGCAAAAGCACGATCAGACCAACGATGGCACCCAGCTTCAACCCCAGACTCCGCCCCATGACCGGCTCTCTTGTGGCAATTGTTCGAGCCGCCAGTGTGGCGGGCAGTCATGGCGTGACGGTGGGCGAAAAGTGGCAAACTGGTGGCACCCTG
>DAITMW010000026.1:36150-43173 GCA_036834945.1 Steroidobacteraceae bacterium
CTAGCCGCATCCAATCGCCTCCGCAACGCCGCGGGCAGCTCGAAATCCAACGCCGCAAGATTGTCTTCGAGCTGCGCCTTGCGCGTCGCCCCCACCAACACCGTCGCCACCCCGGGCCGCCCCGCGACCCAATTGATCGCCACCTGCGCCATGCTGCGCTCCACCTCCTGCGCGACAGCCTCGAGCTCCGCGACAATCCCGAAATTCCGCTCCGTCAGCTTCTGGAAGGCAGGATTGTCCGTATCGCGCACTGTCTGCAACCGCCCCTCGCCGAACTGACGCGACTGCGAAGGCTTGTACTTTCCCGACAGCAACCCCGAGCCCAGCGGACTCCAGGCCATGATCCCCATCCCCTGGTGCAACCCCAACGGTACGTACTCGTTCTCGATCGAGCGCTCCAACAAGGAATACTCCAACTGCAGGGCTGCCAACGGCTCGCTGCCGCGCAGCTGAGCGAGCGTCTGCGCACGGCTGGCATACCACGCCGGCACGTTCGAGAAGCCAACATGCCGCACCTTGCCCGAGCGCACGAGATCGTCGAACGTGCGCATCACTTCCTCAACGGGCGTCACCATGTCCCAGGCATGCAGCAAGTACAGGTCAATGTAATCAGTGTTGAGTCTCTTTAGCGAACCCTCCACCGCGCGGAGAATGTTCTTACGTCCGTTTCCGCCCGCGTTCGGGTTGGCGGGATCCGCGCTAAAGCTGAACTTGGTCGCGATCACGACGCGATCGCGTAACTGACGCTCGCGCACGAACTCACCAACCCACTGCTCACTGATTCCGTTGGTATAGAGGTCGGCGGTGTCGATGAGATTGCCACCCCGGTCGACGTAGGCATTGAAGAGCTCGCGCGCGGTGTTTTCGTCGGCGCCCCAGCCCCAGTCCGTCCCAAAAGTCATTGTCCCCAGGGCCAGGCGGCTGACGCGCAAACCGGAAGACCCGAGGGTGAAGTACTGCATGCGGTTCATCGAAATCTCCTTATCTGGTGGGCGGCACTCTGGCCGATTGCGCCTTTACGAAAAAGCCAGTTAATCTTGATCTGTCATCAAGCTAAAATTGATAAATATGCGGATTGACCAGCTGGACGGCCTCCTGGCCTTCCGGGCGGTAGCCCAGACCCGAAGCTTTACAGCCGCAGCAGCACAGCTCGAGGTCTCCCCGCAGGCCGTGAGCCAGGGCGTGAAGGCCCTGGAAACCCGGCTGCGCGTGCGGCTGTTCAACCGAACCAC
This sequence comes from Steroidobacteraceae bacterium, assembly GCA_036834945.1. GTDB lineage: Bacteria > Pseudomonadota > Gammaproteobacteria > Steroidobacterales > Steroidobacteraceae > 13-2-20CM-66-19. The sequence continues at coordinate 37,383 of DAITMW010000026.1, forward strand.
GCGAAGCGTGGCTCTGACGGAAGCAGGGGAGCTTTTATGGGCGCGCGTGGGTCCCGCGCTCGACGACGTCATGGAGGCCACCGATTCCGTGCGCGAGCTCGCCGAGAAACCGTCAGGCCTGTTGCGCATCAGCCTGCCACGATTGGCTTTCACCAGCTTGTTGCAGCCGCACCTGGCGCGCTTTCACGAGCAGTATCCGGGCATCGCGCTCGAGCTCTGTTTCGATGACGGCTTCGTAGACATCGTGGCGCACGGGTTGGATGCCGGAATCCGCCTCGGTGATTCCGTAGCGCATGACATGGTGAGCGTGCCGCTGAGCACACGGGAGTCGATCGCCATCGTAGCCTCGCCGGCATATCTGAAGCGCCGCGGCACACCCAAAATCATCGCGGATCTCGCGCAACACGACTGCATCCGCTTCCGCTTCTCCAGCAACGACGTCATCTTTCGCTGGGAGCTTCTCAACGAAGGACGAACAGTGGACGTTGAAGTCGCCGGCCCCATTACCGTGAACGACCCGGGGGCGATGGTAGGGTGCGCTCTGGAAGGGCTCGGCCTCGCCTATGTACTCCAGCGCACGGCACAGGACCCTCTTGCGACCGGCAAACTGAAACGAGTCCTGGTGGCGGCTTCCCCAACGGTACCCGGCTTTCACATGTACTTCCCCAGCCGACGCCAGCTCCCGATGAAGCTGCGTTGTTTTGTGGATTTCTGGCGATCGGTGCAAGCCAGCGCCAGCGGCACCTAACGTGCCAACCACCCTCCATCAACGGGAATAACCGCGCCGTGCACGTAGTCAGAGGCGGGTGCTGCGAGGAACACGGCAGCGCCCCCGAGATCCGCGGGTTGTCCCCACCGTCCTGCCGGAATGCGAGCGAGAATCTCGCGGTTGCGAGTCTCATCCGCACGCAGAGCGCTGGTATTGTTGGTTGAAAAGTAACCCGGCGCGATGGCGTTGACATTGACGCCCCGAGCGGCCCACTCGTTCGCCAGAAGTCGGGTGAGTCCGGCGAGCCCGGATTTGCTGGCCGCATAGCTCGCCACGCGAATGCCTCCCTGGAACGACAACAGAGAAGCGATGTTGATGATCTTGCCGCGCCCCGCCTGGAGCATCAGGCGGCCGACGGCCTGGGTCAGAAAGAACACCGACTTCAAGTTGACGTCGACGACGGCATCCCAGTCGGCCTCCGTGAAATCGACGGCGGCATTTCTGCGGATGATGCCGGCATTGTTGACGAGGATGTCGATTTGTCCCAATCCCGCCAATGCCGTCTGAATGATTTCCGGAATCCGCTCGATATCAGCGAGGTCCGCGTGTACTGACAGAAAGCGTCTGCCGAGAAGGTTGACGGCGCGCTGCGTCTCTTCGGGCTCTGTACGCCCAACCGCGACGATATCGGCTCCCGCCTCGGCCAGTGCGAGGGCGACCGCCTGTCCGAGACCGGTGTTGGCACCGGTTACCAGCGCCACGCGCCCCGTCAGGGAAAAGCTCGTAGGGTTCATGGCAGGTCAGCGCAACTGACAGATATCGAGCACCTGCATATCCGTGTAATCGAGATTCTCGCCGCCCATCGCCCAGACGAAACCATAGGAGGCGGTACCGGACCCCATGTGGATGGACCAGGGCGGAGACACCACGGCCTCGTTGTTCGCGACCACGAGATGACGCGCTTCATCAGGCTCGCCCATGAAATGAAACACGCGGTCGTTGGGCCCCAGGCCAAAGTAAAAGTAAACCTCCGAGCGCCGGTCGTGCAGATGCGGAGGCATGGTGTTCCAAACGCTACCTGTCTTCAGAAACGTCACACCCAGCAACAGCTGCGCCGAACGGCAGGTTGCCGGCACGATGTACTGATAGATCGTGCGCTCGTTGCTGGTAGCCGGCGCGCCACGCTCGAGCGCAACGGCCTTGTCCGCCGCAATCTTCATCGGCTCGAAGCGGGCATGAGCCGGTGTGGACACCAGATAAAACAACGCGGGCTGAGCGGAACTCGCGCTCTCGAAGCGAACCGTCTCCGTCCCCATGGGCAGATACAACCCATCACGTGGCGCAAGCTCGAATTTCGCCCCGTCAGCGGTAACGCGTCCGGCACCCCCAACATTCACCACACCCAGCTCACGCCGCGCCAGAAAGGGCGCCCCCGGTGTCGGGGCGCCCTGCGCAGGCAGATCCACCGGTCCGCCCGTCGGCGCCGCGCCGCCCACCACAAAGCGCTCGTAGTGCAGGTAGTCCAACGTGACCGCGCCGGGAACAAACAGCCCCGACAGCAGGTAGCGCTCGCGAAGGCTCTGAGCATTCGCACCGTGCATCATGCTGGGGTGGGTGGCGTGAAGGGTTTTCCGATACATCGATGGCTCCGGCTCAAAAAGCCGCCCCGGGCGACCGAACTACTCCTGGGCCGAGCATGGCGGATTTCGGTAACCGGTGTCAATCGCGGCCATCCGCCGCCGAAGTGCAGGTATCGCTCTACCGTGAGTCAGCGGGGCGCATCCGGAAAACGCTAAAATCCGGCGCAACCGGAGCGCACACACATGCCCCAGACCCGCAAAGCCAACTCGCGCCGCAAGCCGCCACCGCCCGAGTCCGCTGCCTTCACGGCCATCGTGAAGGCCTTCGCGAACGACCCCGACGTAACACCCCCGAACGCCGGTAAAGGCTTCGGCTCACGCGCACTCAAGGTAAAAGGCAAGATCTTCGCCATGATCTCGTCAAAATCCGAGTTCGTGGTGAAGCTTCCGAGCACGCGTGCAACCGAACTGGTCGCCAGAGGCCAGGCAAAGTACTTTGACGCCGGCCGCGGCAAACCAATGAAACAATGGGCGGCCATCACAGGCGGCGAGCGACTCTGGCTCACTCTCGCAAAAGAATCCCGCGATTTCGTCAGTAGAGAAGCCTAGCCGGGCTACTGACCTCGGCAAAGGGCGTCCAAGCGATCGCACACGCGCTCCCTCGGCGAGCCGCCGCACGGTCTCCAACGCGATACTCGCGCTGTCGCCGATACCGATAGTCCTCACCTCGGCGGGCCCCAGGTCGAGTAGCTTGCGTTTATATTCCAAATTAGTAATATACCCACATGGCGATATATAACGAACTCGATCCACTGAGCGCGACCTTCGCCGCCCTCGCGGATCCCACCCGACGGGCCATCCTGGCGCGACTCGCACAGGGCGAGGCGGACGTGTCCGAGCTCATGAAGCCGTTCAAACTCCGACAACCCGCGATTTCAAAGCACCTCAAGGTGCTCGAGGCAGCAGGCCTCGTGGCGCGCGGACGGGACGCACAGCGCCGCCCGAGAACCCTCGTCGCCGCACCCCTCAAAGACCTGGATGAATGGCTGGGCTCCTACCGGCGCTTCTGGGAAAGCAAATTCACCAACCTGGACGACTATCTGAGCGGCCTGCAGGCGCAGAAGAAGTCGCAAACGAAGGAGAAACGTGGTGGGCGCAAAAAACGCTGACGAGCCATCCGTCACCCGTCGGATCGAAGGTGCGAAGGTCACTCTTCCCTCCGATCGCGAGATCCTGATCACGCGGCTGTTCAGTGCTCCGCGAGAAGTTGTCTTTGACGCATGGACCAAGGCCGAGCACGTCGCGAATTGGTGGGACCCTGCCGGCATACCGCTGGCTGTGAGTGAAATCGATCTACGTCCGGGCGGCGCGTTTCGATTCGTTCATCGCGCGCCGCGGGGCGTGGGCCACGCTTTCACGGGTACGTATCGCGAAATTGTGCCGCCGGCGCGACTCGTGTTCACGACGCCCGCGCCCGCCGGCGGTGAATCGGTTGGCACGCTGTTGTTCGAGGCACGCGACGGACAAACATTGCTGACAATGACGATCGCGAGCGCGTCGAAAGAAGCCCGCGACGCCTTGCTCGAGATGCACGTCGATGCCGGCACGGTCCGAACCTTGGACAACCTCGACGCATACCTCGGGAGGACAGCTTAGGACACTCCATGCAGTACACGTCAGCGGTGATGGCTCATGCACCTTCGTCCAGATCTCGCAGACTTCTCGCCGCAAGCATCGCGGCCGGTCCCGTCTTTTATGGGACCGCGATCGGGCAGATGTTGACCCGAGCAGGATTCGACATTACGCGCCATCCTTTGAGTCTCCTGAGCCTGGGCGAGGCCGGCTGGATCCAGTCCGTCAATTTCATCGTCACCGGCTTGCTCGTGCTCGTCGGTGCTTGGGCCTTCCGGCAGACGATGGTGAGCGGCCCTGGCTCCGCCGCGGGGCCATTACTGGTCGGCCTGTTTGGTGCGGGGACGGCTTTCGCGGGGCTGTTTCCTCCCGACCCCGCGTTTGGCTTCCCGCCCGGCGCACCACCTGGCATGCCGACACGGATGAGTATCCACTCCATGCTCCACGGTATCGGCTTCGACGTCGCATTTCTGTCCCTCATCGTCGCGACCTTCCTATTTGCCAGACACTATTCGATGCTGTCCCTCCCGGGATGGCGCGTTTATTCCATCGCGACCGGCGTAGTCACACCGATGCTCATCATCGCGGGCATGGCGCCGCAGCCCGTCATGGACGCCATCTATTTTGTGGCGGGTATGCTCGCCTTCGGTTGGCTGAGTGCGGTTGCGTGGCGCCAGCGCACGGCTACGCGAGTTTGATCCTCCCAGTCGCATTCGCGCGAGCGACTGGAGTAAGCTACTCACCGAGCTCGACCTGGAAGTGCGGGGAGTAGGCAGGATGTCATCTTTATGCTCTCGGATCGATCCGCGCATCTATCCGACCGCCCGGGCAGCTTTCGCGGTCCTCGCGCTTCTTGGCACCTCCGAGGCAGTTCCGCAGCAGGTGGCACTTCCTGGCGGCCCGGCGCAGCCGCAAAACATAACTCTCCCCACCACGAAGCCCGGTCAATTGATCGGTGAGCTTCTCGAGCTGTGTGAAACGCCACAGCTCGATGCGATGACCCACTGGTTCACGACCAACTTTCCCGACGACGCGGTGTCGCGCGGCGCCCCGGGCGGCATCGCGCATGACTTTGTAGGACGGTGCTCGACCGATGGAGTGCTGCTTACCGAGAAGGTCAACAAGTCCGAGCCGAGCTACGTGTCCCTCACCGTCCTCGGTGAGAAGTCCAACATCTGGTACACCCTGGCATTGGTCACCAACAGCGACGGCAAGATCACCTGGACAGGCATCGAGCCGGCCATCCCAGCGGAGGGCGCCTTGCCCAGAACCCTGAGCGACGCGGCCATCGAATCCCATCTGAGGCAAGCCGTAGCCCAACTCGCAGACGAAGGCCGCTTCTCCGGCCTCGTCGTCGTGGCCCGTGGCCACACCATGATTGCCAACATCACAGCCGGGTATGCCGATCGCGCAAAGCACACGCCATTCACGGGCCGAACACAATTCACGCTCGGCTCCATGGGGAAGATGTTCACGGCGACCGGCATCGGCCAACTCGTCGACGCCCACAAGCTCTCCTTCACCGACCCGGTTGGCCGGTTCTTTCCGGACTACCCTAACAGGACAGTCCGCGACAAGGTCACCGTCGGAATGCTCCTCTCACATACCGGAGGACTCGGCGACTTCCTGTCGAAGCGCACCCCGGAAATGATGAAGAGTGGGGTAAAACGCGCCGCCGAGTTCATGCCGCTGTACGACCAGGACGAACCCAGGTTCGAGCCCGGGACGAGCTGGTCATACAGCAATGCCGGCCTCGCCCTGGCAGGCGCCATCCTCGAGAAGGTATCCGGCGAGGACTACCCCGACTATCTCCGCAAACACATTTTCGCGCCGACCGGCATGATGGACAGCGACCCGAACAACATTCCCC
>DAITMW010000027.1:0-4253 GCA_036834945.1 Steroidobacteraceae bacterium
AGATGAGCTGCGCCAGGTCCTCGATCGAATAGATGTCGTGATGCGGCGGCGGCGAAATGAGGCCGACACCCGGACGTGCAAAGCGCAACGAGGCGATCATGTCGTTGACCTTGTGCCCCGGCAGCTGCCCGCCCTCGCCGGGCTTGGCGCCTTGCGCGATCTTGATCTGCAGCACCTCGGCGTTGATGAGGTATTCGGGCGTTACCCCGAAGCGGCCGGAGGCCACCTGTTTGATCTTCGAGTTCTTTTCCGTGCGGTAGCGTGCCGGGTCCTCGCCACCCTCTCCCGAGTTGGAGCGCGCGCCAAGGCGGTTCATCGCAATGGCGAGCGCTTCGTGCGCCTCAGGTGACAGGGCTCCGAGCGACATGCCCGCGCTGTCAAAGCGCGCCAGTACGGCCTCGATCGGCTCGACCTCGCTCAACGGGATCGAGCGCCCGGTGTTTTTCAAAGCCAGCAGGTCCCGAAGGGTCGCGACGGGGCGGCTGTTCACGAGCTGGGAATACAACTTGTAGTGCGAGTAGTCCCCGGAGATCACCGCCGCCTGCAGCGCCGCGATGACGTCGGGGTTGTACATGTGGTACTCGCCGCCGTGCACATATTTCAGCAATCCGCCGTGCTCCATCGGCTCACGGGGGTTCCATGCGCGTGCGGCCAGCTGCTTGAGGTCCGACTCGAGATCCTCGAAGCCGGCGCCCTGCACCCGGCTCTCGGTGCCGGTGAAGCACTTGTTCACGATCTCGTCCGACAGGCCCACGATCTCGAACAGCTGCGAGCTGCGATAGCTGGCGATGGTCGAGATGCCCATCTTCGACATGATCTTGAACAGGCCCTTCCTGACACCCGCGCGGTAGCTGCGCCCCAGCTCCAGGCGCGTGGCGAAATCGAGCTTCACCCGGCCCTTGCGCATCATCTCGAACAGGACCTGGTAGGCCATGTAGGGATACACAGCCGTGGCGCCGTAGCCGATGAGGCACGCGAAATGGTGCGGGTCGCGCGCGGTGCCGGTCTCGATCAGCAGGTTGCACTTGCAGCGCAGTCCGGTCTTAACCAGGTGATGGTGGACGGCACCCGTGACCAGCATCGCGTGAGCGGGCAGCTTCCCCTTCACGAGGTAACGGTCCGACAACAGCAGCACGAGCTTTCCGTCACGGACGGCGTTCTCCGCCTGCTCGCACATACGAACGATGGCGTTCTTCAACCCCTCGCCGGGGTCGTACTGAAGGTCGATGAACTCGTGCGTGACTTCCTTCAGCGCCAGAATCTGTCGCAGCTTGCGCTGCGAGAGGATGGGCGAGCCGAGCACGATCTGGCGCGCGTGCTCCGGAGCCGGCACGAAGATGTTGCACTCCGGTCCGATCTGAGTCTGCAGCGACATCACGATCGATTCGCGCAGCGGATCGATCGGCGGGTTGGTCACCTGCGCGAACTGCTGGCGGAAGTAGTCGTAAAGGGAACGGACCTTGTGTGACAGGACCGGCATGGGCGTGTCGTCACCCATCGAGCCGACCGCTTCGCTTTCGTCCTCGGCGAGCACGCGGATGATTTCATCGCGCTCCTCCGAGGTCACGTTGAACATCTTCTGATAGAGCGCCAGCGTGTCGCGGTCCATCGGCTCGGCCGCGAGCCGCGGGTCCACGAGGTCACTCTCCAGATAGCGGACGCCCTTCTTCAGCCAGGTCTTGTAGGGATGGCGCGTCTTCAGGATCTGGTCGATGTCGGCGGACTCGAGCAGCGTGCCCGTCTGCAGGTCGAGCGCGATCATGTCGCCGGGACCGAGCTTACCCTTGCGCACCACGTCCTCGGGCGCGTAGTCCCAGACACCCGTTTCGGACGCGATGGTCAGAAACCGATTGCGGGTAATGACGAAGCGGGCCGGCCGCAGGCCGTTACGATCGAGCGTGCAGGCCGCATAGCGTCCGTCGGTTAGCACTATTCCCGCGGGACCGTCCCACGGCTCCATATGGACCGAGTAGTACTCGTAGAACGCCCGGAGATCCGAGTCGATCGAATCGAGCCCGTGCCAGGCCGGGGGAACGAGCAGGCGCATGGCTGTCAGGACGTCCAGTCCGCCCATCAACAGCACCTCGAGCATGTTGTCGAGACTCTGCGAGTCCGAGCCCGTCATCGAGACGACCGGGAGTGCCTCCTGCAACTCGGGGAGCAGCGGCGAACGGAACAGCGGGCCGCGCGCCAGTGCCCAGTTACGGTTTCCCTGCACGGTGTTGATCTCGCCGTTGTGCGCGAGATAACGGAACGGGTGGGCGAGCCGCCACTGCGGCAGCGTGTTCGTCGAGAAGCGCTGGTGGAAGACCGCCACCGAGGCCTCGAGACGCTCATCCTGAAGGTCGCGATAAAACTCGGTGAGGTACTGCGGCATCACCATGCCTTTGAAGACGATGGTGGTGGCGTTCAGGCTCGGCGCATAGAACACCGGATCCGTCGCCTCGACGGCCTTCTCGGCCAGCCGCCGTGCCATGTACAGCTTCCGATTGAAAGAAGCCTCGTCGATGTCGGACAGGCGGCAGTTCACAAACACCTGCTCGATGTACGGCAGGGTCTTCAGAGCCTGCTCGCCGCAGGCCTCGGCGTTCACCGGGACCACGCGCCAGCCAGCGACCTCGAGCTCCTGGCGCTGCAACTCCGCCTCCAGGGCGGACCGCGCCGCCTGGGCGAGCGCCGGGTCGGGATTAAGGAAAATCAGGCCGGAAGCAAACTTCTCGGCCAGCTCGATGCCCGCTTCGGCCGCGATCGCCTTGAGGAACCCTTCGGGACGTTTCAGCAGCAAGCCACAGCCGTCGCCGGTTTTCCCGTCGGTGGCGATCGCCCCGCGGTGCGTGAGGCGATTGAGAGACGTAATAGCCGTACGGACCAGCCAATGGCTCGGCTGGTCATCGAGGTTGGCAATCAGGCCGAACCCGCAGCTGTCGCGTTCGTAGGCGTCTTTATAGAGTCCCTGGGTGGCAGCGCTCATCTTTATGGCCTCGAGTTTTACGGCCCCTGGAATTTCAGAGGCGCACGTGGCCGCTGGGCTGTTCAGTGAATGCCTGAAGCAGCTCGAGCGGCAATTCTTTGCGGTCAGGAGACCCGCGAGGGCTTGGACACCGCGGGATTAAGCAGTCGAGACGCCCGGGTACGAGGCCGTGTAACCCGCGCAGTCGCCTGTCTACACCGTCACTATGCTCCCGATAATACCGGCCTGAGACGGTCTTGCAAGAGCGGCTGGTTATGAGGCCAAAAGCGAGTGTTGATGGGCGGAAATCGCCTGGTGGCGCGGGGGGGCTCGGGCGAGGTGCGGACGCGGCGCCAGCGGGGGCCCAAAAGTTCGCGCGGGTGGTGTGGACGCCTGGGGCCAGCGGGTGCCAGAAGTTGGCGCGGGCGGTATTGGACGCGGGGCGCCAGTCGGGTGCGAGAGGTTGGCGCGAGCGCTATTGGACGCGTGGCGCCAGCGGGTGCCGCGAGTTGGCCCCCTTGGGGCTGGACTGGAGAGCTCTCTCGCGACTTGCAGGAACAGCGCACGAGCGCGCCAAGCGCGGTGCGGCGCTGGCGGCGCAGGTGACTTGGGAACTTGCCATAACGAGTGAACGTCGCAACGCGCGTGCAACAGTGGCGGCATTCCGCGGCGAATCTGTGGTGAACGACAGATGAACGACGTGTGAGCGCAGCGTTAGCATTCGCTGCGCGCAGGCTCTCGCTCGAGGGCTCTCGCCGACAGGTGCGGCGGTAGGAGGAACTTACTTCGCATTTTCTTTTCCAACCTATTGCATCGAGAGGCGCAAGACCTCAACATGCGCGCGCGTTGCGAGGTGTGGTACCGCTCGTGACGTCCAGAAATGGTCGTCCGGACCCATGGAGGTGTTGGAACTTCCGATGAAGAAGACCAAAGCGTCGACTGACAGCGACCCTGGACCCCGCCTCGAAGGCGTGAACCAGTACTTGGAGAAGAATTTCCCCGATTTCTTCGCCGAGGCCCGTTTCCAGGTCGGGGATGACGATTACTTCCTTTACGCCCGTTTCGGCCAGTACCTGGCCCGCAGCATCGAACAGAACCGGGCTTCCCGAGAGAAAATCAACCGTGGCTTCACCGTGCTGAACAAGATGGCACGTGTGTCGGCGCGGCATCCGCGTATCCGGCAGATACTCGTTTCGGGACCCCTCGAATACATTGTGGACGCTCCCAAGGCCCGTGCGCTCGCGCTCAAGCGGCTCTCGCCTGTCGCGCAGGGTTACATGGAAAGCCTCTGCGAGTGATGGCC
>DAITMW010000027.1:4353-18809 GCA_036834945.1 Steroidobacteraceae bacterium
CGCGGTTCGCGCGGCGTCAGCTTCACTTTCAAACTTCGCGTTCGCCGGACCACGTCCAGCTCCAGCGGAGAGCCCGCTGGCCAGCGGCTCAGATGGCGGTGCAGTGCGTCGACTCCGTTCACCGGGGCCGCGTTCACGCCGACGATCAGATCGCCGGGACGTAGGTCGGAATCAACCGCGGGTCCCGACTCGTCGCGCCCGATGACTTCCGTAGCGCGATTCACCGCCAGGTCCAATGCGCGGACCAGCCGCAGATCGATCGGGCGATCGCGCACGGAAATTCCAAGGTATGCGCGTCGTACGCGGCCCTGCGTCAAAATTTCCGTGAGCACCCACTGCGCCGTCGCCGCGGGAACGGAAAAGCCAATGCCCTGCGCCATGGCGATGATGGCCGTGTTGATACCTACGACGCGACCCTGGGCGTCTACCAGCGGACCGCCGGAGTTGCCAGGGTTCAATGCCGCGGTGTGCTGCACGATTCCTTCGATGAGCCGCCCTTGTCGGCTGCGAAGGGAGCGCCCCAACGCGCTGACCACTCCAGCTGACACGGTGGACTCGAACCCGAGAGGATTGCCGACAGCGACAACGAGTTGGCCGACTCGCAGTGGCTTCGCGGTCGCGAGCCGCGCGTAGGGTAACGCCGCTGTCTGCGCACGGAGCACCGCCAGATCGGTGGCCGGGTCACGGCCGACAACCACGGCGGGCACACTCCGGCCGTCGACGAACGCTACACGCGCCTCATCGACCCTTTGCACCACGTGCTCGTTGGTCAACACGTAGCCGTCCGGCGTCACAACAACGCCCGAACCAGCGCCGCCGCGCTCGCGTCCGCCCGCCTCACCGGGCCCCGAGTCGGGGCCGACGTAAATACTGACAACCGCTGGTCCCACCAGCTCCACAGCACCCACGACCGCTTTCGAATAGGCGTCGAGCGCCTCGTCAGATCCGGTATCGCTCAGCGCACCTTCGTTTGAAGAAGTCTCCTCCAGCATGGGGGCAGGGATGGGGGTCCGCCAGCGCAAACTCAAGAGCGGGCGCGGCGGGCGGGATTCTTGGCAGAATCGGCGGCAATTTACTGACGCGTGGCGGACTCCATGATTTCACTCGCCCAGACCGCTGTCTTACTCGCCGCCGCCGTCCTCGCGGTTTCGCTCTTCCGGCTTTGCAACCTGAGCTCGATTCTCGGGTATGTGGCTGCCGGGCTTGTCATCGGGCCTTGGGGACTGCGGCTCGTGGAGAACAGCGCGAATATTTCGCACATCGCCGAGTTCGGCGTGGTCCTGCTGCTGTTCATCATCGGGCTCGAGCTTCAGCCGACCCGGCTTTGGGTCATGCGGCGACTCGTGTTCGGGCTGGGCATGGCGCAGGTTCTGCTCTGCACTGTCCTGCTCGGCGCGGCGGCCACTCTGATGGGTCTGCCTCCGTTGGGCGCGGGCATCGTCGGGTTCGGTCTTTCCCTGTCATCCACGCCGCTCGTCCTGCAGATCCTGGCTGAGCGCGGCCAACTCAAGAGCCAGCATGGCCGATCCGCGTTCGGCATCCTGCTGTTCCAGGATCTCGCGGTCCTGCCGGTGCTGGCCATCCTGCCGATGCTGTCGAGTACAACTCAGTCAGCGCAGTCGGCCAATGGCGCGCTGTGGTCGATCCTGCTCAAGCTGGTTGCCGTGATCGCCATCGTCATCGTCGGTGGGCGGCTCGTGTTGCGGCCCGCACTGCGCATCGTCGCCCGCATCCGGGTATCCGAGGTGTTCACCGCAGCTGCGCTCCTGACGGTTATCGGGACGGCGCTGCTCGCGAACAAGGCGGGGCTGTCGATGTCACTCGGCGCTTTTCTGGCCGGCGTCCTACTGGCCGACAGCGAGTTCCGCCATGAGCTCGAAGCGGATATCGAGCCGTTCAAGGGCCTCCTGCTCGGGCTCTTCTTCATCGTGGTCGGCATGTCGGCCAACCTGGGCTTGTTCATTTCCCAGCCCTTGAAACTACTGTCGATCACCGCGGGACTCATGTTGATCAAGCTTCTCGCGGTCACGCTCCTAGGGCGACTCACGAACCACAAGGGGTCCTCGGCATGGCGGCTGGGCTTTACGCTTCCCGCCGGTGGCGAGTTCGCGTTTGTACTGTTCACACTGGCCACCGGCCATCACATCCTCGACCAGGACACGGCCGACCTGCTCATCCTGGCGGTGACGCTATCAATGATGCTGGGACCACTCCTGCTGGTAGTGCACGACACCGTGGTCACCCAATGGCTCGCAGCTCCTGCGGCACCGTACGACGAAATAGACGAACGCGATACTCCGGTCATCATCGCCGGCTTCGGACGTTTCGGTCAGATCGTGGCGCGCGTCCTGACATCCCGGCGCATCCCCTTTACCGCGCTCGACAGCAATCAAAAGAATGTCGACTTCGTGCGGAGATTCGGCAACCAGGTCTACTACGGCGATGTTTCTCGCCTGGATCTCTTGCGTGCCGCGGGCGCCGCGACGGCGAAAATCTTCGTGCTGGCGATCGACGACGTGGATGCTTCGGTTCGCACAGCGGAGCTGCTGCGTTCGCAGTTCCCCAAGCTCAAGATCTATGCTCGCGCGCGCAATCGCCAGCATGCCTTCTCGCTCATGGACGCCGGCGTCACCAACATCATTCGCGAGACCTATGTTTCCAGTCTCGAGATCGCCTCATCCGTGCTGCAGGCATTGGGCGAAACCCAGGCCTCGGCCCGCGAGATCGTCAAGAAATTCCGTCAGCACGACGAGGCGACGCTACAGGCGCAATACGCGGTCAAAGAGGACGAGAACAAGTTCCTGGCCACCTCGCGCGAAGCCGCGCAACAGCTGGAGAAGCTGTTCGAGACGGACGAAGTCAAATCCGGATAAGCGCACACGGAACACCGTGTATCCTGTACAGGCATGGATGAGGCCCGTCAGGTACGCGACTTCTGGTTTGGCCAGCTGCCGATGTCGGCGCAGGCGCTCAACCAACGCATCAAGCTGTGGTTTCCGGGCGATGTGCCCGTGGAGATCCAGCGGGAGCGCGACGAGGGCATCCGCAGACGCTTCGGCGCTCTCGTCGAGCGCGCCGGCAAAGGCGAGTTGGCGAGCTGGGCTGATAGCCCCCGACGATGCCTGAGCCTCATCGTTCTACTGGACCAGTTCCCTCGCAACATCTATCGCGGGACGCCACAGGCGTTTGCGTACGATGACCAGGCGCTCGATCTCACACTTGCCGGGATGCAGTCGGCAGCTGACGGCGCTCTCGATGTCGTCGAGCGCATCTTCTTCTACATGCCGCTGCAGCACTGCGAGGCCCGGGATGTCCAGGACGAGTCGGTCGCGGCGTATCGACGGCTCCTGACCGAGGCACCGCAGGAGTTCCGCGAGGTGTTCGAAGCGTCCGCTCAGTCAGCGGAGCAGCATCGATCCATCATCGCGAAGTTCGGGCGTTTCCCGCATCGGAACGAAGTGTTGGGGCGGCAGAGTACGGTCGAAGAGGAAGCCTGGCTCGATGGCCATACCGACCGGATGGGACAGTGACCTCAGGGCGGTCCGCGTCAAGGGCCGCTGTCGTGAATCAGCCGCTCCAGGCGGCGTAAGCGACGCTCGAGATGGTGCTGCTCCTCGAGCAGCTCCACGGCTAATGCCGCACCACTCACGTTCAAACCGAGGTCGCGCATCAGGCGCCCCACGGTACGCAGCCGCGGCAACTGCGTCGCCGGAAACTGCCACTGCTCAGGCTCATAGCCTCGAGGCGAGACGATGCCCAGATCGGCGAGCTCCACCACGGCGGTGAGCTCGATCCGGCACAGGCTACAAACCTGGTCCGCACCGATCCAATCCCGCTCATCGAGCAGATGGGGGGCCTGGTCAGTCGCATCGGTCATGGCTCACCTCGCTAGGGGAACTCAAACAATGTCCGCCCGCGGATCGAACGCCAGCTTACGGCGCATTTCCTCATATAACGCCCGGGCTTCAGGTGAGTTTGCCTGAGGAAGCACTACCTTCAATTGTACGTATTGATCGCCCGCCGGCTGGCCGGGTAAGCCACGGCCTCGCAGTCGCAATTTCTGGCCCGATTGCGCGCCGGCTGGGATGTTCATCTCAACAGCACCGGCAAGGGTGGGTACCTTTACAGGGCCGCCCAGAGCGGCTTCCCAGGGAGCCACGGGGAGCGTGAGCGTGACGTCGCGTCCCTCGAGCGTGTAAATCTTGTTTGGGCGCATGTGGACCTCGAGGTAAAGGTCTCCCGCGCGGCCTCCACCGGGGGCCGCCTCACCCTGACCCGCGAGCCGTATCAGCTGGCCTTCGGTCACGCCCGCCGGGATCGTGACCTTCACGGTGTGCGGCTCGATCTCCAGGGTCCCGTCCGGCTTCAGCTTGGGACGCTTGAGCTCGAGGGTTCGGGTCGTCCCGCCGAAGGCCTCTTCGAGATCGATGTCGATCGCGGCGTGATGATCGCGCCCCGCACGGCTGCGTCGGCCACCAGCGGACGCAAAGGGGCCTGCGCCCCCGGCGGCGGCGCCGCCGAAGAGGGAGGAAAAGAAGTCGCTATAGCCTTCGTCCTCGAAGACGTCCTCGGTCGTACCACTCCCATAGCGCGCGCCTTGTCGTGCTCCACGGGGGCCCCCACGGAATTCAAAGCCGCTGCCCCAATCCGGCGGCGGGCGGAATTGCTCGCCCGACTTCCAGTTGCTGCCCAGCTGGTCATAGGCGGCGCGCTTCTCGGGGTCCTTCAGAACCTCGTACGCCTCCTGGACCTCCTTGAACCGGCTCTCGGCGTCTTTCTCCTTACTGACGTCCGGGTGGTACTTGCGCGCGAGCCGGCGATACGACTTCTTGATGTCATCCGCCGTGGCCGCGCGCTCCACGCCCAGAATCTTGTAGTAGTCCCGGTATTCCATAGTCCTCGATTCGTTCGCGCCTGAAGAGGGATGGCGCGTGACTGAAGCGCACGGTACGCGCGCTCGCAATTGCCCTGCAAGGTGGGGGCCCACAGCTTGCCTTGCAAGGTGCGCGGCGGCGTTGAATCTGTGACGCGTGGCCCCACTTGGGTGTGATCACGCTTCGACCCTGGACGTACCCATGAGCACCGCCACTGCTGAGAGCCCTATTCTCGCCGCCTGTCCGCAATGTCACGCGGTCGTGCGAGTGCCGGCTGACAGATCCGGTGAGCACCCGAAATGCCCGCGCTGCAAGTCGGAGCTCCTGACGGGTAAGGCGGTGGCTCTCGACAAGGAGAGTTTCGCGACCTATGTCGAGCGGACCAGTCTGCCGGTGCTGGTGGACTTCTGGGCTCCCTGGTGCGGGCCTTGCCACATGATGGCGCCGGTGCTCGACCGGGCGGCGCAGGAGCGCTCCGCAACGTTGCAAGTCGCGAAAATCAACACCGACGAGCAACAGGAGCTCGCGGGCCGTTTCAATATCCGCAGCATTCCGACACTCATCCTGTTTCGTAACGGGCGCGAGATCGCGCGGCAATCCGGGGCCGTAGATGGCGGGACGCTCTCGAGGTGGCTGGATAGCGCGCTGCGTTGATGTGCATTACGGCGATATGACACGTGCGCTGTGTCGGTGCGGGAACGAGCGCGACGCACCCAAGACGATGCAACTCGAAGGGTGACGCGCCTTAGAATGTGAGCCGGATGGCGGCATGGATTTTGCACCCAACCGGTCATCATGCTGGACACCGGTATCGCGCCGTCCGTAATGCGTCTCTCCCGTCCTCCACCACTGAGGAATCTCAGGGCGTTCTGCGTGGCTGCGCGACATCGCAGCTTCAAGTTCGCCGCGGACGAGCTGTTTCTAACGCCCTCCGCCGTAAGCCACCAGATGCGCGAGCTGGAGGATTCACTGGGCGTGCGCTTGTTTGAACGTAAGACACGCGCGCTCGAGCTGACGACCGCCGGCCACACACTACTCGATGAGGTCGAGCCGTTGCTCGAAGCACTCGATCGCAGCCTGGCCCAGATCGCGCGCCGCAACGGCAGGCAGACTCTGCGTGTTCTGCTGCCGCCCTTCTTTGCGAGCGAGCTCTTCATCCCGCGACTGACGAGTTTCTGTGCTGCGCATCCCGAAATCGACATGCAGATCGACACCAGCGAGCCGCGGCCGTCCATTCATCCTCCGACCGCCGACGTCTCGATCCTGCTGGCGACCGAAGAGCCGCAGGGACTTACCAGCTGCAAGCTGTTCTCGCTCAGCCTGACAGCGGTCTGCTCGAAAGAGCACGCCGCCACGGTGGCGCGTCTCGGCGGCGATGTCTTCAAACAAATGGCGCTGATCGTTTACAAGGCACGCCCGTTCGCGTGGACGAGTTGGGCCGAAGAAGTCGGCCTCGCACCCCCAGAGCCTAAAAACGTGATCGAGCTCGATAGCATGTCCGCCGTGGTGCGTGCCGCGGAGCGCGGCATCGGTATCGCACTCGCGCCATCCGCACTGTGCGATGCCTGGTTCCGCACCGGAGCGCTGATCAGGATTTTTTCGGTCGAACTTGAGACGAAGGACACATATTTTCTCGTGAGCAGGCCGAAAGACGCGGAAAAACCCGAGGTTCGAGCGATCACGCACTGGGCCCGTGCGCAGTTCAGCGGGAATCCACGGACCTGATACCTGTCATGGCGCCCGCACGGCGCTGTTCCCGCATCAGCACGCGACGCGGGACGCGAAACACATAACCAGCGCGGCATAGCTCATAACTGACCTGTAATCATCGATGGCGCTGATAGCTGTTATATCCGCCTGTTTTTTCGTTCGCTGTTAGACTCCCGCCGCGCGCACGGACTTCGAGATGAGCGCGAATCATTCATCGGCCCAATTCTTTTCGTTTGTCGGATGCTGTCAGGTTTTCTATCGTGTCATCACCCGCTGCGCTGGCAGCGGCACCAACCGAATCTGACAGGAGCTCGCAACAATGTCTTCACAAAGCCGTAACAGTCGTAAAGCGACGCAGGCAGTGCACCTTGCCTTCGCAGCCGCGCTGCTGGCTGCCGGCTCGGCCGCGCAGGCTGCGGATCAGCCGCGCACGTTTGAACTGACCGCGTTCAGCAACACCGCGTCCGGCTACTCGCTCGTGCATGGCAACTACGATCTCGCCCTGCGCCAGCTCGCTGTCGACGGACACTCGTTCGATAACGTGACGGACGTCACCAATCGCTGTGTTGCGTTCATCGTAACGCGCAAGTTCCACGAGGCCCACGACGCGTGCGACGCCGCCGTTCGTGCCGCGAAGGACGAGATCACGACCCTGCCGGTGTCCATGTCCTGGGCTCGTCAGGACTACCGCCAGTACCTCGCGCTGGCCTACTCGAATCGCGCCGTCCTCAACTGGGCGCAGAACGATACGGCCGCCGCGCAGGCGGATCTGAAGAAGGCGGAGGCGGTGGCCCCCAGGGCAGAGTTCGTCGCCCGCAATCTGACGGCCCTGCAGAGCCACGCCGCCGTGGCGCAGATCGCGGTGGCCCCGAAGAGCTGACGAGTTGAAGGAGCGGGAGACGGGGCTGATCTTGACCCCCTCGAGAAATGTCTCGTCTTCCGCCCCCTTCCGGTCGATTGGGCAATCGACCGGGCTTAATGAAGGTGTAGTGGTCGTGGTCGCAATCGACAGGGTCTGATGCAGACCTAATGGTCGCAATCGACCCGATTTAATGCAGATGTAACGATCGGGATCGAACTTTCGGTCGAGTTTGATGTCGATGTAAGGTCTCGCGGCGTCTCGTGCCGCAAGGTTGACTGGAGCGGGGGGCGATGCGCTACTTGACCCCCTCGAGTACCGCCTAGCCCTCCGCTTCCGGTTAACAAACCTCAAGGCGTGCGTCGCACGCCTGCGACGCCTCCCAGGCGCGACACTAAGTTTCCAACTCCTCGACCGTTCGCGGCCAGTCGTCCTTCAGCAGGCGCGACAGCGAGCGATCGGCCAGGATCCGGCCTTCGGTCTGGCATCGTGGGCAATAGTTGGTTTCGTTCTCGGCGTAGCGGATGCGTTGCACCGAAGTGGCGCACACGGGACACGGTTTGCCGAACCGGCCGTGCACCGCCATCTCGGCCCTGAAGGCCGTGACCTTTTCCGGAAACTCCCCGTTCGCTTCGGATCGCAGTCGTTCAGCCCACTCCGGCAGCACCACGCGGATTGCTTCATACAACCTGCGGATCGACTCCGGTGTGAGTTTTTGCGTGAGCGCCACAGGAGAGAGCTGTGCGCGGTGCAAGATTTCGTCCGAATAGGCATTACCGATACCGCTGAAGGTCCTTGGATCAGTTAACGAGCGCTTGAGCGTGTGATTCTCTGCGCGCAGTCGCGCGCTGAATTCCTCAAAGGATGCCTCTAGGACCTCCAGTCCTCCGGGATCGGTATGCATCAGGTCTTCAGTCGAGGAAAAGACGTAGAGCGAAGCTCGCCGCTTCGTTCCCGCCTCGGTGAGCGTGAGGGTGCCCGTATCAAAGACGAAGGAAGCGAGCGCGGCACGCCCTTTCTTCGCCGCGGCGGCGGGCGTGAGCCAGTGCAGCCGGCCGGCAATCATCAGGTGAAACACGAGCCAGTGATCACCCTCGAAGCCGATGGCGATGCGCTTACCGAGGCGCCGAAAGCCGACGACGCGCCGCCCATACAGCGACGAGATAGGCGGCTCGAACGTCCGCAGCAGAAAGGGATGCGAGATCCGCGTGGACTCGAGGCGGGCGCCACGCAGGCGCCGTTCGAGTGCTTCGATATAGACCGTGATGTCCGGCAGTTCAGGCATGACCACCGGCTGGATCGAACGCCGGCTGCATGAGTGTCATGTCGGTGATCGCACCGTAGCCTGCCACCTGCTCACGGATCTTCGCGGCGTCTCCTACCAACACAATGGCGAGCGTGTCGGGCGAAGGGAAGGCTTCGTCGATCACCTGCCGCGTGTCCTGGAGAGTCACGTTGCGTAGCGCCGGACCATAGTGGTCGATGTACTCAGGACCCAGTCCGAACACCTCGATCTCGCCCAATGCCGCCGCCCAGTCCGCAGCCGTCTCGAAATTCAACGGGTACTGGCCGAGCACGTACGCTCGGGCCGACTCGAGCATTTCCGTTGTGACGCCATCGCGCTTGAGGCGACTCAGGGTCTG
This sequence comes from Steroidobacteraceae bacterium, assembly GCA_036834945.1. Taxonomy (GTDB): domain Bacteria; phylum Pseudomonadota; class Gammaproteobacteria; order Steroidobacterales; family Steroidobacteraceae; genus 13-2-20CM-66-19. The sequence goes on from DAITMW010000027.1 coordinate 13,440, forward strand.
TAGGGTCAGGTCGAGCGCCCTGCCGGTGTTCTCGGCCTCCGCGAAGGAATGGATCGCAAACTCTCCAGCAACGGTGCCGCGGGCGAAGCCCGAGCGAGCCCCGTAGGAGAGCCCGGACTTGATGCGCAGTTCGGTGTTGATGATGGAGGTGAAACGACCGCCGTAGAGCGTGTTGACCAGGTCGAGTGCCGCGCGGCGCGGATAACGTCGATCTACACCTACGTTGCCAACCCAGAAATGGGACTGCACCGAGCCGGGTGAATCGATGAGCAAGACTTCGCGAGCGTTAACACGCGGCGCGGGCTTCAGAATCGGCACGCTCGTGCCGACTTTCTTCCAGCCGCCAAAGAGCTTGCTCACCATCCGTCGCAGCCATGCCGGGTCGACAGCCCCTGCGAACACCAGGGTCAGGCGATCCGCGCCGAAATTCTTCGCGTAATAGTCGAGCACGTCCTGTTCCGTGATGGCGGCGAGCGATGTTTCGCTGCCGATCACCGGGCGGCCGTAGGGGTGCCCGTGGAACAGGAACGATCGGCCGTACAGGCCGATGAGCTCCGAAGGGTCGGCGTCCTTCGCGGCCTTGATCATTTCGATGTGGCGCGCGCGTAGGGCCTCGAGCTCTTCACTCTCGAAACGAGGGCGAAGCAAGGCGTCCGCCAGCAACTCCAACATCAACCGCTGGTCGCGCGCGAGGAACTGCCCTCGGACACTGATTGATTCGGCATTCGCGCCGGCACTAAAGCTTCCACCCACCCCTTCGACGGCGTCAGCGAAGGCAAACGCATCGCGCTTACCCGCTCCTTTCTCGAGCAAGCCGGCGAGAATCGAGGCAACACCGGGCTTCGCCGGCTGGTCTCCGAGCGAGCCACCATGAAGAACCGCGTTAAACGCAACCAGCGGAACATCGCTGCGTGGGACGATGATGAGCTTTATGCCGTTGTCGAGCACGAATCGCTCGTGTACCGGCACGTGCACGCCACCACCGGCTTTCGCCAACACAGTACCTGTGGGGCCACGTGGCGTGCCTTTCGTAGTCGCGGCAGCCATCTTGAGGAAGAAGCGACCGATCATGCTGCTTCCTCAGGGATCAGGATGCCTACGGTACGCCGTCGCGTATCGAGGATCTCACGCGCAACAGCTTGGATGTCAGCGCGGGTCACTTGCTCAAATTGCCCCGGAGCATTGAACAGCTTCGCCCAGTCGCCGTGGAATACCTCGTATTCCCCCAACAACTGCGCCTTGCCGTCGATGGTCGCGAGCTTCTTCCAGAAGCCGGCCGCAGTAAGGTTCTTCGCGCGAGACAGCTCCGCGGCCGTTACGCCATTGCGCACCACGTCCGTCAACTCCGCGTCCAACAGCTTACGGGCCTCGTCCTGATCAGCACCCTCGGGCAAGGTCATGTACAGCCACAGCAGGCCCGGATCGAATCCTTCCTGCCAGTGACCACTCACCTCGACCGCGACTTCCCTCTCCTCCACGAGCGATCGGTGCAACCGCGAGGCATCGCCGTCGACGAGTATCGACAGCAACAGATTCACGGCAGGCGCGCGCGGATCAGCCGCCGCAGGCGCCTTATACGCATATTGCACGAGAGGGGTTTGTGCCTTGCGGCGGACGACCACCACACGCTCCTCGAGCTGCTCCGGCTCGCGGGCACTGACAGGCGTGGGAGCCAGTTGCCGCGGGATGGGCTCGAAATACTTCCGGGCGAGATCAAACACCTGCTCCGGGATCAAGTCGCCGGCCAACACCAGTGTCAGATTGTTGGGAGCGTAGTAGGTCTTGAAAAAATCCTGCAGATCCGACCGGCGCCAGGCTTGGATATCCGCAGGCCAGCCGATCGTCGGGAAGCGATAGGGATGCGTGACGAATGCCGCCGCCTGCACCTGCTCACCGAGGAATCCCGGGTTGTTGTCTTCCACGCGCAGCCGGCGTTCGGAAGAGACGACTCCACGCTCGCTCTCGATCACCTCGGGCACAAATGCCAGGTTCCCGACCCGATCGGACTCAAGATCGAAAACCAGATCGAGCGCACTCCGCGGGAACCAGTCCTGGTAGACCGTGACATCGTCACTGGTGAAGGCGTTGTTGGCGCCACCCTGCGCCTCCATCAGACGGTCGAACTCCCCCGGGCGCCGCCGCGTGGTGCCGTTGAACATCATGTGCTCGAAGAAATGGGCGAGGCCCGTGATGCCGGGCGCCTCGTTCCGGCTTCCGGCACGAACCCAGTTATAGAGGGCGACGTTCGGGATGTCGTGCACCGGCCACACAATCACCCGCAGGCCGTTCCCGAGCGTCGTCGCCCGCACCGCCTCACGTCCCGGGACCGCCGGGAGTGCCGCCCCGGCCAAGCCGGTCGGCGATCCTAAGCTCCTGAAAAGTGAGGAAAAAAGGTTTTTCATGGGGGTTCTGCGCGGAGGCTGGAACAGCAAACAATGGGTACACGATTTGCTCAGTGCAAGGGCATGGCGGTGCCGTCCAAGCCTATATGCAAAGCTCAAGTCGCGCCGCCTTCGCACACCCACCCGTTGCCGCCCGTAGCCGGAGGCTCTTGCAAGCGTGGTCTCCCTGACCGAAGGCCGGCGCTGCTTCAGTTCACCTGTAGCACGCCGCAGTCCCGTGCAGCGTCGCAACAGGCCGCGGAGTCCCCCGCCCGTGGGATTTTTACCAGTCATGGAGAGCAACTTTGCCCGCCGAGAGCCTAGCCGTTGCCGGGAGCGAGTATTACATCCTCGCCCAGGAGGTCCCGGTCCCCGAGCGCACCCAGGTTTTGAAGCAGGACGACACTCTCGGCCTGTTCAATGAATTCGGTGACATCGCGGCGGGCGCCCGCCGCGAGGAAGGGCTTTTTTACGAAGGCACGCGCTTCCTGTCGCAGTTCGCACTGCGACTCGCCGGCGCGCGGCCGCTGCTGCTTTGTTCCGCAGTGCGGCGCGACGGCATCCTGCTCAGCGTGGACCTGACCAACCCGGACATGGACATGGGCGACGGGCAGATCCTGCCACGAGGCAGCCTTCACGTTTACCGCTCCAAGGTCTTGTGGCAAGGCACGTGTCACGAGCGCATCCACGTCCGTAACTTCACGCTGACGCCCCTCAACATCACCTTGTCGCTGGAGTTCGCTGCTGATTACGCGGACATCTTTGAAGTGCGTGGCCAACAGCGCGCCCGCCGCGGGCGTATCGCCGAGCCTCTCGTTGGCGGTGATTACGCAGAACTCGCGTATGTTGGCCTCGATGGCGTGGTGCGGCGCACGCGCCTGGAATGCCAGCCCCCTCCCGAGCAGATTTCTGGAAGCGAGTTGCGACTGGGCGCGCAACTCGAGGGGCATAGCGAGCAGATCTTCGAAGTCACCGTCTCGTGCCAGACCGAGACGCCACGGCAGCAGGCGATGTCATATGACGCCGCCGTCGCCCTCGCCGAGCGCGCGCTCAAGGAGGGTGAGCGGCTGAAATGCGCGATTGTCACGCCGCACGAGAGACTGGGCTCCTGGATAGAGCGCTCGACCGCCGATCTCAACATGTTACTCACCAGGACGCCCGCGGGAATCTATCCAGCCGCAGGCCTCCCGTGGTTCGACACGACGTTCGGCCGCGATGGCCTCATTACAGCCCTGCAGTGTTTGTGGCTCACGCCGAATATCGCGCGTGGCGTACTGTCATTTCTGGCGCAGACCCAGGCCACCCGCCATGATCCCGAGCATGATGCGGAACCGGGGAAAATACTTCATGAAGCGCGGCACGGTGAGATGGCCGCGTTGGGTGAGGTTCCCTTCGGACGCTACTACGGGAGCGTCGACGCGACACCGTTGTTCGTGATGGTGGCCGGGGCCTATTGGCGCCGTACCGCCGATCTGACTTTCATCAGCAGCATCTGGCGGAACATTGTGGCGGCGCTCGAATGGCTCGACAAACACGGTGATCTGGACGGGGATGGATTCATCGAGTACCGGCAGCGCTCGCCCCGGGGATTGGCCCACCACGGCTGGAAAGGCTCGCCGGACGCGGTGTTTCACGAAGACGGCAGCCTCGCCGAGGGGCCGATAGCGCTTTGCGAAGTGCAGGCTTACACGTACGCCGCTCGCGTAGCGGCCAGCGAACTGGCTCGCGCGCTAGGTCACGAAGCCCAGGCCAATGAACAGCGGGAAAAGGCTGTGGCATTGCGCGCGCGATTCGAGAAGTCCTTCTGGTGCGAAGAGATGGGCCTGTATGCACTCGCTCTCGACGGAAACAAACAGCCTTGCCGCGTGCGCACGTCGAATGCGGGGCACTGCCTGTTCACGGGGATCGCGGCGTCAGAACGTGTCGCCACCATCGCAAGGACTCTTGGAGACGAGACTTTTTTCACCGGCTGGGGTGTTCGCACGCTCGCCGATCGCGAGGTGCGCTACAACCCGATGGCCTATCACAACGGGTCGATCTGGCCGCACGACAACGCGCTGTTGGCGATGGGGTTCGCGGCGTTGCCGACAAAGGAGCTGGCATTGCGCATCTTCAGCGCTCAGCTGGAGGCCGCCGCGTTCTTCGACTCCGGCAGGATGCCGGAGCTCTTCTGCGGCTTCCGCAGGCGCGACGGCAAGTCGCCGACGAGTTATCCCGTCGCCTGCTCGCCGCACGCCTGGTCCGCCGGGGCGGTGTTCATGCTGCTGCAGGCGTGCCTCGGAATCAGCATCGACGGCAGTCTCGGTTGCATCACCTTCCGTTATCCGCAACTGCCGGAGGGCATCCAACGTCTGACACTGCGCGGGCTCGAGGTGGGCTCCGCCAGTGTCGACCTGGTGCTCAATTGCACTTCGGGCGCTGTTGGTGTCAGCGTCGAGCGCCGCAGCGGGAGGCTCGATGTGTCCGTGTTGAATTAAAAAAGCGCCGCGAGCGGGGGAAGTCGCATCGCGGCGCTCAGGGAGCGAACACCGGGGAAGTTGTTCGCAATTCGTTGCGGGGGGCTGCCGGGGGACAGCCGCCGCACTGTGCAAGCAGAAGCAAAGGCTGTGCCAGGGCGCACAATCCAATTAAAACAATAACTTAGAGGACCCGTGACGGGGTCCGCACAGTGACGTGAATTGTCATGTTTGGACCGAAGCAGGACGCCGTGTCAGTTCGTCTCAGTGTGGCAACACCGGCACGCAGGCCTGGGACTGCTTCTTCAACACGTCGCACAGCGAACGTGCGTGGGCCTCGTCAGCCACCTGCGCCTGCAGCCTGAACAAAGGACCAGTGGCTGTGTTGGCCGACACGACGTGTGGCGTGAGGCCACGCAATTCGGCGCCGAAGCGCGCCGTCAGTTGTTGCCATGCATTGTTGGCGGCGCCTTGGCTGCCGAAGGCGCCGAGCTGCACGCCGTAGCCCGCCGGCGTGCCGTTCGTGGATGGAA
>DAITMW010000027.1:18909-42477 GCA_036834945.1 Steroidobacteraceae bacterium
CCGTTGAGGGCGAAATTCTGAATCCGGATGCGCGCCTCCTGCGCCCACTTCCCGTTGGGATGCTGCGCCAGGAATTGCCGGTAGGCATCCGCATTATCAGCACTGCTGGCCTGGCTCCACTCGCGCTCCTCCGCGAGCTGCGTGACTCGCGTGCGCGCCTGCGTCGCCAACTCGCTGTCCGGGTGCCGCTTTAGAAACTGTCCATAGCTTTCGACCGTGTCGGCGGCTTCCGCGGACCGCCAGTCCTGCTGCTCGCGGCTGCAGGCAGCGGCGAGAGCGAAAAAAAAGGCCAGTGCAGCCCGGCGGACCCATGGGCCAGCCACGTTTCGTGCACGGAATGTGAGCATCATCGACATCCTCGACCCCGGGGCGGCGGCTATTCTATGACCTACCGGTAAAGTCGGCGCGTTTCCCGCCGCTATTAAGGATGACATGAGTGATACACCGAAGCGCCGTCTGGTCGACCAGATCGGCGTATCCCCCACTTTCGTGGCCGAAGGATGCCATCTAACCGGCGATGTCGAGACCGGCGGTCCGCTCGTCGTCATGGGCGCCATTCGCGGGGATGGCCGCGTGGGCGGGGCATTGCGCATGGCGGCCGACTCACAGTGGGAAGGCGAGATTCATGCGCAGGCCGCGGTGATCGCGGGGCGCATCTCCGGCAAGCTGGTGATCGAAGAGAAGCTCGAGGTTGGCGCCACGGCGGTCATCAGGGCCGACATCGTCGCCCGGAGCATCGCCGTCGCGAAGGGTGCGGTGATCGATGGCGAGGTCACTATCACCAGTGGCCAGCCGATCGTGCGTTTTGAGGAAAAGCGCAAGGTGGGCTGACGCTTGCCGTGATCGAAGTCTGAAGAAACATGACGCGTCGCGGTTATGATGCGGGGCGCCGGGCCGTTATATTCGGCCCTGACGGCAGTGGCACAGGGAACGTGCATCATGCTGTATGCATTCGGCGACGCTCGGGTTCGCATGAAAGCCTTCAGACTCTTACATATGGTGGCGCGGCGCGGGAATTCCCGGGATTTTCCCGAGAATAGCCTGGCGGCGTTGCGCTCGGCCCTCACACTCGGAGCACGCTTCATCGAGTTGGATGTGCATGTGTCTGCCGACGGCGTGCCCGTCGTGGCCTGCGATCGCCAATTCGCCAAAATCGAACGATTCGAGCACTTGTCGGCGGCTCAGCTCGCCACGCTCCCGGCCGGACAGCCCGAGCGCTTCGGCGATCGTTTCAGCGACGCGCGAATCGCCTCACTCGCCGCCACTCTGGGCCTGTTGGAGGGACGTCCGGAAATCACAGCATTCATAGTGATCGGCGATGCGAGCGTCCGACGTTTCGGTCGCGAGCACGTGATCTCCCAGGTCATCCGCACCCTCAAGCCCGTGCGCTCACGATGTGTGCTCGCTTCCGGCGATCTGACTACGATCCACACGGCGCGCAACATGACGGGTTACCCGGTTGCCTGGGTCCTTCCGGCCTATGACGATCACACGCGGCTGAAGTACGAGGCACTCCAACCTGACTACCTGTTTTGTGATCGCGCCTACCTTCCCGCCGGCAGCGCGCTCTGGCGCGGGCCATGGCGTTGGTTGGTTTATGAGATCGACACCCTCGAGGCAGTACTCGACCTGGGAGCACGAGGCGCGCATTTCATAGCGACGCGGGACGTGCGCGCGCTCAGCGAAGCCATGCGCACGCATGCCGCCTCGGAGGCGACGGCACGCGAAAACACTATTGCGGGAAGCATCACGCGCTGGTGAGAGCAGTGTGGGCTTCGCCGGCCTCGTTCTCGGAGTCGAGCTCGGCCACGATGCGGCGCTCGACCCAACTCGGGCCGACGAGGCGCTCCAGGAACCCGCAATGGCCGCCGAACCGGGTGACCGTCAGATGCAGGCAGGACGGGCGCGCGAGGCGCTCGAGGCTGTGCGCGGGAATGATGGGATCGTCCAACGCCGTGATGATCGTTGCCGGTACCTCGAGCCGCGCCAGGCGTCCCTCGGTGATCGAGTAGCCATTCAGGTAGTCGTCGAGACTCGGAAACTCGGTGAAGCGCCGGATCAGCTCCGCCGTCATACGCCGCAGATTCGCCAGCCTTCCGATCTCGTGGAAGTCGTAATCAGCCGGCCAGACAGCCTGTTTCTTCAACAGCGAGTGCATCCACTTGCGCACGAAGTACAGCTGATAGCCCGGCATGCCCTGCTCCAGCGCGATCAACGTCGCGCCCGGGTCGAGTACCGGCGAGACCGCGATGACCTTCGCGATATCGAGGTTGGCCTCTCCCGCCTGGGCGGCCACGCGCAACACGAAGTTCCCGCCGAGAGAGAAGCCCACCAGGTTGAGTGACTTACCGCGGAAGAGCCGTTGGATGTTGCCGATGGCTCCGACCACCTCAGGCAACCGGCATGAGTGAAACAACTCCCGGTTCAGATGATGCGTATCACCATGGTCGCGAAGATTGAGTCGTACTACCTCGAACCCGCGCTCGAACAACTGCTGCGCCAAGGACAGGACGTACAGCGACTGTGCGCTACCCTCCCAACCGTGCAAAAGGACGACCACGCGCCCCGTGCTGTTCTCGGGCGTCGACGTGAAGCATTGCAGGCGGACTCCGTCCCCGCAGTCGAGGAGGAACCCCTTCTCGACGGCAACGACGGGGGCCGCCCGTCGTTCTATGGGACCTCGGCGCGCGGACGTGCTCGCCAGCATGGATTGCAGGTGTCTATTGCGTAACCAGCGGGGTGGCTGGAAGTCGTCGCCGTCGAGAATCACGGCCACGACGCGCCGGGCTCAGCGCACACGAATCTCCACGCGGTTATTGGCGCTGGCGGCGCGGTTCCATTCGCCGGCCGTGAGATCGGTTGAGATAGGGGGATACGGGGTGGCAAGGGTCGCCGGGTTACCCATGGCGGATTGCACCTGCAACGCTCCGTGTGTCGAATGACGGATATCGCCAGCGATATTGGCGAGAGCGAGGGGAATGCGTTGCGAGGGTGGAAGGGCATCTTCTGCAGGGTTACCGACCAAATCGCATTTTGCGAAAAGGGTCTCGTCCGGTGCAAGCGAGAAGCCGTCGACCGAGTTGCCGACGAGGCAGAACCGTCCGGCAAAGGTTTTGATGTCCACCACGCCGGTGGTGTTCTCCTTGGCGAGCCGGTAGACCATCTGCCGGACGGCGTCCAGCCGGGTACCTCCCAAAGCCTCGGCACCATAGGGGTATGGCATGACCATGGGCTTCGCTTCGCTCGCCCGTGCGGCCCCGGCAGCCTCTACTCCAGGCATCGATTCAGCCAGCGCCCCTTGGCCAGCGCCCTTGCGGGTGGGCACCGCAGCCGCCAGCGCCGCCACGGCGACCTGCTGGTCGCTCACGGCGCCGCGCAGCAGGGTGATCTCCGCTGTCACCTCGTCCAGCTGATTGACGCTCCGCCACCAGAGCGTAGTGCTCAGGAACGCGATGGCCAGGGCTACGCTCGCGACAACCCACCCCCAAGGGATAGGGGGCCGCGGAGCCGGCGTGCCCGGTGATGGAGGGGGTAGGGATTCGAGCAGAAGTGCGCGGACCTCGGCCGTTATCCGGTCCGTCTGGGTGTCCACCCCGGCAACGAGCGCGCGACGCAATTCCGCGAACTGCTCGCGCAGCGCTGAAGCAGTCAACACCACCGGCGCATTCGGATCGGCCGCGGCGGCCAATGCATTCAGGTCGGGGACGTCCACACCGCTCACTCCGGGCGCGTTCACCGGCGTGAAGGTGGACTGTTCGGCGCGGCGCCTGTCTGGAACCAGATGCAGTTGGTACAGCACCTTCGAGACGTCGGCCTGTTTGATCTGCTTCGGCAGCACACCCACGGCGCCGAGGGCGCGCGCTTGTCCCAGGTAGAGCTCGCCCTCCTGGGAGGTGTACATCATGATCGGGATGGTGGCGGTGCGCGGGTTGTTCTTGATGGCCTGTACGGCCTGGAAGCCGTCCATCCCCGGCATCATGTGATCCATGAAGATCACGTCGGGACGGTGGGTGGTCAGGTATTCGATCGCCGACTCCGCGTTCTCGGCGTTATCGACATCGAGCTCGTATTTCTCGAGGATTCGCGCAAGGAACAGGCGCGCGGACTTGGAGTCGTCGACAATCAACGCCCGCTTCGCCGCCATGACCGCTCCCATCCAACACCCGAAATGACAGTTTGGAGAAAGTGTAGCGCAGAACATCGCTCGCACCAGCGATGTCGCCAGCCCGCGACGTGGACTCTGGCTGGCTGAGGGGGCAGGCCGCAGTAGGCGATCGTCGGCCAGCCAGACTCCTGATTTAGGCTACTACGCGGGATGCCTTGGGCGCGAGGCGAATAGTGTCGTAGAGGTCAGCGAGCCGGCGTGCCATCGAGGCTGAGGACCACGTTTTTGCGTAGACCTGCCCGCGCTCGCCGAGATCCTTTTGCAGCTTGTCGTCCTGCAGCACGCGGATCACCGCCGCGGCGAACTCGTCGCGATTCTCGCCGACGACCAGCGCTCCGCAACCGGGCTTCAGAATAGAACGGGTTCCCAGCTCCGCGGTCGAGACCACCGGGGCGCCCTGCGCCATGGCTTCGAGCAGTACGAGACCCTGTGTTTCGGTGCGTGAAGCGAAAGCAAACACGTTGGCGGCGGCATAACAGTCGAGCAGCGCCGTGTTGCGATCCAGGTAGCCGGCGAAAAAGACATCCGATTCCAGCTTCAGGCTCATTACGAGTTGACGCAGTGATTCGCGCGCCGGCCCCTCGCCGGCGATGACCAGCATCGCCTGGGGAATCGTCTCGCGTACTTTCGTGAACACGCGTACCAGGAAGTCGATGTTCTTCTCGTGGGCCACGCGACCGATGTAGGTCATCAATGGACGGTCCGGCGGCAGGCCGGACTGGGCCCGGAAGCGGCTGGCGTCGCCGGCGACGAAGCGATCGGCGGCAAGTCCTGTCGGCAACACGTGAATCGGCGTGGAGACGCCGTACTCGAGCAGAACGTCGCGCATGGGCTCGGAGGGTGCGATCAGTGCCTGCACATCGTCACATTGCGATCGCGTAAAGGCGCGCGCGAGATAACGCCCCAGCCACTTCGGCATTGCCGGCACGTAGTGTTGGGCGTATTCCTCGAAAAACGTGTGATAGGTCGCGACACTGGGCAAGCTCGCGCGCCTTGCGAAGCGGGCGCCCGCGTAGTGTGCGATGAAGGGTGTGTGGATGTGGACGAGGTCGAACTCGTCCCGCGGCAGGCTATCCAGGGTCCGCGTCAGCGCGCCCCAACGCATGCGCCGATCTTCGGGATCCCGCGGGACATTTCCAGATGGAACCCGCAACAGTCCGGACTCGCCATCCGGCTCGCCACTGTCATATTGCGGAGCAACCAGTACCGTCTCCACGCCGCAATTGGCGAGGTCCTGGCGAAAGGTTCTGATCGAGGTCGAGACGCCGTTGACCCGTGGGAAATAGACGTCCGAGATAAATAGGACGCGCACGCGTGTCAGACTACTTTGCTCAAACCAGTGCGCAACCGAGCTCAGCCAAGGACGCTCCGATGGCGGCTCCCGCCAACACGTCAGTGGGATAGTGAAGACCGAGCACGACACGGGAGCCCGCGATCAAGGCCGCCAGCGGGACCAGAACCCAACCGAGCTCGGGGAAATGTGCCGTGGCCTGCCAGGCAAACGACACGGCGTGCAGCGTGTGCCCGGAAGGGAAGCTGTAGCGATCGAGCGGCGCCATGGCGAGGTCGATCGTGGAGTGGGTGATGAAGGGCCGCTCTCGTACAAAAACGTGCTTCAGGGCCTTGTAGAGCGCCACGCCGAGGACGCCCGTGAGCGCCATGATGATTGCCGGCTTGATGGCCGCCGCTCCGTACAGGAGGGGCAGCAGCGCGAGTACGACGTACCAGATGACCCCGTCGCCCAGGCGGCTCGCTATCTGGAACAACCGCCGTGGGAAGGCGAACGCCGCACCCCGATTCAGCTTCCTGCAGAGGCTGTATTCGGCGGCGTCGACCCGAGCCATGAACGTGTTGAACGCACCCGCTTTCATGAGCATAGCCTGTGCCCCGGCTACGTCAGCCGGGTGAACAAATTGTGAAAGTTTTTTTTCGAACAGGGGTTTGGACGCTGTTTTGTGTGTCCGGCCTCACGAAATGTGTTGAACCAGGTGCCCCAGCTTGGATTCTTGCGTTCCAACGGATTGGCCGTGGCGGCGCAAACTCCAATGCGCGAGCCCGCCAGCAGTTCCAGGGCGGGGCAATGCCCCTCTCTTACGCCGTTGTCGCGTGTTTGACCACGGCGGCGGCGAAACGCTCCGCGGAGCCGGCGGAATGCGCGAAAAACAAGGAGGGCTCGGTCAGCTCGAGCTCGAGCAGGACAGCGGCACCCGAGGTATCCCGGATGAGGTCGACCCGGGCATACAGCGGGGCCTCGAAAGGCAGGCCGCTCAGGACCTGGCCGGCGACCCGGAGCTCGTCCGCGCCAGGGATCCGGGAAGTGATCTTTTCGGGGGCGAACAGGCCGATAGCGGGCGACGCCGTCGATCCCCGCGGCAGGAGGGGGCCCTTGCGGATGGCGTGACTGAAGTGGCCGGCGAAGAACATGAGCGCCGTCTCTCCTTCAGTGTCGACGCTCTCCAGGTACGGCTGTAACAACACGCTGCGTCGCGCATCCAACAGCCGTTGCGCATGAGCCAGGGCCACTTCGATTTCCGTGCGGACGTGACGTTGGGTGTCACGCGAACCCGCACCCACCGAAGGCTTCACGACAAACTCCGGGGAGTCGTGACGGGCTAGGAACGTGTCCAGGGCGCGCGCGGCGTTCTCGCCAGGCTCGACGAAAGTACTGGATACAACAGGCGCCCCGGCTCGCGCCAACTCTGACAAGTAGTGCTTGTCGGTGTTCCAACGGACGACCGGCGGTGGATTCAAGAGCCTCGTAACGGCCGCCGCGGAGTCGACCCAGGCCAGAAACTCAGGGAGCCGGTCGGTGTAGTCCCACGTCGAGCGCAATAGCGCCAGATCGAACGAGCCCCACTGCGCATGCGGGTCATCCCAGTCGACGACCCGGGTCTCGAAGCCGGCCGCGTCCATCGCCGCTTCGAGCGGTGGCAAATCCTCATCGAGCCCGCGGGCCTCACGCGCCGTGACCAGCGCCACGACGGGCTTCATTCGCGGATGCCGCTTCCGCGATTCATCAGGAACACCGCCGTCGCGAACAATGCGACGGCAGCCCCGATCATCAGCGCAAACGCCACCCGGATGTCGATATCCGAGGTTCCGAGAAAACCGAAGCGGAAGGCATTCACCATGTGCAGGATGGGGTTTACGAAGGAGAGCTTCTGCGCCCATATCGGAAGCAGCGCTATGGAATAGAAGACCCCGCCGAAATAGGTGAGCGGCGTGAGGATGAAGGTGGGGATCCAGTTCACCTGATCAAAGTTCTTCGCGTACAGCGCGTTCAGGAAGCCGCCGAGGGAGAACGTGATCGAAGTCAGCAGTACCGCAGCGAGGATCACCAGGAAATGATGCACGTGCAGGTGCGTGAACAGCAGCGACACGATGGTCACGCCGGCGCCGACCAGTAGGCCGCGCACCACGCCGCCGGCAACGTAGCCAGCCACGATAACCCAGCTCGGCAGTGGGGAGACCAACATCTCCTCGAGGTGCTTGCCGAACTTCGCGCCGAAGAACGACGAGACGACGTTCGCGTACGAGTTCTGGATGACGGCCATCATGATGAGGCCGGGCGCGATGTACTGCATGTAGTCGAAGCCACCCATCGCGCCGACGCGCTTGCCGATGAGGCTGCCGAAAATCACGAAATACAGGGTCGCGGTCACCGCGGACGGGACGATCGTCTGCGCCCAGATGCGGATGATGCGACCGTACTCCCGGATGACGATCGTCTTGAAGCCGATCCAACGGATGACGGTGGCGTTGATCTGTGGGGCCGGGGTTTCCTCGGCGACGACTGTGCTCATCGCGACTGCCCTCCCTGCGCGCGGACGGGAGCCGCTTGCGCTAGCGCCGCAGCGGCGGTGTCGGCGTTGGCGCCGCCGCCGAGACCATTCTTCTCGATGAGGCGCATGAAGATTTCCTCGAGGCGGTTCACCTTATTGCGCATGCTCAGCACTTCGATGCCGAGCACTGACAGCCGGGCGAACACGTCGTTGAGGTTCTGCTCCTTGGCCGTTTCGATCTCCAAGGTGTGATTGTCGATGAGGGCGACGTCGTAGCCCTCGAGCTTCGGCGCCTCAGCCAGTGAATCGCGCAGGTTCAGCACGAACGTCTCCGTGTTGAGTTTGCGCAGCAGGCTGCTCATGCGGTCACGCTCGACGATCTGTCCTCCGTTGATGATCGCGATGTTGCGGCAGAGGGTCTCGGCTTCCTCGAGGTAGTGCGTCGTCAGGATGATGGTGGTGCCCTGCTCGTTGATCTCACGCAGGAAATCCCACATCGAGCGACGGATCTCGATATCCACGCCAGCAGTCGGCTCATCGAGGATCAGCAGCCTCGGCTCGTGCACAAGAGCACGGGCGATCATGAGCCGGCGCTTCATGCCGCCCGAGAGACCGCGCGACATTTTGTCTCGCTTGTCCCATAGCTGCAGCTGCTTCAGGTATTTCTCGGCCCGCTCGCGCGCGACCGGGCGGGGAATGCCGTAGAAGCCCGCCTGATTGACGACGATCGTGTAGGGAGTCTCGAACTGGTTGAAGTTCAGCTCCTGCGGGACGATGCCGATGCAGGCCTTGGCCGCCTCGAGCTCACGATCGATGTCGTGGCCGAAAACGCTAGCCTGACCGCCACTCTTGTTGACCAGTGAGGTCACGATCCCGATCAGGGTCGTCTTGCCGGCGCCATTCGGGCCCAGGAGGGCGAAGAAATCGCCCTGCTCGACGTCGAGGTCGATGCCCTTGAGCGCCTGCACCCCGTTTTTGTAGGTTTTGGTAAGTCCGCGAACTGACAATGCATTCATGGCGAGAGGATCGGACCTTTCGGCGTGCGCGCGCAAGTCGGGCTCAGCGCGACCACCGAGGCAGCCCGAAGCGGAATCACTTTTCTTGGACGTATTGGACCGCGACCGTATGAGGCGAACAATGCCTCAGCGGGGGTATTGACGCCGGCCCGGCCTGAAAGCCATCGGGCCGCGAAGGATCAGCTGATGACGCGACCTGCGGAGTTCAAATCTTCTTTCGCCGCCGCCTTGACGCGAGTGCGCCAGACTTCGAACGGGTCCCAGCCCGAGGCCGGCTGGACTGCACTGACGAACTCATCGTTCGCCGCCGAGGACAGGGGTCGTGGCTTGGCCAGAAGGCTGTCCACTTCCAGTGATGTTTTCATTTTTGAGCCCTTCATCGTCAATTTTTGTAGGCCCACCGGCCTTGTCCTTGTCCGGTGTGGGGGCGAGATTTTAGTCCCGCCACGATGAAAGGGAAGTGACCGTCACGTTGTATTTATGTCACGTGTGAGCTAGTTCGCAAAATACCGTGCGAGATATTCCTCGAACGTGCCTTGATCACTGGCTTCGATGCGCGCCTGTTGCGCCAGGGACTCCTCTGCCTCGCGCGCGAACTCCCCCAGGCGTTCCTCGTTCGGCGGGTAGAGATCGAGAAAATAGGCTTTGTGGGTCGCGGACATGCGCAGGGCGAGGTCAAAAAAGGACTCGTCCGAGCTGGTGAGCTCTTCCATCAGCCGCGCGGACGGGGTGCGCGTGACGTCCTGGACCTTCGCGGCCTGGATCGCCAAGGCCTGGGAGTAGGGCCGCGACGCATCGCCCCGGTCGAGGATCTCGCAGATCCCGACCATGGAATCCAGCAGTTCCCGCGCCCAACCTTCCATGGGAACGTCCTGCCCCTCCCGCCAAAGGCTCAGGCCCGGCTCACGCCCGCGTCTCGCCACGGTGACGTGATTGCTGTCGAGGGAGGCCTGCTCGGATTCGCCGATCGGGGGGCTTTCTTTCAACAGGCACAGGGCGAGGAAGGCTTCGAGGAAGCGGAGTTTGTTCTGATTCACGCCGACCGGATCGAACGCACTCACATCCAGCGCGCGGACCTCGACGTATTCGACACCGGCGCGCTGCAGCGCCTTCGTCGGTCTCTCGCCAGAGCGGGCCACCCGCTTGGGGCGGATGAAGCTGTAGTATTCGTTCTCGATCTGCAGGATGTTGGCATTCAACTGACGGTACTCGCCGTCGACTTTCACGCCGAGCGCCTCGTACGGCGGATGGGGAGTCGTGATTGCGTGCGTCAGGTCGCGCACGTACTCCTCGAGACTGTTGACGGAGACGGCCAGGCCCGCCTGGTTGCGGTTGCGATAGCCCACGTCGCTCATTCTCAGGCTGGTGGCATACGGCTCGTAGGCGGTGTTGGTCGTGAAGTCCGCGAGCTGAAAATCACGGCCTTTCAGAAACGATTTACAGACGACCGGCGAGACGCCGAACAGATACAACACAATCCAGCCGTAGCGGCGATAGTTTCGCAACAGGTCGAAATAGCGCGCCGAGACGAACCGCGCACCGTGATCGCGCGACTGCAGCACCTCCGCGTACGCTTCCCAGAAGGGCAGCGGAAAGGAGTAGTTGAAATGCACACCCGAGATGGCCTGCATCATCCGGCCGTAGCGCAAGCCGAGCCCTTTCCGGTAGATGGTTTTCATCTGCCCGACGTGAGAGCTGCCGAACTGCGCGATTGGAATGTCCTCGTCGCGCGCGATGGCGCCCGGCATGCTCGTTGCCCACAGCAGCTCATCGTCGAGGTGGCGATAGACGAACTGGTGCAGGTCCAGCAGGTACTGCAGCAGCTCCCAGCTAGTCGTGAACGCGGGCGTCACCAGCTCGATGAGGCTCTCGGAGTAATCGGTCGTGATGTGCTCGTTCGTGAGCGCCGAGCCGAGCCGCCGTGGATGCGGAGTCTGCGCGAGCGCGCCGGACGGCATGACCCGCAGGGACTCCTTTTCGACGCCTTTGCGGCCACCCTGGAGAATCTCGGGCTGGCCGCCGTTGATCAGTGAGCCCAGCCGCCGCTCGAAGGCGCGATCGATACCAAATCTACTCAAATGACCCCCTGGAACTTCCGCGCTAAATGCCGTCCACTTGGTTATTTAACTTGTTGTTCAGCCAACGTTTGGGCATCTTGCCGCGTCGCAGGTTCCCCGCGCAATTACCGTAAAGAGAGAGACGCATGATTGGAATCATCGGTGGTACGGGTTTGTATCGCATGGAGGCACTGCGTGTTACGGAAACGCGCCAGGTGACCACTCCGTTCGGCGCGCCCTCCTCGCCTATCGTGCTCGGGGAGCTCGCCGGCCGCGAGGTGGCCTTTCTCGCCCGTCATGGGCTGCACCATGACCTTCTGCCCAGCGAGATCAATTTCCGCGCCAACATCTGGGCGTTGAAGAGTGTCGGTGCCCGCACCGTCATCGGAGTCTCGGCGGTCGGTAGCCTGCGCGAGGAGATCCGGCCTGGGGACATTTCTTTACCGTCGCAATATATCGACTTCACCAAGGGGCTGCGCGTGGCGAGCTTTTTCGGGCGGGGAATCGTCGCACACATCTCGACCGCACAACCCGTGTGCCGTTCCACCGCCGCGCTCATTGCCCGGGTGGCCCGTTCCCTTGGGACGCCCGTACACGAGGACAAAACCTACGCCTGTGTCGAGGGACCGCGGCTCGGCACTCGGGCTGAGAGCTTCTTTCTGCGCTCGGCGGGGGCGGACCTGGTCGGGATGACTAATGTTCCCGAGGCGTTCCTCGCCGTGGAGGCCCAGGTTGGGTATTGCACGATCTCGCTTGCCACGGACTACGACTGCTGGCTCGAGGATGCCAGCCAACACGTTTCGGCGGAGCAGGTGATCGCCCTGTTTCATAAGAACCTGGGGCGGGTTCAACAGGTTATTGCGGGGGCTGTCGCCGAGTACGTCGAGGATGAGTCCCGGCCCTGCCGTCACGCGCTCAAGACGGCCATTCTGACTCCTCGTGAGCAGATGACAGATGAACAGAAGAACATCGTTGACTTTCTACTCGTGTGAGCGCGCGGCGAGAGTCATAGCGGCAGCTCACGCGTCTTTGGCGCGGCTGGTTAGTAAGGGTGAATCGAGGGGGAGTTTCTCGAGGCGGCGAACGGCGTATTCGTAGCCGGCGGCGATGGCGCGCTCGAAGCCCGACCAGTTCAGCATGTCGATTTGCGCTAGTGGCGGTTGCAGGAGGAGGTCGGTTCGTTCGCGGTGGGCGGCGGTCATGGCCGTGCTATTGACCATGCCGGCGCGCCAGAGGATCTGGAAGATGTTGGGGAGGTGTTTCTTTTCGCGGAACCAGCGCATGAGCTGCCAGGGCGAAGGGACGTCGACTTCGTCGGTGTCCGTGGTGAAGGCGCGGTCGGCGCCGACGTCGCAGCCGATGACGGGGCCGCGGCCCAGCTCGCGCATGGCGTCGACCGGGAGATTGTTCATGGTGCCCCCGTCGACGAGGATCTCGCCTTTGTGGACTACGGGGGGTAGCACGCCCGGGATGGCGATCGAAGCCCGTAGCCAGCGCCACAGCTCCCCTCGGCGATGCACTTCCGAATGGCCGGTGGTCAGGTTGGAGGATACGCAGAAAAAATCGAGCGGCAGATCTTCGATCGTGACGTCGCCGAAAGCGCGCTGCAGGAGGCGCGTTACTTTTCGGCCGGAGACCAGGGATACAAAGGGCAAGGTGTAGTCGCGCAGCGGCTTGGCGTCGACGAAGGATTCGCGGAAGCGGTCGGTCAGCTCGTCGATACTCCAACATCTGGCGACGCCCGCGCCGAGGATCGCTCCCATGCTCGTTCCGCCGACGAGGTCTATCGGAATACCGCTCTCGCGCAAGGCTTTCACGATGCCGATGTGAGCAAACCCACGCGCTCCGCCACCGGAAAGTACGAGACCGACCCCCCGCCCTGTCAGCATCCGTGCGATGCGCGGAATATCGAGCTTACTCGTAACGTGATGATGAGTTACCCCCGCAACCTCGGCGACCCCGAGCCAACGCGCGGCGGCGCCACGCACCAACTGGCCATCGTGCAATAGGACGAGCTCGGCGCGTTGCCGTGCCATCGGAGATTCGTGAGCCCGGGCAAGGGGCGCCCATGTGCCCAACTCACTGTCAGCGCGGGCAAGTAATAGCAACGCGTCAGCCTGACGCACGCATAAGTTACTCCAGCGCCCCGAGTTTGCTTCGCCGACGTAGACGACGTAGTCGTTGGCGGATTCGATGCGGTGGAACCAGTGGCTCGTGTGGGAGCCCGCCCTGACATCCCAGACCAACTCCGTACGCCCAAAGACGGAGAGCGCCTTGACGAGCTCGGCAGCGAAACCGCCTGCGTCTACTTCGAGACTCTGGGGCAGGATCGTGAATGTGCGCGCGCCGTGGGCACGGGGTCGCGCTCGCGACTGCGATAATTCGAGTCGATCGACCGTCAGGCGTGCGATGCGCAACATCCCCTCGGGGTGTTGCCGGAAGATCCTGTTGAATTCTTCGCTCGAGAGGCGCGCCAGCTCTGTGTCGCGCAACGCGACGACATGCGCGTTGCGGGGGCGTCCGGAGATCAGTCCCATCTCTCCGACGGTATCGCCGGCCGCAACGCGGCCAAGGAAGCCGCGGTTGCGGCGCTCGGCCGGTGCGAAGACCCCGAGACAGCCACTCAACACAACATAGAGCGCATCCGGCGGATCGCCCGCGGAGAATAGCGTCGCGCCGCCGGGCAACGACAGCCATTGCGAGGCCAGCGCGATTTCTTGCAGGAAGGCGTAGTCCAGGCCGTGAAACAGGGGTAATTCGTTGAAGACGACGCTCAGGTCGGAGCGTCGTATCGCGGTCTCCTCCGGAATGTCCCCTTCCATTCCTGAAGTTACCGGTTCATATGCGCGGCCCCGTCAGCGTTCCACGATGGCGGTCACTCCCATACCGCCGGCGGTGCACGCGGAGATCAATCCGCGCTTCGCCTTAGGATCGCTCGCCAGGACCTTGGCAAGCGTGCTGACAAGACGCGTCCCCGTCGCGGCGAAAGGATGTCCCACCGCGATGCTGCCGCCCTTTACGTTCATCTTCGACCGGTCGATGCTGCCGAGCGGCTGTGACAAACCCAACGCCTCACGGCACCACTCGGGCGACTCCCACGCCTTCAGGGTGCACAGCACCTGCGCGGCGAACGCCTCGTGGATTTCGTAGTAGTCAAAGTCCTGCAGCGTCAATCCGGCGTCCTTGAGCATCGCCGGCACCGAGTAGGCCGGCGCCATCAGCAGACCTTCCTTTCCCGTCGCAAAGTCGACGGCCCACGCCTTTCCGTAACTCAGGTATGCCAACACCGGCAGGTTGTGCTGCGCCGCCCACTCCTCCGAGGCGAGCAGTACGGCACTCGCGCCATCGGTCAGGGGCGTGCTATTGCCCGCCGTGAGGCTGCCGTTCGCATCGAAACTCGGCCGCAACTTGGCCAGTTTCTCGACCGAGGTGTCGGGCCTCATGTTGTTGTCGACCTTCAGGCCGGCGTAGTCCGCCACCAGGTCGTCGTAAAAGCCGGCCTTCCAGGCGGCCGCGGCCTTCATGTGACTTTCGTAGGCGAGTTGGTCCTGGTCCTGGCGTGAGACCTGCCATTTCTGCGCCATGACTTCCGTGCTCTGGCCCATCGAAAGGCCGGTGCGCGGCTCGACCACCGCCGGTAACACGGGCTTGAAGTGCTTGGGGCGCAGTTTCAGCCACGGCCCTATGCGCTGGGCAAAGGTTCGGCCGCGGGCGCTCTCCAAAAGCAACTGTTGGTAGGAGCGGGGATACGTGATGGGCGCATCGCTGATCGAGTCGGTGCCGCCCGCGATGCCGGAGTCGATCTGGCCGAGGGCGATCTTGTTACCGATGAGAATGGCGGCCTCGAGGCTCGTGCCACAGGCTCGCTGCACATCCATGCCCGGCGTCTGCGGGTCCAGGCCGGCGGACAACAGGGACTCGCGCGTCAGATTGTAGTCCCTGGGGTGCTTGATTACGGCCCCCGCCGCAACATCGCCGAGCCGCTGCCCGTGCAATTTGAAACGCTCGACGACGGCACGGAATGCCGCGGTCAGCATGTCCTGGTTGCTGGACTTGGCGTAGGCCGTATACGACCTCGCGAACGGGATACGGGCGCCACCGATGATGGCGACGCGCCTTACTGCTGAGCCAACGAGCATGTGCCCCTCCCTACTCCCAAGAATGCCACGGCCAAGTCACCGAAGCCATCAGAAGCCATTGAACTGGAAGCGAAACGCCCCCATGCGTGAGATGGCCCCTCACGGCTTTCCCTTGCGGGAGCCGGGGCGGTATTCTTTCGTGCTCTCCCAGTGAGACTTCCTTAAAGAGCATTTCATGGGCGAATTCACCACCATCATGGCCCGCGACGGACACGAGTTTCAGGCCTATCTCGCGGCGCCTACGGGCAAGCCGCGCGGCGCCATCGTCGTGCTGCAGGAAATATTTGGGGTCAACAGCCACATTCGCTCCGTCACGGACGGTTTCGCGGCCGAAGGCTACACCGCCATCGCGCCCGCGCTCTTCGATCGCATCCGCCGCGGCATCGAGCTCGGCTACGGACCGGAGGATCGCCAGGCTGCCATCGGCTACATGCAACAGCTCAAAGCCGAGGAGACATTGAAGGATGTCGGGGCAGCGGTCGCGGTTGTCAAGAACTCCGGCCGTGTTGGTGCCGTCGGGTATTGTTGGGGTGGCCGGATGGCGTACCTCAGCGCCCGCGAGCTGCCGGTCGCCTGCGGCGTGGTGTATTACGGCAAGGTCGTCGACCTGCTCGACAAGAAACCCAGGCGCCCGGTGATGTATCACTTCGGTACTCTGGACAAGAGTATTCCGCTGAGTGACGTGGAGAAGATCAAGACCGCGCATCCGGAAGCAACCCTCTACCTTTATGAGGGCGCGGATCACGGATTCAACTGCGACCAGCGGGCGAGTTACAACGCGGAAGCCGCCACCCTCGCGCGCCAACGCACCCTCGGATTCCTCGCCCGCCATGTCGCGGGCGAGGAGCAAAAATCGTAAAGGTGATCATGAAACTGAACGACGGCAACCTGCTGCGTACGCAGGCCTACATCAACGGTAAATGGGAAAACGCCGACGGCGGCGCCTCACACGACGTCAACAACCCGGCCACCGGCGAAAAGATCGGCACCGTGCCCGACATGGGCGCGGCGGAGACACGCCGCGCCATCGAGGCCGCGCACGCGGCTTTCCCGGCGTGGGCGGCGAAAACCGCGAAGGAGCGCGCGACCATCCTGCGCCGTTGGTACGAGCTCATGATGGCGAACCAGGAGGATCTCGCGGTTCTCATGACCGCCGAGCAGGGTAAGCCCCTGGCCGAGTCGAAGGGCGAGATCAGCTATGCGGCCTCCTTCCTCGAGTGGTTCGCGGAGGAAGGCAAACGCCTCTACGGCGATACGATTCCGGGGCATCAGGCCGACAAGCGCATCCTCGTGCTGCGCCAGCCGGTGGGCGTCGTCGCCGCGATCACTCCCTGGAATTTCCCGGCCGCCATGATCACCCGCAAGGCGGGCCCCGCACTGGCGGCGGGTTGCACGTTCGTGTGCAAGCCGGCGATCCAGACACCCTACTCCGCTCTGGCGATGGCCGAGCTGGCCCATCGTGCGGGTGTTCCTGCCGGTGTTTTCAACATTGTCACGGGCGCGGGCGCCGGCGGCATCGGCACCGAGATGACTTCCAACCCCATCGTGCGGAAGCTGACGTTCACGGGCTCGACAGGCGTGGGCAAGAAGCTCATGGCGCAATGCGCCGACACGATGAAGAAAATCTCCATGGAGCTGGGTGGCAACGCCCCCTTCATCGTGTTCGAGGACGCGGATCTCGACGCGGCGGTCGCCGGAGCGATCGCGAGCAAATACCGCAACACCGGGCAGACCTGCGTCTGCGCCAACAGGCTGTTGGTCCAGAGCTCCGTGTACGATGCGTTCGCGCGCAAGCTCGCCGACGCCGTCGCGAAATTGCGCATCGGTGACGGCCTCAAGGGAGCCACCGACCAGGGCCCGCTGATCGACAGCAAGGCGGTGGCGAAAGTCGAAGAGCACATCGCGGATGCCGTCGCGAAGGGCGCAAAGGTCGCCAGCGGTGGCAAGCGTCACGCTCTGGGCGGCACGTTCTTCCAGCCGACGATCCTCACGAACGTGACCCCGGATATGAAGGTCGCGCGCGAGGAAACGTTCGGCCCGGTCGCACCCCTGTTCCGCTTCGAGACCGAGGCTGAGGCCGTGCGATTGGCGAACGACACCGAGTTCGGTTTGGCCGCCTATTTCTATACCCGGGACCTGGCCCGCTCCTGGCGCGTGTCCGAAGCACTGGAATACGGCATTGTCGGTCTCAATACCGGCATTATCTCCACCGAAGTCGCCCCATTCGGCGGGGTGAAGGAGTCCGGTTCCGGCCGGGAGGGTTCCAAGTATGGAATCCTGGACTACACGGAGCTGAAATACGTGTGCGTCGGGCTCTCCTGATTCACGCTAAAATGCTCCCCATCGCCAGCTGAGTCGTCCCATGCGCTACATCAGCTCTCCGGACTTTCATCGCGACGGCGCCGAGCGTATCGGCATCCTGCTCGTCAATTCGGGCACGCCCGCATCGCCGGAGCCGCGTGATGTACGGAAGTTTCTGGCGCGCTTTCTAGGCGATCCGCGCGTGGTAGAGATACCACGCGTCCTGTGGCTGCCGATCCTGCACGGACTCATCCTGCCGTTCCGGCCTGCCCGCTCGGCGAAGAAGTACCGGAAAATCTGGACCGCGTATGGATCGCCGCTGCTCGATCTGTCCGAGCGGTTGCGTTCAGAGCTCACGACCACACTTGCGCAGAACATGCTCGCGCCGCTGACTGTCGAGCTCGGGATGTTGTACAGCAAGCCGTCGGTCGCGGAAGCCCTCGGTCGACTGCGGGAGTCGGGAGCCCAGCGCATCCTGGTATTGCCCATGTTTCCGCAGTACTGCGGTGCCACGACGGGCGCGGTATACGACCAGGTGAATGCGGAGTTGCGCCACTGGCGCTGGCTGCCGGAGCTGCGCTTCGTGGCCGAGTATCACGACGACCCGGGTTACATCGAGGCTCTGCGCGCCAGCGTGACCCAACATTGGGAAACCAACGGCAAGAGCAAGCATCTCCTCATGTCGTTCCACGGAATCCCGGAACGGTCTTTCCACCAGGGCGATCCCTATTTCTGCAAGTGTCAGAAGACCGCGCGCCTGCTGGCCGACGAGCTGCTGCTGCGCGACTCGGAATGGAGCGTGAGTTTCCAGTCCCGGTTCGGACCCGCCGGCTGGCTTCGCCCTTACACGAGCACGGTTCTGGCCGAGATGCCCGCGCGCGGAGTGCGCGAAATCACGGTGGTCTGTCCGGGGTTTGCGGTGGATTGCCTCGAGACGCTCGAGGAAATTGACATCGAGAATCGCGAAATCTTCATGCGGGCGGGGGGCCAGCGGTATCAATACGTTGCCGCGTTGAACGCCCGTACCGAGCATGCGCGGTTCTTGTCCGAGCTCATTGCACGACACTGCCAAGGTTGGACGCACGTCGAGCTCGGCAGGCGTCCCGCCGGAGCTGCACGCGGCACGTCCGTCTGAAGCAGACGAGAGTGCTGGGACCTTTTCACGAGATCAGCCTCGAGACGGCCGATATCCGGGCGTCCGTCGAGTTTTACGAGCAGCTCGGTTTCTCGCAGGCCACTACGGCCGATACGTGGTCCCACCCTTACGGCGTTCTGACGGACGGGCGGCTTTTCCTGGGACTGCATCAGCGCCGCGCGCCCTCACCGGTGATGACCTTCGTGCATCCTGGCGTCGCCGACCTCGTGCCTGAGCTGGAAGCGCGCGACATTGCGCTGACCCGATGTGAGATCGGCGCCGAGACGTTCAACGAGATCGGCTTCCGCGATCCTTTCGGTCAGGCGATCTCCGTGCTGGAGGCCAGGACCTATTCTCCGGTTACGCGGCGTCCGGCTGACATGTCTTTGTGCGGTTACTTCGAAGAGATCAGCATGCCGGTGGCGAATTTCGACACCGCGAAAGCGTTCTGGGAGCCGCTCGGTTTTGTCGCGACCGACGAAGTGGACTCGCCGTACGTCCATCTGCCGCTCACCAGCGACCACATCAACATTGCCTTCCATCGCCCACGCACGCTCGACCGTCCCATGCTGGTCTTCAGCGCTGACGACATGCGCTCACGCATCGAGCGGCTGCGCGAATCGGCTTTCCGCTTTTCCGAAGAACTGCCCCGTGGACTCGATGCCCACCAGAATGCACTGCTCGAGTCCCCGGAAGGCACGCCGCTTCTGTTGCTCCAGGGAGAGAGCTGAAATCATGACAGCGAAAAGACTGACGGCACTCCTGCTGTGGCTGATCTCGATTCCTGCCTTCGCCGACGAAGGCATGTGGACGTACCACGACTTTCCCCAGGCGCTCGTCAAGAAGGAATACGGCGCCGATATCTCGTCCGCGTGGCTCGATCGCGTGCGCACCGCGACTGTGAGGCTGTCGGGATGCACGGCATCGTTCGTGTCCGCGCAAGGGCTCATTCTGACCAACCACCACTGCGCCGCGGCCTGCCTGGATGAGAACTCGACGGGCGAGAAGAACCTCACACGCGATGGATTTCTCGCGCGGACCCGCGAAAAGGAGCTCCACTGCAGCACCCAGGTCGCCGATGTTCTCATGGCGATGGAGAACATCACCGACAAGGTCGCCGCCGCAACGCGCAACCTCGACGAGAAAGCGGCCAACGACGCCCGTAAGAAGACTCTCACCCAACTCGAGCAGGCGTGCGAGCAAGCCAGCGCGAAGTCCAAAACGGGCCCGCGCAAGTGCGAGTCCGTGAACCTCTACCAGGGTGGGCAGTATTGGCTGTATCAGTACAAGCGTTATGACGACGTCCGTCTCGTGTTCGCGCCCGAGGAGGACATCGCCGCTTTCGGCGGCGATCCCGACAACTTCCAGTTTCCGCGCTGGTGTCTGGATATGTCGATCCTGCGCGCTTATGACTCGCACGGAAAGCCGGCCGCGACGCCGTCGTTCCTGCAGATCAGGCCCGAGGGGCCGAACGTGGGGGAGCTGGTGTTCGTATCCGGGCACCCTGGCTCGACGGATCGCCTGCTGACGGTCGCGCAGTTGGAAGAGTTGCGCGACGTCGCTCTACCTCAATACCTGTTGCGCGCCTCGGAGCTGCGGGGCCGCTACATTCAGTACGGCAAGACCAGCCCCGAGGCCGCGCGGATCGTCGGGAATCCGTTGCTCAACCTGGAGAACTCGCTGAAGGTGCAGCGCAAGCTGCTCGATGCGCTTCTCGATGACCGCCTGTTGCAACACAAGCGCGAGGAAGAGGCTGCGTTACGCGCGAAGATGGGCTCGCAGCAAGATCCCTGGGCCGCGATCACCAACGCGGAGAAGATCGACCGCACGCTCCAGTTGCCCTACACGTTTCTGGAAGAGGGAGCCGGGTTCAACAGCCGGCTGTATCGCTACGCGCGAGTCATTCTGCGCGGGGCGGCCGAGCGCCAGAAGCCCAACACGGAGCGCTTGCGCGAATTCCGCGACACGGCGCTGCCGCGCCTCGAGCAACAGTTGAAGGCGCCGGTGCCCGTGCATCCGGAGTTGGAAAACCTCACGCTCTCGTTCTCCCTGGAGCGCATGCGTGAATGGCTCGGGCCGGACGATGAGACCGTGCGCGCGCTGCTTTCGAAGGACTCGCCGGACACGCTGGCGGCCCGGGTGATCTCCGGCTCCAGCCTTGCCGATCCGCAGGCGCGCATGCGCTTGTGGAACGGTGGCCCGGAGGCCGTGGCCGCTTCACACGATCCCATGATAGAGCTCGCCCGTCTCGTCGATCCAACGGCCCGCGCGATGCGCAAGCGCTATGAGGACCAGGTGGAGGCACCCATCGATGCAGCCGCGGAGCAAATCGCACAGGCGCGCTTTCGCGCGTATGGCACGAGCGTGCCGCCGGATGCGACGTTCACACTTCGACTGAACTTCGGCACGGTTCAGGGATGGAAGGAAGGCGACCACGAGGTCGAGCCGTTCACGCACCTGTCGCGACTGTTTGCGCGTGCCACCGGCCAGGAGCCCTTCAAGGTTCCGGAGAGCTGGGTGAATGCCAAGGATCAGCTCGACATGGAGACGAAGTTCGATCTGTCCACGAACAACGACATCGTCGGGGGCAACTCGGGCAGCCCGCTGTTGGATGCCAGTGGGCGGCTGGTCGGGTTGATGTTCGATGGGAACATCCATTCCATCGCGGGATCGTACTGGTTCGATCCGGCGATGAACCGTGCTGTGGCGGTGCATCCGGCGATCATGCTCGAGGGACTGCGCAAGGTTTACAAGGCCAACGAGTTGTTGGCCGAGTTGGGGATAACATAGGGGGAGTTATGGTGGGGTCGGCGCCGCGTTGGGCGTTGGGCGTGAACTCACCGCTCAGTGCGCTGTTGGGTTCTGCGTCGTCGCCCCGTGGGCGACGATTCGGAACCTCACCTTCATCTCGTCGACGACCTGGAGGGCCCCCAACAGCGCGCTGAAGGGCGTGAGTCCGAGATCCGTCTGCTTGAGCGGAAACTCTCCCGAGACAACGATCTCATCGCCGTGCGCTTCATAGCGCACGGGTACCGCGACGGTGCTGTCGTGACCGCGCACGGTCACCTTTACGTGCGCGAGCCATTGTGAGCCCGACCGTTCGAGGCCGGAGGATTGCAGGTCGATCTCCGGGTAGTGCTCGGAGTCCAGCAATGATCCGCCGAGCATGTTCTTACGGGTTCCTTCCTTCGCGGAGTCCGGTACGTCCGGTGGGAACTCCGCTTCGTTCTCTTTCGCGCGCAGGGGGGTCTCGTCCACCGTCAGCTCCGCGACCGGGAAATGCACCTCAAACGTCGTACGTGTGAGATCCGCGGGCACATAAAAGGTACCGTGCAGCGCGTGCGAAGCAATGACATGATTGTGCCCCGCCTTGGCCAACGCGCCGCCACGAAACACGAGGAGTGTCAGGAGCGATTCGCCGGAGGCAATGTCATACGGACGGCCCTCGTGGATCTGGCGGGGTGCTTCCGGTGGCGGCTGCCCCGGAACGCGTCGCTGCGCGGCTGGTGGTGGGTAGGGTGCGTTGGGACGCGTTGGGCACCCAACGAGACCTAGGGCCACTACGGCCAGCATCAACGCGCGAGAAAAGGGTATCTTGCAACGGTTAATCACGCGCTTAAGCTTACTGACATGACCATCCGAAACACCACCGTGCGCTGGGGCGCCGTCTCGCAGCTGCTTCATTGGGTGATCGTCGTGCTGATCATCGTGCAGGTCACCCTCGCCAGCATGGCGGAGGATCTGCCGTTGGGGATGAAGAAGCTCGGCGTCCTGGCGCGGCACAAGTCCTTCGGCATCACGATCCTGGGCCTCGCGATACTGCGACTTCTGTGGCGCTGGATGAACCCGACGCCGCCTTTGCCCGACACACTAAAGCCGTACGAGCGCGCGCTCGCCAATTTGACCCATGCTGGTTTGTACATACTGTTGTTCGCGATGCCGCTGACCGGATGGATGATGTCCTCCGCCCGTGGGTTCCCGGTGAGCTGGTTTGGGTTCTTTCAACTCCCGGATCTCGTTCCCAAGAACAAGACCCTCTACGACGTGTTTCTCGGGACGCACCAGGCGTTGCAGTGGGTGCTGTACACCGTCGTGGCCCTGCACGTGCTGGCGGCGCTCAAACATCATTTCATGCTGAAGGACAACGTCCTGAAGCGGATGCTGCCGTTCACCAAGGTTTGAAGGACTGAAGGATTACCGATGATTGTATATCGACAGGCCCTGCGCGGTGCCGTATTGGCCGCGCTTCTTTCCGCGCCCGCGTTTGCGGACGGGCCGGCCGCCGTGACCCACTACTCCATAGATCCCGCGAAGAGCTCGCTCGAATTCTCCTTCGTCCAGGCGGGCGCACAGAACAAGGGAAAGTTCTCGAAGTTTCCGACGACCTTCGACGCGTCGCCGGATGGCGCGACCGCGAGCCGCCTCGATGTCACCGTTGACATGACGTCGATGGATACGGACGACAAGGAGCGCAACGATACGTTACGCGGCCCGGATCTATTCGATGTCGCGAAATATACTCAGGCTCATTTCGTCGCCAGCCAGATTACGAAGACCGCCACGGGCTTCGACGCCGCCGGCAAGCTCACTCTTCGCGGCGTGACGCGTGACCAACACGTGCCGTTCACGCTTCGAATGACCAAGGAGGGCGGGAAGTCCGTCGCCTACCTGGCCGGCAGAGCGACGCTCCATCGCTTGGATTACGGTGTCGGGCAGGGGGACTGGAAGTCGACCGAGTGGGTGGGAAATGATGTGACGGTCTCGTATAGCGTGAGACTCGTCGCGGCGCAGTGAGCGCTTCGCGGCCCGTGCGCACCCGTCTTTGGGACGGGTGCACTTTGGGATGAGCGCGTATCAGGAGGGGCGCGCGTTCAACTTTGACGTGCACAGGTCGTAGATCGAGCTCATCAGAACCTGCACGGAGTGGGTCATTGCAATCTCGATCCCCTTGAGCGCGGCCTCCTTGATTGCTC
>DAITMW010000028.1:0-19570 GCA_036834945.1 Steroidobacteraceae bacterium
AGCGTGCCGAGATCACCAAGATGAAGACGTGGCTGGTGGAGTGGGGATTGGTGGCGCCTCACTGAACGGACGCTTTTGGTTCAGATGAACTAGGCGAATGGAGTCCAAACTCGCCAACGAAAGCCGCAAGGCGCTCATCGCTGAAGCAAAGCGCCGCACTCGTGAGGAACGCCTTCGTGCATTTGCACGGCACAGCAAACTGGTCTTGGAGCTGCACAACGCCGCCAGACAGATACACACGAAGTCACGGGGGTAGAAGCTGATGCGAACCTAGTCGAGCGGCGAATCCATGCTGCTCCTACTGGACGCAGTCCAGGTCCTCCACGCCGAAAAAGTTGACTACGCGGTGATTGGTGCCTTGGCGGCTTCTGTGCACGGCCTGGTCCGGGCCAGTCCCGATGCCGATGCGCTCCTTTCAATCAACCCTTCGACGCCCACCAGGCTCGAAGGACGCTTCAAGGCTGCCGGCTTCCATACTGAACTCAGACGCGGAGATGCCGACGATCCCATCAGCGCAGTATTGGCACTGCATGATGGGTTCGAAAAGGATGTCGCGGCTGCACGCAGCGCACTCGAGGTTTCGTCGGAGCGGTCAGACCTGGTACTGTCCGGCGCTCCTCAAGTACTTCGACGCGCCACCCAAAGAGCTCTATTTTCAGGTCAAACCGCGGGCGGCCGGCAGGTAGGTGGTCAGACCGCCACGGCGCCATCCGATTGACCCGCGGACTACTTTGCCTGCGCAGCGCGGGGTTATAAACTACATCCACCATGGCAGTCCAGGACAGGAGTCGCCCATGAAGGGTCGATTGCACGTCGCTTTGCTAGCCTGCTCCAGCATCCTTCAAATGGGTGTGACCGGAGCCGCGACAAACAGCACCGCCGCGCAGCCGGTGACCGGAAGCGCGATCAGCGCCCGGGACCGCAAGGAGGTGTTGGACTCACTCGCCCATGCACTGGAAACCCAATATGTCATCCCGGACATGGCGAACCAACTCGCCGCGATGGTCAGGGCCAAACAAAAGTCGAACGCATACAAGAACATCTCGAGCGGTCCCGCGCTCGCCAGCGCGTTGACGGACGACCTGCGGGCTGTCGCGCACGACAAGCACCTGAGCGTGTTCTTCAGTTTCGAGCCTGTTTCCATTCCGCAAGGGCCACCCCGTCCGCCCTCGCAGGAAGCCATCAACCAGATGAAAAAGCAGAACGGCTTCATCGTGAAGCTGGAGATTCTGGATGGCAACGTCGGGTATATGCGGGTCAACGCTGTGCCTAGTTTGGAACCGGCCCGCACCGCGGTGGAGTCAGCTTTCGCCTTCCTGCAGAACACCGATGCGCTCATCATCGATTGCCGCGGCAATGGCGGTGGCGACCCGAATACCGTCGCGTTGTATGTCAGCTACCTGAGCGAGGGCGCGCCCTTCGTGGTCAACACGTTCCACTGGCGAGCAGGCAACCGGGTGGAGGAGTTCAAGACAACCGACCTCGGCAGCCTGTCTTACGGCACTCACAGACCTGTGTTCGTGCTCACTTCGCCGATGACCTTCTCGGGCGGCGAGGAGCTTGCCTACGATCTGCAAGTCCTCAAGCGCGCCACCTTGGTAGGCGAGCGCACCGGGGGCGGCGCCAATCCCGGCGGCGCGGTTTCGCTCGGACACCAGTTCGTAGCATTCATGCCGGGCGGCCAGGGCATCAACCCGATCACTCATACGAACTGGGAGGGTGTCGGTGTCGCACCCGACGTCCCGGTGAGCGCCCCTACCGCCTTGCGCAAAGCACACGCACTGGCCATCGAACGCCTGGCGGCAGAAGCCCCGAATGCGCAGGTCCGTTCCTCGTTGAACGCGGTTGCCATGAAACTGCAAACCCTGGAGGAGGCAGAATCGGCGACCGCCAGGCGCCTCACCAACGCGGAGCTTGTTGGAACGTACGCACCGGAAGGGAGCCCCGGCGGGACGGTCAGCATCGTCGAGGAGGGCGGTCACCTTCTGCAACGTGTGGTTGGTTTTCCCGACGCCGAGCTCGTCTCATCGAGCGGCAACCGCTACCAGCGGAAAGACGCTCCCGAGGGGTCGTTCACGAGCTTCCGTGTGCGTAGCGGCAAAACCGAGCTGCTCGTGGAAACCCCGTTTGGCGTCCAGCCAATCCGCGCGAAACAGTGACTTTCTACTGCTCCGCGATCTCCTTCATCTTCTTCAACGCAGCCTCGAATCGCGTCCGTCGCTGCGCGAGGTCAGCCTGCCTGGCGGCATCGTCAGCCTTGTCCGACTCATCCAGGAGCAGCGTGTAGACGATTTTCGACTTCTTCTTGCCTTCCGGCACCGCCTCCATGAAGCCATGGTAAAGGCTGTAGAATTGCCCCTCCTTCACCGGCTGTGTGTACCCGTAGGACAGGTCCGTCTTCCCGACCAGGATCTCGAGCACGCGCCCGTTGGCGAGTGATCGCACCGTGCCCATGCCGCCATCGCCGGACTCGATCTTGCAATCGAGGCCGAGCCATTTGCTGATGTCGCAATAGCCCCCGACCTTGGCCCACACTTCGGGGGCGGGTTTGTTGATCTCGACCTCCATGCGGATGGTTCGATAGTCCGGCGCCGCGGCGACCGCCGCTGAGAAAGCCAGCAGCACAACAGGAATGAGATGTCGCAAAGGGATGCCCTCGTGTACCACCAGACACGAAGAATAGCCGCCAAGCCCGAGCAAGGATATCTATCCCCCGGGAGTCCAACCACACAATGGTCGGGCGACAAACGGCGGTGTAAGCTCCAGGCTCAAACCCCCTGATGTTTCGAGACGAGCATGGCCACAGCACTCGACCTGGATTTCGTGCGCTCCCAATTCCCTGCGTTTGCGCAACCGTCACTCGCAGGCCAGGCTTTTTTCGAGAATGCCGGCGGGTCCTACCCCTGCGCCGCGGTGGTCAACCGACTCCACGAGTACTACCTGCGTTTGAAGGTGCAACCGTACTACGCGTCACGGGCATCGACCGAGGCCGGCGAGTGGATGGATGCGTCGCGGATGGAAATGGCGCGGTATCTCGGTGTCACGCCACAAGAAGTGCACTTCGGTCCGTCGACATCGCAGAACACATACGTGCTGGCACAGGCTTTCGGCAAGCTTTTGAAGCCCGGTGACGAAATCATAGTGACGGATCAGGATCACGAGGCCAACAGCGGAGTCTGGCGGCGCCTGCAATCCCACGGAATGGTGATCAAGGAATGGCATGTCGATCCCTCGACGGGAACACTCGATGTCTCGCGCCTGGAGCAGTTGATCACAGACCGCACACGCCTCCTCACGTTCCCACACGCATCGAACGTAGTCGCCCATATCAACCCGGTAGCGCAGATCTGCGCAAAAGCGCGCGCCGTCGGAGTCACTACAGTCGTCGACGGTGTTTCCTGGGCACCGCATGGCTTACCGGACATCGAGGAGTTGGGCGCCGATATTTACGTGTTCTCGCTCTACAAGACCTACGGCACACACCAGGGACTCATGGTGGTCCGCCGACCCACGCTGGAACGCCTCGGCAACGAGGGACACTATTTCAACGCCTCCGAGACATCCAAGCGACTCGTGCCTGCTGGCCCTGACCATGCTCAGATTGCAGCCGCAAGGGGCATTGCCGAGTACTTCGATATGCTCGACAGGCATCATGGAGGCAAGGATCCCGCAGGGAGCCCGGCACGTGTCCGCGAGCTGCTGCGGATAGCGGAAATGCCGCTGCTCTCCAAGCTGCTGAGCTACCTGCGAGGTCGAAAAGGCCTGCGCATCCTGGGTCCCACGAACAGCGAAGAGCGCGCCGCGACAGTAGCCTTCGTTCCTGATTCCATCGAACCGGCGGTAGTCGTACGGCAACTCGCCGAACGCGGCTTCATGGCAGGCAATGGTAACTTCTACGCCTATCGCCTGGTCGAAGCCATGGGTGTCGATCCGAAGCGCGGCGCCGTTCGTCTCTCCTTCGTACACTACAACTCGACCAGTGAAGTCGCCCGGCTCATTGAAACGTTGGATGAGATCCTGCCATGAATCACGATCACTTCATCGTGCCGCCGGGCAAGCACATCCGGCTCAAGGACTACGATCCGGGCTTCACGGGCCACTTCGAAAGCGAGGATGACGCCGCCGCGAAGCTGCGCGCCGATGTCGCAAAACTGTCGGACTACCAGGACCTGCTATACGCGCAGAACACGTACGCCCTGCTCCTGATTTTTCAGGGAATGGACACGGCGGGAAAGGACGGGGTCGTCCGGCACGTGATGTCAGGTGTCAATCCGCAAGGCACGCAGGTGCACTCCTTCAAGGCGCCCTCCGCGGAAGAGCTCGATCACGACTTCCTGTGGAGGACCACCAAAGCCCTGCCGGAACGTGGCCGGATCGGTATTTTCAACCGCTCCTACTACGAGGAGGTCCTGGTGGTCCGTGTTCATCCGGAGATCCTGGAGGCACAGCGATTGCCGCCCGAAGTCGACCGGAAGCGCATCTGGAAACACCGCTTCGACGACATCAACAATTTCGAGAAGTACCTCGCGCGCAACGGCATCGTCGTTCTGAAGTTTTTTCTCCACCTCTCCAAGGAGGAGCAACGGCGCCGGCTGCTCGCGCGGATCGATACACCGGAAAAGAACTGGAAATTTTCAGTCGGCGATGTCAAAGAGCGCGGCTATTGGGACGACTACATGAGCGCCTATGAGGACGCCCTGAATCAGACGAGCACCGAATGGGCACCGTGGTACGTCGTCCCTGCCGATCACAAGTGGTTTACGAGGACGGCTGTCGCCGACGTGATTCTCTCGAAGTTGAAATCCCTCCGTTTGAGCCATCCGCAGATCAGCGACTCGGACCGCAAACAACTGAAGCAGGCCAAAAAGCTCCTGGAAGCGGAGCCAGGTGGACGTAGCCGCTAGCCGGAGTCAACGTACCGGTTTTGCCTCCGCGAGAACCCATTCCCGGAACGCGACTATCCCCGGATCCGAGGCCCGCTCGGGGCGGTGAATGACGTAGTACGCGTAAGCGAACGCCTGGGCTTCACCAAAAGGACGAACGAGCCGGCCGTCTTCCAACTCCGCGGCGACGAGACTGGTGCGCCCCAGGGCGACGCCGTTTCCGGCGACAGCCGCCCGGATGACCGCCGCCGAATCATTCAAGCGCAATCCACGCTCGCAATCCGTTGCCGGCAAGTTGGCCGCCTCGAGCCAGGACTTCCACGTCGGGAAACGCGGATCGAACGCCATCGAGGTGTCATGAATGAGCGGATGGTGTTTCAGACGGCCGGGACCGTTGAGCGCCTGGCGGCCGGAAACAAGAGCAGGAGAGCAAACAGGAAAGAACTCGTCCGCGAACACGCGGGCCGCCTCGAGTTGGGCCCATGTGCCGGCGCCATAGCGAATACCCACATCGATACCGTCCGAAAGGAAATCCGCGAGGTGTCCACTCGTGTCGATGGTCAGATCGAATTTGGGATGGCGGGCACGAAAACGATCGACACGCGGCAGGAGCCACTTGTCCGCGAAAGCAGGCGGCACAGTCACTGTTATGACGAGGTTGCCGCGAGAGACTTTGAGCTGCTCGACAGCCGCGGACAGACGATCGAATCCAGCCTGCAGATCAGGCAGCGCCCTTCGCGCGGCATCGGAGAGCACCAGCCGCGCGGGCCCCGCGGGCGAACGCCGGAAGAGCTCAACTCCCAGCGCTTCCTCGAGTCCTCGTACCAGCTGCCCCACAGCGGCAGGGGTGACGTTGAGCTCCTCAGCAGCGGCTACATAACTCGAGTGTCGGGCGACGGCCTCGAATGCCCGCAGCGCATTGAGGTAATTTGGCGCTCTCATGGTCGGAACGGACCTTCTGTGTCGTACCGATCATCCCAGCTCGAGCCTGCACCTGCAATGCGCCTGGCTCCGCCGGCGCTGACGCTCAACTTTGCCCGCCGGCCTCCGCGGGAGGATAGGTCTCCGCGAATTTCGTGCGACCGTTGATAACCTTGAACCCACCCTGTTTCGTCACCGAGACTTCAACCGAAGCACGCGCATCATTGTCCGAGGTCGGGTTCGCGATGTACGTTTCCGGAACATTGTGATCAGCCCCCGCCCGCTCCGCGAAGTGCAATTGCCACAAACGCTTCAGGCGAGGCGAGCGCGTCACCGTGTCGTACGTCTCGGGATCGGCACCCTTTTTCGCACCGTTCTCCACGATAGCGATCCTCGGCGCAAGCGCATGCAGCAACGCAGGACTGTTATTCAGGTTGGTGCCATGGTTGGAGACAAAGAACAGATCCACAGGCCCTACTTTGTCGCGCGGACAAACGAGCTTCTTCTCCACATTCCAGGTCAGATCGCCGAAAGAGGCGATGCGTGCCCGCCCGAACGTCAGCACGACGCCGACCGACCGCGCATTTTCCTCGCCGCCATCCTTGTCCATCCGATTCATGTTGGCACACTCACCGATGGTCCCGCCGGCCCCCGGCAACGCCTTCTTGATCGTCGCGCCGTCACTGGTCACCACCGTCAGCTGCAGTGAGCCGATCTTGAGCGTATCGCCGGGCACCAGTGAGCGATGCTCGTGATCGCCGATGGCCTCGAGATACTTGGGATACAACGCGGCGGGTTGGAATTTCGCAAAGCCCGGCTTCGTATCGGGCGACGGAATTTCGCGATTCGGGCCGTGATCCAGGATCGTGCCCACTGGAAAGTGCTTCAGGAGCTCAGGCAAGCCACCGACGTGATCCACGTGGTAGTGCGTGATCAACACGTAGTCCAGCTTGGACAAACCATGCCGGCGGGCAGCGGCGAGGATGCGACGCGCGCTGTCAGGATCCTTGGCACCGATGTCGGCGGTCCAGCCGGAATCGATCAGCAATGAACGATGCTCGGGAGTGATGTACAGCGTGGCGGCGCCCCCTTCGACGTCGATCGCGTCGATGAGCAGCGTCTTCCCGTCGGCGAGCACCACGTCCGGCAGGCCGGACAGAATCGGAACGACGAGACCACAGGCCACCCATCTCAAAAGGCGGCCGTGCGCAAGTTGCATCATTGATCTTCCTGACGCTTATCGGGCAAAGCGAAACTATATAGCGTGTTGCCCGCCGCGACCGCGACGAACTGCGTCCCATCGACGCTATAGCTCATCGGCGAGGCGAGGATCGGGCCGCCAGTCTGGAAGTGCCATAGCGACTTCCCTGTGCGCGCATCCAGTCCCAGCAGATTGCCCTCTGACGTCGCGGCAAACACAACCTCACCCCGGGTCGCCAATACACCGGCCTGTAAGGAAACGCGCGGGACGGGAAATGTCCACAGCTTGTGCCCGGTCAATGTATCGAGCGCCATCACGCCTTGCACAGCCTCAGCTCCAGGCGGCAGCCGGGCGCCGAAATGCGCGCCGGTAAAACCCTGGCCCCGCTTGTACTGAACCGGCTGGTAGCTGGAGCCTCCATCCGCATCCAGGAAATTCAGGAAGAGAACGTGGTGTGCTCCATCATACGAAGGCGCCTGGAAATTCGTGCCGCCCACGCCGGGCGCGATCCGATGTCCCTCTGGAGTCGGCTCCGAGGCGGGATCGATGATGGGTCGTCCATTGGCCTCGAAGCCTTTGTTCCAGGTCTGGCGCACGAATGGCACGGCCGAGATGAACTGGCCCGTGGCGCGATCGAGCGTGTAGAAGAAGCCATTGCGATCGGCGTGCAACAGCACCTTGCGCGGCTGTCCCTTGATCGTCTCTTCAGCGAGGATGAGATCCTCCGCGGAGTCCCAGTCGTGCGAATCATGCGGTGAGATCTGGTAGTGCCAGACCAGGCGGCCCGTGTCAGGATCGAGCGCCAACACCGAGCACGTGTATAAGTTATCTCCCTGCCGGTCCACTGGATTGAAGTCAGGGCCTGGATTGCCGACCGCCCAGTAGAGCAGGTGCAGCTGCGCGTCGTAGCTGCCCGTGAGCCAGGTCGCTCCGCTGCCGGTCTTCCAGGAATCGCCCGACCAGGTCTCATGGCCGGGTTGACCTGGCCCGGGAATGGTCTCGAAGCGCCACAGCTGGTGTCCATCGCGCGCGTCATAGGCGGCGACGAAGCCGCGGATGCCCATCTCGCCGCCGGAGATACCGACGATGACTTTGTTATCCAGAGCCAGGGGCGCGCCGGTCATGGTGTATCCCTCCATGGTATCGGCGATGCGCTGTTCCCAGAGGACCCGGCCACTGCGGGCATCCAGGGCAATCAGATTATCGTCGAGCGTCGCGACAAACACGCGCCTGTCCAACACCGCGACGCCACGGTTGTACGCATTGATCTGGAACGGATTCACCCGCTCCTGCTGGCGATGAAACTTCCAGATTTCGAGGCCACTGCGTGCGTCCAACGCGTACACGTCTCCCGGCGGCCCGGAGGTATACATCACGCCATCCACGACCAACGGGGTCGTCTCCAGCGGTGAGCCTCCAGGCATCGGCATCGCCCATTTCGCCTGCAGCCGCGCCACATTGCGCCGGTCGATCTGCCTGAGCTCGCTGAAATGCTCGGAGCGATAGCTTCCCCAGTAGGTCAGCCAGTTTTGTGGCTCGCGCTCCGCGCTCGTGAGACGGGCAAAGCTCAGGCCGCCAGCCGGTCCGTCGAGCAGCACCGCGGCGCGTCGCTTGTGTTGACTCAGATAAGCGAGCAGATCGGCCTGCTGGTCCGCAGACAAGTGCGGTGTCGCTGGCGTAAGAGTGCGCGCGCTGTCAGTCATCGTGCGAATCCGGCGGCGATCGAGTGGACGGTAGCCGCCCTCCAGGGTCTGGAGCACAATTGAGAAACTGTCTTCGTTCCTCACCACGCCTTGCAGACTGCCGCCGTCCTGCAACTCGATATCGACATAGCGCTGATTGGTCAGACCGAACGGGACCCTGCGAGGGGTCAGCTGATGCTCGATCCCTGCCGCGATGGCGGCGGGGGGCTGCTTGCCGATCGCAGACAGATCGTCGGCGATCGGCAGCCCTCGACCATTGATCTCGTGACAGGAAGAGCACTGTCCCGCGCCGAAGAACAACTGCTCGCCCCGACTGGCATCACCCATGACCGGCGCCCCGGCAGTCGTCGATGCGATGCGCGACAGGCTTCGCACGTACGACACGAGCTGCCAGAGTTGCTCTGCGCTGAGCGATGAGAACGACGGCATCTGCGTTCCCGGCACACCCCTCTGGATGGTTTGAAAGATCTCGAAGTCTTCGCCGCCATGCACGAATCGCCCCGCGTCGAGCGCCGGTGCCCGCTCGGTGCCGGCGCCACCCGAACCATGGCAAACAATGCAGGTTGCATCGAACACATGCTTGCCCGCCGCCTCGGCAGCGGCAGAGTCGGCGGCGAACGGGTTGGTCGGCGTATCCGGCCGTCCCTGTGCGTGGCTACTCTGAACGGCGGCCAAAGCCAACAGGAGCACGCCGGCCACCAGGCTCGAGCACTTGAAGTCACGCAATATCATTGCTCCGTCCGCTCGAGCGCCGCCGGTGCGAGCGTGTAGGCATACAGCGTATCGCCGGCCGCCAGCACCATCCATTGCCGGCCATCCTGCATGTAGGTGATGGGACCGTTGGATTGGGCGGCACCAGCACGGAAGTGCCAGAGAATCGTGCCCTGATCGGCACTGAAGGCAATCAGGTTACCCTGGTCGTCACCGGTGAACACGAGATTTCCGGCTGTGCTCAACAGCCCCGGGCCAACGGTGGGCGGAGCGCCGTTGAGACTCGGATACTCATGCTGCCAACGAACCTTGCCGGTCGTGACATCGAGCGCTTTCAGAAATCGCGTGCTCGTGCCCAGACCCGACAGGGTGCCCCCATAACCCGACGGCTTCGGGTCGGTGTCGAGGAGATAGTAAATGGCGAAGCCCTCCACGGCGTTGACATAGAACAGGCCGGTATCGCGACTGTAGCTCGGCGACATCCAGTTGGTGGCACTGGTGATGGTCATGCTCCCCGAGACCTTGGGCTCCTTGGCAGGATCCGGAATCGGCTGCCCCCGCTCGTCCACGCCCTTGGCCCAATTGAGTTTCACGTACGGCGTGCTCACGACCGCCTTGCCGTTGGTCCGATCCAGCACCACGAACCAGCCATTGCGCGCCGCCTGCGCCAGAAGCTTGCGCGGCTTGCCATCGATAGTGGCATCGATGAGCACAGGCATCTCGATATTGTCCCAATCATGCGTGTCGTGCGGAGAGACCTGGAAGTGCCAGATGAGCTTGCCGGTATCGGGATTGAGCGCCACGATGCTGGTGGTGTACAGATTCGCGCCCTTGCGCCCCTGCCCGGCAAACACGGGATTCGTGTTGCCCGTGCCCCAATAGATCAGATTCAGGTCCGGATCGTACGTCCCCGGTTGCCAGGTGCCACCACCACCATGGAGTGCGGCCTCCGCGGTCGGCCATGTCTCAATACCGGGTTCGCCCTTGCCCGGCGTCGTCCACCACTTCCACTGCACCTCGCCGCTATCGGGGTCGAGCGCCAGCAGAAAGCCACGGATGTCCATCGCATCGCCGCCAACGCCCACCAATACATGATTCTTGATGACGAGCGGCGCCGTCGTGGTGAAATATTGGAGCCGCGCATCGGCAATCTGCTTACGCCACCGCTCCTTGCCGGTGTTGGAATCCACGCAGATCACCCAGTCGTCCGGCCCAAGAAAGTACAACCAGTTCTTGTACATGCCGAGGCCGCGATTGCCGACCAGGTGTCCGCCCTGGTCAGCCCATGAATAACTCCAGAGCTTCACGCCCGTACGCGCATCCACCGCGTACACGTTGTTGGGAATCGTGAAATAGAGCGTGCCGTTCACCAACAGGGGCGTTGCCTTGATCACCGGCACTGGCGCACCG
The DNA here is from genome assembly GCA_036834945.1 of Steroidobacteraceae bacterium. Classification (GTDB taxonomy): domain Bacteria; phylum Pseudomonadota; class Gammaproteobacteria; order Steroidobacterales; family Steroidobacteraceae; genus 13-2-20CM-66-19. The sequence goes on from DAITMW010000028.1 coordinate 10,830, forward strand.
CGCTGCGCACCGACTTCGGTGATGCGGTAGGTCCACTGCAGCTGCAGGGACCCCACGTTGGAGTCGTTGATCTGCCGCAGGGAGCTGTAGCGCTCACCTGAGTAGTCCCCGTTGAAGGTCGGCCAGGCAGTCGTTGGCGGCTCACCCACGATCGACATGTCCAACTCATTGGCATGGGCGCACGAGAGCAACGCGCACGAGCCCAGCCAGGCGCCCAATCCGACGGCACTGATACGATGGCGCTTCACTTGAGCGTCTCCAGATACGCGGTGACATTGATCATGTCGGAGTCGGCCAGCTTGCCGATCATCGCAACATGCGCCGCCAGGGGATCATGAAGCTCGACCGCGACACCGGTATCGCGGGCTATGACAACGGGCTGGCCCATGGGTCCTCTGACCGAGCGGCTAGCGAGGGAATCCCCAGCGGGGGCGGGCTGGCCTGCATCCTGGACGAGCACGATCCGAAAATCATCGATCTGCAGCACGCGCCCCTGCCAGGCGCCCCGGGGACCCCGCACAGTAGCCGTGATCGCACGGCCGCTCCCCGTACGCGGCGGCATGATCCAATAACGCTGCAGATCGACCGGACGCCATTTCCCGGCCAATCCCTTCAGATCGCCGCTCACCGAATGACAACTCAAACAATGCGCCGCGACATACTTTTCGCCCTGTCGCGGATCGCCCAGCACAATGTTCTTGACCTGGTAGGTCCCCCGATTGGCGACGTCCTCGATCTGCTGATGTAGGAACTCCGCCACGTCCTTGCGCTGCTCTTCGCTCAGTGTCGCGAAGGCGGGCATGCCTTTCTCAGGCCGTCCACCCTTGAGAAACTCACCGATCACCGAGCCGTGCACATCTCTGAGCACCAGCTCGGAGTAGATGAGACTCGGTCCCTCCGCGCCACGCGCCAACGGTCCGTGGCAGAACGCGCAATTGGCGGCATACACGGGCGCGCCCAGCTTGGCAGCAGCGGCATCCGGCGCCGGCCCCAACCCCAGGAACTCGCGCACTGCCTCGCCGGATCGGGCGGCGGGGGAGGTACCTGGCGAGGTTGCCTGTGCCAACAGGACCGGCGGCAGGCAAATCAGGAACAAGGCTCCAAGCACTGCTCGCGCCGTGGCGCCGGGAAGTTTCTGCAGCGCCATGGCCCTACTTCGCCGTCCAACCACCATCGATCAGAATGTCGGTGCCGGTAATGAACCCCGCGGCTTCCGAGCACAGGTAGCACGCAAGCGCCCCGATCTCCTCCACCTTGCCCCACCTTCCGATCGGCAGGCTGGCGAGGAACTGCCGGTTGGCCTCCGGGTTGTTGATGATCGCCGCATTCATTTCCGTCGCAAAAGGCCCGGGGCAGATGGCGTTGACGGTAATGCCCTCGGTGGCGACTTCCTGCGCCAGCGCACGCGTGAAACCCAACAGAGCTGACTTCGCTGACGAATAGGCGGTGCGCATCGGAAGCGAGACATGGCTCATGATCGAAGCCATGTTGAGAATCCGACCATAACCGCGCCCCCGCATATGCGGCACGCACGCACGCGACAGCAGGAATGTACTGATCAAGCTCGAATCGATCACGCTACGGAACTCTGCAAGCGTGAAATCCACTACATTCTTGCGTATGTTCGTACCCGCGTTGTTGACGAGTATGTCAACCGGCCCGAGCTTCTCCTTGACAGCTTGCGCGGCCGCGGCCACATCCTGCTCACTCGTCACGTCCGCGACGAAAAACTCCGCCTTCCCACCCGACCCGACAATCGCCGCCTTGACCTTCTGTAAGAGGGCGGCATCGCGCGCCACCAGCGCAACGGACGCGCCCGATGCGGCCAGTGCCAGTGCTACCGCTTCCCCGAGACCGCGGTTACCCCCAGTAATGAGCGCCGTGCGCCCGGTCAGATCAATTTTCATGCACCCTCCCCTTCGGCTCGAGAAACATCCAACAGGCAGCGGCGACCAGTGAAGCTGCCACCATGAGATAGATGAGCACATTCCAGTCGCCAGCAGAGCGCGCGAGAATGAGGCCGCCACCCACCGGCGCAACGAAGCCGGCGAAGTTACCAAACATGTTCATGGCACCTGAAATGGTAGCCGTGTAGCGCCGGCCGATCTCGACACAAGCATTCCACGAAATAGGCATGGTCAGGTCACTGCAGAAGCTCGCGAGCCCCATGGCGAGCATCGCCACAGGGGTGCTGTCGATCCGCGTGACGGCGAACAGCAACGCGGCCGAGCAAAGAAATCCGAAGAATGCGATCTTCCGTGCAGATACGCGCGCGGCGACGAATCCCGCCACGAGTGAGCCGAAACCGCCGAACAAGAGCGGCAGCGTCGCGAATCCAGCCGCCTGCACCGCTGTGACGTGCCGCGCCTCCCGCAGGTACGAAGGCAACCAGGTCACGTAGAAGTACCAGACGAACGAGAAACAAAAGTACTGGAAGAGCAGAACCAGCACCGGCATCGCGAGCAATGAGCGATACCAGCGGCTTTCGCCTTCCTGTGTCGTCATCGCGCGAGCGTCCTTCAGCAGGGCGAGCTCTTCCGCGTTGACGGCCGGATGCTGTGCCGGATCATCGCGGAACCAGCGGAAGAACACGAACGCCCAGACGAAACCGAGTCCGGCCAATATGACAAAGGCCCAGCGCCAGCCGCGCCATTGAACGAGTGCCAGGACCAACAGGGGAGTGACTGCCCCGGCCCAGCGCGTACACGCCCACATCAGGGCCTGCGCCCGCAGACGCGCTTGCAAGGGGAGCCAGGCACTGAGCATCCGTGTCAGGTTGGGAAAGCATCCCGCCTCGCCGGCCCCGAACAGGAAGCGTGCGATCCAGAGCGAGGCGAAGCTCCATGCCGCACCGGTCAGCGCGGTGAACGCGGACCAGGCGACGACGATGCGGGTCAACGTGGCGCGCACCCCGAATCGGTCCCCGAGTAACCCGTTCGGCACTTCGAACAGCGCGTACGAGAGTCCGAAGGCCCCAAAAATCAGGCCGAGCTCGGCCTTTCCCAGGTGCAGATCAGCTTGAATGCCCTCGGCGGCTTGCGAGATTGCCACGCGCTGCACATAAGCCAGCGCAGCGAGGCTGATCGCGAAGGCAGTGACACGGTAGCGCGCCGAGGTTGCCGTCACACGGAAATCGCCTTCTACTTGAGCCCTTCAAAAGTGTATACTATATTCATCTCATACGATGTCAAAGGCGGGGTAGAGTGGCGCTCCCGTCATAGTGTGGCGGTTGGCCGCCCCATAGAATGTGCGAAATTTAAGCTAAGTCAGGACACGCCCATGCGTTCCAATCCCACCGCTCCTGGCGCGGCGTCCGAGCAGCGCACCACCCCCTCGACCCTCAAATCGCATATTTTCCACGGACTGCGTGACGCCATTGTCTCCGGCCGTTATCGGCCCGGCGATCGCCTGAACGAGAGCAAGATCGCCCGCGAATTCGGCATCAGCCGCATCCCCGTGCGCGAAGCCCTGATGCAGTTGCAGGAACATGGCCTGGTCATGAACCACGAGCGGCGCGGAATGTTCGTGACGCGCCTGAGTGAAGAGGACGTGCAACGTATCAACAGCTTGCGCGTCGTACTCGAGGCCGAGGCACTCAAGCTCTGCCGGCTCAAGATCAGCAAGAAGGACGCCGCGCGACTCACCGATATCATGGCACGCATGGAAGCATGGACGGAGCGCACTGAAATGGATGCCGCGGCATTGGACCTGGAGTTTCACCGCACGTTGTGGGAAGCGGCCGGGAACCCTTACCTGACCAAGGCGCTCGACTCCCTCGTCACGTCCTTGTTCGCTCACAAGGCGCTCGAATATGTCAGCGCCGATCTGAAGCGCTGGACCCTGCAACATCATCGCGCCTTGCTCGATGTGGCCCTCGGTAACTCGAGCGTAGAGCCGGAGGCCGCGATCATCATCCACATGCGCACGGCGTACAACGAGCCGGAGCGCTTCTCGAGCTTCGGGGTCGGCAAGGCGCCGGCCGAAGAGCCTCCTTCGAACAAGAGCCGCGATCGTGCCGCAAGTCGGAAGTGAACCCGACGCCACCGCCCCCGGCGAGCCATCCCTGGGCGGGCGTGTAGCGTTGGTAACCGGCTCGGGTCGAGGACTGGGACGAGCCATTGCCGAGCAGCTGGCCCATCTCGGCGCCACCGTTGCCATACATGACATCTCGGACACGGCACCCGCGCAGTACGGAGAAGCGGCGACCCTCACTGAGGCAGCGCAGCGCCTGCTCGGCGCGGCCGGCAAGGGTATCGCTGTAACAGGTGACATCACGGACGAGCTGGCGATCAAGCGCATGGTCGAGACGGTCCAATCGACGCTCGGCCCGATCTCGATTCTCGTCAATTGCGCGGGTGGTGACATTGGAGCGCGCGGCACCAAGCCCAACCCCAATGGAGCCATGGCGTTCCAACTCGACGATGCGCGCGCCGTAATCGATCGCAACCTTCTCGGTACCATGCTGATGTGTCGCGCGGTCGCCCCTGGTATGGCCGAACGTCAAAGCGGAGTGATCATCAACATCGCCTCCGTCGCCGCGCACTACGGCAGTTCCTCCGAAGTGGCCTATGCCTGCGCCAAGGCAGGCGTCGTCCATTACACCCGCTGTCTTGCAGCCGAAGTCCGCGAAGCCGGCGTACGCGTCAATTGCGTCAGCCCCGGCCCGGCAAAGACCGCACGATTCCTGGCCACGCGCCAACACGACTCGTCCATGATGCAGGAAGGCACATCTCTGAAGCGCTACGCCACGGCAGCGGAAATCGCCGATGCGGTGGCATTTCTGGTCGGCGACCAGGCGCGCTTCATCAGTGGACAGGTCCTACGAGTCGATGGCGCGGCAGGCCTGTACGCCGCCTGAAAACCTCAATGGCGCAACTGCGCCGCGACATCCGTCGTCATGTGAAAGACCGTGCTGGAGCGGAGTGTTTCACCTGGACGCAACAGGGTCGCCGGAAAACGCGGCTCGTTGGGACTGTTGGGAAAATGCTCGGTCTCGAGAGCCAGGCCGTCCCCTTGCCGCATCGTGGCCCCCGTAGCACTGATAACGGAGCCATTCATGTGGTTTGCCGAGTACACCTGAACGCCAGGCTCGGTCGTACGCAGCTCGAGCAATCGACCGCTCGCAGGATCATACATACGTACGGCCAAAGGCAACGGATCACCCGCCGGCTTGCGAAGTACGAAGTTGTGATCGTAGCCTTTCGCATAGAGCATCTGCCGTTCGCTGGAGCGGACGTGTGCGCCGATAGGTGTGAGTTGCCGAAAATCGAGCGCGGTGCCTGCCACGGGCGCGAGCTCGCCGGTGGGGACCTGGTCCGCGTCAGTGGGAGTGTATTGGTCCGCCATCACCTGCAACTGCTGGCCGTAGACATCACCGGAACCGTTGCCGGCAAGGTTGAAGTACACATGGTTGGTCAAGGTCACTACCGTCGGCTTGTCGGTGGTGGCTGCATAGTCGAGCCGCAGCTCATTCGCCTCGTTGAGGGTGTAGGTCACTTGGATGTGCATCTCACCCGGAAATCCCTGCTCCCCGGCGGGACTCACGCGCGACAGCGTAACTCCCGCCCGGTTGGCCTCCCGCACGGTTTGCGCGGCCCACACCATTGCGCCGTAGGAAGGCCGGCCGGAGTGAAGCGTGACGCCCTTGGGGTTCGCCGGCAGATCATAATGACGCCCCTCGATGGTGAACCCACCCTTGATGCGATTGGCGTAGCGGCCTATGAGACTGTTGAGTCCACCGTTCGCCTCGTAAGCCTTCAGATCGCCCAGGCCCAACACGACGTTCTTCAGCTGGCCGCGCCGATCCGGCGCGTTGAGCTCGGCAATGATGCCTCCATAGTCGAGGATCTTCGCACTGACCGAATGATCATTGGACAGTGTGTAGACGTGTACCGCCCTGCCGTCCGCGGTGACACCATAGTCACTGACGCTGACCTGGGGCGCTGCCACCGCACCCGCTGCCCCCCACACCGCGAGCACGCCGCCAAGCGTTGCCCGCGCCAACACAAACCGTTTTAGAGGCGCATAGACGTGCACGATGACTTACGCTCCGTTGGCCCACTGGCCATTATCGTGATGGGTGTCGCCGGTAGTGGGAAGTCCACCCTGGGATCCGCTCTGGCTGGCGCGACCGACTCCCCATTCCTCGAAGCCGATGATTTTCACGCCCCGGAGGCGATCGAAAAGATGCGGTCGGGAGTTCCTCTGACCGACGCTGACCGTTGGCCCTGGTTGGATCGCCTGGGTCGCGCGATCGCCGCCGAAGTCCGCGATCACGGAATCGCTATCGCCACTTGCTCGGCCTTGAAAAGGACTTACCGCAACCGCCTGCGGGAGATCATCCCGCCACCGGTGGCGTTCGTGCTGGCGGATGCCGACCCCGAAGAGCTGTTGCGCCGAATGACGTCCCGAACTGACCACTACATGCCGCCAAGCCTGCTGACCAGTCAACTCCAGACATTGGAGCGACCCGGTTCCGATGAGCTCGCGATCACGGTCGACTCGCGTCGCCCGGTCGAAGCCGCGTGCCAGCAGATCATCGCGTGGCTGAAGGATCGCGCCCGATAACATGGCCCGCTCTACAGCAAGTGACTCAGCACGAACACGAACGCGAGTCCGACGACGGAGATGATCGTCTCCATCACCGACCAGGTGCGGAACATGGTCGGCGTGTCGATGCCCACATAACTTTTCACGAGCCAGAAACCGGGATCGTTGACATGTGAGAAGAACAACGATCCGGCCCCGATCGCCAGTACCGTCCATTCGGGTGAGACACCCGCCGCGGCGATGGCCGCAACGGGCATGACGCCAGACGCGGTTATTGTCGCGACGGTCGCGGAACCGGTGGAGAGGCGGATCGCGACCGCAATCGACCACCCGAGCAGAATGGGCGACAGCGAGCCCGAGGTCGCCAATCGTCCCAGCAACTCTGAAAACCCGGTGCTGACCAACACCTGCTTCAACGCGCCCCCGGCGCCAATCGCCAGCAGGATGGCACCCACCGGCTTCATCGTCTCGGTCCAGATCGCCTCCTGTATTGCGCGCTCTCCCATCCGCCGGCCAAACAGCAGGGGGAATGCCGCAAGGCAGGCGAGTAGGAGAGCGAGCACCGGGTTACTCGCGATGGACAACCATGCCACGCGAGGCTTCATGTCCGAGGGCAGCAGGGCTTCGACCTGTCCGGCCAGAATCAGCGCCACCGGCAACACGACGACCAGAAGCGCCCGCCATACAGTCACGCTTTGTTTCTCGAAAACTGTGGACGTTGGCGTGTTTGCAGCCAGCACCACGTTACGAGCCGCGAACTTCGCGAACACCGGACCCGCCAGAATCGACGTCGGAACAGCGACGAGCAAGCCGTAAGCGATGGTGCGTCCCAGGTTCGCACCGAGTGCTCCGATGGCGATCAGCGGTCCCGGATGTGGCGGGACCAGGGCGTGGACGACCGAGAGACCGCTCAAGGCGGCCAACATGAGTCCGAATTTGACGTCATCCCGGCGCTGGGGGTCACCTCCCTGGGCAACCAACCCGGGCGCTGCCGCGCTCGCAATGATGGGTAACAGGAGCACGAGGCCTGTCTCGAAGAACAACGGCAGGCCAACGACCAGTGCGACCAACAGGCTCATCCAGGGCGCCCTGGGCGAGTCGGCTCTGCCGATCATCACCCTGGCCAGCCCGGCCGCCCCGCCGGACAGTTGGAGCATGGTCCCCAGGGCCATCCCGAGCGCCACGACCAGTCCGATACCGCCCAGAATATCGCCGGCGCCCTTCTCGACCGCCTTGGCCGTCACTGCCCAAGACAAGCCGCCGAGCGGGCCTATCACGAACGCGCCGCACAGCAGCGCAACAAAAGGATGCAGCCGCCCACGCACGATTAGAAAGATAGCGAGCGCGATGCCTGCTATCGCCGCCAGCACCACCCGCGCGTCACCGACTCCCATCGCTGCTGTCAACTAACCGCTGAGAGACACAGCATACAGTGCATGGTGCGTAAGAATGAACAAAGTCTGACGGTTCGGGCCGCCGACCAACAGCTGCAGGGGGCGATCCGGCACGTCGATGACGCCCAGCTGATCGCCATTCGACCCATAGACGAAGATCTGCCCGTTGGCGAGATAAACGCGACCTGACCCATCCGTCGCCACGCTTTCGCCGCCGCGCGCCGCGAAGACCTTGGGATCCTGAAGCACACCCCTCGGCCCGAGTGTGTAGGCGTAGGTCTTGGCTTCCGACGCGTTACTCACGTAGAGGTGGGTGCCGGGCTTTGCGATGGTGAACCCATAAGTATCGAGAGAATGGGAGAACCGCCAGCCGCGATTATCGGGCGGGCCCTGATGAAATACCCGATAGGCGGGCAACACCAGGCTACCGTCGGGTGAGGCGTATTCGCGCGCCGGCGCTTCCGCGACATCGCGTGCGAAAAGCTCCGCCAGCGTGGTGAAGTGATCGTGGGCCGCATCGTACTGATCCTCGAACTCGCCATTGACCCACCACACGGCCGGCATCGCGATCGCCGCATCGGGATGCGTGCCCGCGGGTTCGGCCTCGATTCTGGTGATGGCCCCGTCAGGCCCCTTGGGGTTCAGACTGTAGACCGAGCCCTGAAAACTTGCGTTGGAAAGCACCAGGAGGTTGTCCGAACGATCCACTGCAAGATTGACGGGGTCGAGAGGATGGCTGCTCACGACCGTCAGTCCCTGGTCCTGCGACCAGCCGTAAATGCGTTGGAAGATCCGGTC
>DAITMW010000028.1:19670-31360 GCA_036834945.1 Steroidobacteraceae bacterium
ACACGGTAGCCATGATAGTTCGCGATCAGGATGTCGTGAGAATCGCGGATTTCCAACGAGACGGCGTTCCTGCTCTCGCCGTATTCCTCCTCGGTCTGCGGGGCGAGCAGCTCCCAGTTCGAAACCCGGTTGAAGACGATCTCGTTGCGGACATGGTGCTCCACCGAAATCTCGTATACGTGGCCGGGCGTGTTGGTGTCGGAGATGTAGAGACCCGCACTGGCGTAGGTGTCCGGACTCCAGATGCCGTTGAAGGTGCCACCGCCGCCATGCGTGACCCACAGACTGGGATACTGGCCGTCCCAGCGCCGGGCGGGGTCCGAATCCGCGCTGTGATTCGCATTGTAGGGGTTGAATCGGGTTCCGTTCGCGAGCTCCGTACCGTGGCCGCCCTCAAACTTGACGTCATCGACCAGGGAATTCTCACCGGCACTCCACAACAGCGCGGTCGCGCGCGGATTGATGCCGCCGGTGGCCAACCCGACGCCGGAAATGATCGCATCGCCTCCATCCGCCGACCGGACCAGCGCCTTCGGCTCGCCCACGCCTTGGAAGGCCGGTGTCTCATCGGGCAGAGCGATCTGCGTGAGACTGGGCTGCAACCCGACGAGCACGGAATCCGGCCGCAACCGGATCGTGTCGGTGACCCTGTAGACACCGAGCGGCAGATAGACGACGCGATGACTGTCGATCGCACGCTGAAGTGCCGCGGTATCGTCGGCCTTCCCGTCCCCCACGACACCCAGGTCGTGCGCATTGGCCCACTCCGCCACCGGCGGTAGGGGCCGTATCGCCAAGGCTCTCTGCGCCGGCAGTGAGTTGACCGACGTGATGTCAGCACTCGTCTCAAAGTGTCCAAGTTGACCCAGCCCCGGAACGGTCAGTCCGTAGCTGAAGGAGCCGACACGATACGTCCGTCCCTTACCCTCAACGGTGTGTCCACTATCGCGGAACCGCGCGAAAACCGGCGTGTCGCTGGCTAGAGCGTTTTCGAATCCAATCTGGGTGTAGACGTTGTTCTCGTTGGAAATCACGATACCGGCCTGGTGAACGTGCTCGAAACGTACATCCTTGCCCCAGAGCCAGTCGCCATAGCCGCGATCGATCTCGATCCCGACCGGCACATTGCTCATCTTGACATTGACCAACGTCAACTGAGCCTCGTGCTCGCGGATCGCCGCGCTCTTCTGGCCGTCGAACGTCGAATCAACGAGCGTGAACTGCCAGGCCGGCGACGGCTTTTCGGTCACGATGCCGTAGCGACCGCCCTGGAAGTGCAGATTGTGGACCACGTTGCCAGCCTGGTAGATGCCGGCGAACGCCGAGCCCAACTTGAAATCCATGTTGCTCAGGAAAGCATGCTGGGCGATCCGGAAGCGGATGGCGGTCGCGGCCGGATTGCCCGAGCCGATCTCGACATCGATGTTGCCCATCGCCGAATAGAACGTGCTCGGATTGGCGTCCCAGATCTTTGGGTCGAAAGGTACGACGGTGGGAGGCGGGAATGGCACCCGCGGCAATTCGATGCGCCCGACGTCACCCCTTGCATTGTCGCCACGCCTCGCGCCCGTGAAGACAACCATGGTCCCGACGCCCTTCTGAAAGCCGGGGGTGTTGTTCCCCAGAAACAGAACCGGGCGGGTCTTACCGACGCCGAAGAGGCGAACGGCAGGCCAAACGAATATCGTGCGGCTGATCCGATAGCGCCCGGAAGGCAGAAATACCAGGCCGCCGCCGCCGTGTTCGGCGGCCTGGTCAAGGGCGCGCTGGATGGCGTCTGTATCGTCCGCCCGACCGTCGCCCTTGCCCTTGACGGTGACGGCACGTGGATCGGCCGGCGCCGATTCGAAAGCAGACGTCGAGGCGGGGGCCGGCGCGGCGGCCGCTGTCAGCACGGCTACGCAAACCAGCAACAATCCCAGCCCGAACCTCGATTTTCCAGCGTTCCCGCAGTTGTCCATCATCCCCTTGGCCTCTCCCTTCGATTGCCGCTCAAAGTCGTACCGCACCGCGGCTCAATACGTCCGCCCGGATCAGAAGTTATACCGTATCCCGGCGCGATACATGCGCCCGATCGTATCGTAGAGCGTCGGGTTGATGTCGATGCCCGTGTTGGTCTGCGGCGAAGGCGTCGGGTCGCGGTTGAACACATTGTCGATCTTGACGAAGGCCGTCAGCGCGTCGGTGAAGGAATAGCGCGCGCCCAGGTCCAGATAGATGGCGCCCGCCATCGTGTTGTAGTTGATCGAAGGATTATTGACCGCCAACGCAGCCTGCTCGGGTTTATAGACCGGGCAGTTGCTCTGGCAAACCACGTACTGGTTACCGAAGGTACCGTCGCTGAACCAGCGCTCGGTCACATCCACGCCGACGTTGCGGTAGTCCCAGCTCTGCGTGGCATACAGCTTCCACTTCGGAGTGTTGTAATTGTTGGCGGCGTTCACACCCGCCCACTGCACCGGAATCTGGCCGGAGATGCCCGAGCTGCTGATGAAGCTGATCACGTGCGTCGCCAGAGCACGGAGCGTCACGGCCCCGGGCAGGTGCAGCTTCTCGAGGCCCAGCCGATAGCTCCCCTCGAAATCGATACCCTTGGTATAGACCGACGCCAGGTTGAACTGCTGGAGATTCACGAAGGCGCTGCCCGGGGTCAGGTCGAACTTGTCGCAATACTGCGTCTGGCCGGCGAAGCAGAAATTCACCTCCTGCTGGGCCGTCAGGCTCGAAATGATGCCGTTCACCTTGATCCGGTAGTAATCGATCGAGGCCCTGAATCCCGGCAGCCACTCCGGGTCCACCAGGGACACGCCGAACTCCAGGTTGTTCGCCTTTTCCGGCTTCAGGGCGGTATTACCGATCGTGTTCTGGATGATGGTGAGCTGGGTGTTGTGGAATGGATCGGTGAAGTTCGGGACGGTGATCGAAACGGGGGCGGCGTACAGCTCCGACAGGTTCGGGGCGCGCACGTCGCGAGACAACACCGCACGCAGGCGAATCGGTTTGTACGGCGTCTCCCAGGTCCCACCGAGCTTCCAGGTATAAACGACTCCCGAGGTCGAGTAGTCGGTCCAGCGGCCCGCGGGATTGAAGTTGATCTTGCCGAATCCGTCCGAATCGACGAGCGGCAGGTTGGTCTCCAGGAATGTCTCGGTCACGTGATACTGACCGGTGCCGTCATGGTAGTTGCCGGCGTACCAGTTGGCGCCCGCGGTGCTGACAACCGGGTCCGCCGGATAGGCGGCGGAATTGGGACTCTCCGCGGTGACACCGTTGCCGTAAGGATCGGCAATGACCCGATAGTACTCGCGCCGGTATTCGCCGCCGAACGCGACGGACACGGGGCCCGCCCACGTCGAGAACGGCTCGCCATTGATGGCCAGGCTGGCCGCGTCCTCTGTCTGGTGCGTGTGCTGGAAGGGTCCGTTGACGGGATTGATGTAGTTGAGCGCCGCGGTGCTCGGAGTCGCATCCCCGAATACATTGATCGGGACGCAGCCGTTGGCTCGAGCCGTAGGATCGGCGCACACGATCTGGCCGTTGACCAGGGCCGCCTGAATGGCCTGGTTATACCGCGGGTTCAGCGGCATGTTGGAGACATGGATGTCGGTAGTGTTCTGGCCGTGCTCGTAATAGCTGTCGTAGCGCCAATCCGTACCGGCCACATTGACCTTGCCCTCCGCGCCCAGGACGAAACGCTCCTGGTTGCGTTTGGGCTCGACCAGGATGTTGGGCAGGAAGGCGTTGTCGAGGCCGTATTGGAAATTGGTGATCCCATTGGCCGCGCAGCCCGCCTGGATCGAGGCCGGCACGTAGGGGTTGGAACACTGGATCGTGAGACCGGATTTCGCCGAGCCCGGGTTCGGCTGGTTGCTCGTCTTGACCTGCGCAATGTTGACGGTCGCGTAGACTTCGTTGTCCTCGTTGATGCTATAGCCGATCCGTCCGAAACCCACGATGCGCTCGTCCGGTGACTGCAACGTGGTGCCGATACCGACGGCACCCGAGTTGTCACCCCCTACACAGAAACCGACATAGCACCCGTTCACGGTGCCGGTCTTGTCCTTCGCCGGCACGCCGTTGGAACCATAGACGAAGGGTACCGGCTGCCCGGCCGCGTTGAACGCGGTACCTTGCAGAGGGCCGGCGGTGATCAGTCCCCATTTCGCGTACTGGTAGGCCTGGCCGTGATCGGCGTACACGTATTGAGGCAGACCGTTGCTGATACTGCCGGTGTTGACCAGTGTCGTTGCATGGAACCAGTTGCGGCCGCTCGGCGCATTTTCGCCAAATCCGCCCGCGGGGACGCCATTCTCATGGTCATATTCGACTGATCCCTCCAGGTGCAGCTTGTCATCGAAGAAGGAATGACCGGCCGCCGCGCCGAGCAGGAACTGCCCGTCGTCACCATAGGTGGAGATGCCACCCTGGGCCTGGGCCTTGAAACCTTCGAACCGCTTGTCGGTGATGAAGTTGACGACGCCGCCAACTGCATCCGAACCGTAGGACGCCGACGCGCCGCCGGTCACCACGTCCACACGCTTGATCAGCAGCTGCGGAAACTGACTGATATCAGGCACGCCCGTCACGTTGGCGCCCACCACCCGTTGATTATCGAGCAGCGTCAGACTGCGGATCGTCCCGAGGCCGCGCAGCGAGAACGAGCTCAGTCCTTGCATACCACTCGACGTACTGTTCGTCCCCGTGGTGGTTCCGGTCGAGCCCTGGAGCGATGGGAGTTGAGTGATCGTGGTGAAGAGATTCGGCTGCGCGCTCTTCTGCAGCTCCTCGGAATTGACCATGGTGGTCGGAGTTGGCGCCGTGAAACCGGTCAAGGTGATGCGTGTACCGGTCACGACGACGGTCGATACGTCCGCTTGCTGTGCATCGCCATTTTCAGCGGGCGCGGCACCTGCGGCTTCCTGGCCGTACGCCGAGCGGTGCTGAAGCGTTAGCGCTACCACAAGCGCGGCGCCAGTGAGCATCCTCGTTGAAGGCTTGATAGAGACCATTGAGCGAATCCCCCTTTATTCGTCCATCAATCGCAACGGCGGGTCACTGCCGATGCGGCGCCGCAGGCGGCCGATAATCCACGAGCTCGTCCACCGGATGTTTGCCGGCCCACGCGATCGCGCGAAGCAACATGTTCTGGATCTCGGGCCTGGAGAAACTGGCGTAGCTATGGCCCTGCATCCAGACGAACGCCCGCGCCGGCTGGCCGCCGGGGAGCGAGTGCTCGTAGGTCCATATCTGCGGAACCACCTCGCCCTTGTGTGACCCGGCACTGGGCGTTGCGTCGATCACGGTGGTGGCCAACACGTGGGCCTTGGGATTCGAGGCCCAGGTCATGTTGAAGAAAGCCTCGTCACGCAACGCGACTCCCGTAATGCCCTCCATCAACGGACTGGCCGGATCGACGACCGTGTAAGGTACGTTCGCGTCGAGCGTGAAATTGACTTCGCCGTGCTTCTTGGCGCCGCCCACGAGCGTGGCGAAGTAAGTAGGATCCGGGCCGCACAGGGCATCGTGAATACTGACGATGCCACCGCCTCTCTTGATGAACGCCTCGAGCGCCGCTCGATCGGCGTCGCTCAGATAACCCGCATCTCCCTTGTAGATCACCAGTACCGAGACGCCTTCCAGCTCCTGCGCCAATGGCGCATGCAACGAGCCGCTGACCACGGCGCCGTGCTGGGTCAGAAACTTGCTCCAGTCGGCGAGGAATTGCGGGTAATCGTGCTGACCCGGCCCGTGAGTCTTGAGACCGGCGCGCAGGTAAATCTGTATACCGTTGGGATTTTGTCCAGGAATGCGCGGCGCGCCGGAAGGCGTCCCGACCGGAGCCTGAGCGTTGCAAAGCCCCGAGAGTCCGACCCCCAGAACAGCGCTGCATACGCAGGAAAGACGGAGATTCCGCTTCGAAACGCGCATTCTACCCCCTGTAAACCGCGCGACGCAGCATAACTGTATACAGTGTGCATCGGCAAGAGGCTCAAAAGCGCTCGCGTACCCGGGCGGGCCTGTGCGCCGGATCCGGCGCAGCTGGGTTAGTTCAACAGGTGCCCCAGGACCTTCGATCCATCGTGAGAAGCCACCCGACGGCCGCGGCGTTCATGACGACCGATCCCCAGAATGCCACCTGGAAACTCACCTTCCGAGTCTTGTGACGCAACACCTTCTGAGCAACGACGGCACCAGGCCAGCCTCCAGCAAGACCCAACAACAGCAGCGAGCTTTCCTTCGTCCTCCACTGCCCTCTCCGTGACGCCGATTTGTCCAACCGGTACGCCAGAAACGTCAGGATACTGACGACACAATAAACGGTGATGACAGCCCCTGGCAGAGAGCCCTTCACTGTCGCCGCGATCACGAAGAGCAGGAAGAGTGACGCGAGGACCAGCGGCACAGAGCTGGAGGTTGGTGCGCTCGGGGCCCGGGTTTTCCGGGCTTTCGGCTGACTCGACACGGACCACCCGCACGCCGTTGAAATCAAACCCGGCGCGTTCGCTTTACTTTCACCGGCATCGGCATGGTGCGCTTCATGAATTGATCGAATAGCGGCACCGTGAAGGCAATATCCCCGTAAGCGGGGCTGTAGACCATGCCTTTGCGAATGAGACTATCTCGCACCGGCCCCAACTGACTCATCGTCTTGCCAATCAACTCCGCAACTTCAGCTGAGCGCTGCACTCCCTCGCCCAGTTCCGCGAGCGCTCGCATATATTCACGCTCTGCAGGCGTAACCCGATCGAACCGAATTCGAAAGAATTGATGGTCCAGTTCCCTCAAGGCGAAGCGCGTCGCCTCCCTGGCTACGTTGATGTCGATACCCTCTTGTGGTGCGAGATTCCAAGCCCGATATCCCCATTCCTGGAGAAAGTAGGGGTACCCCTTGGTCTGTCGATAGATTTCGCCGAGCGCATCCTTGGAGACCGCTGCGCCTGCCTGCTTCATCGGCCCCCGCACCACCTCATCGGACTCCTCGTGCGAGAGCCGATCAATCTCCGCAAACCGAAATAACCGTTCGGCATAACTCCTGGCCTCACCCACCTGGGAATACAGCTGTGGTAACCCGGCTCCGAACAGCACCAGTGGCAAGCTCTCTTGCGAAACCGCATGCAGTCCCCGGATCAGGGCGGACAGATCAGCTTTCGGCAGGTATTGCAGTTCGTCGATCAGGATTGCGATGGGATGGTCGGCGGCCTTTGCAGCCTCGCCAGCCGCAATGAGCAAGTCTTTGAGGTCTGATTCCAGATCGCCCGAATCCGCGCGGCCCTCCTCAGGATCGACGCCCAGAGTCAACTCGACTTCGCCCGATTTGACCTTGATAGTTCCCAGGAAACTTCGCAATACACGCAGCCCGCGCCTGACCGCGTTGACTGTCTTGTGAGCGGCGTTCAGGTCCAGCAGCAGGCGTCGCAACGACGGGACCAGAAGTTGCGTGATCGTTTGCTCCTCTTGGGCCTCGATCATTTCCACCGCGTAGGATTTCACCAACGCGCGGCGCCGGATTTCCCGCAACAACACTGTCTTCCCGACACCCCGCAGCCCGACCAACAGCAGCGAGCGCTCCGCCCGACCACGCCTGATGCGCTCGAGAATGGTCTCAGCCAGCACCAGGATCGGCTCACGCCCGACGAGTTCGGGTGGAGGAGTCCCGGCACCGGGATTGAACGGATTCGCATTCGGGTCCATGCGTCAGTCCAGGCTCATATAGGGGAATATAGTGCAGTATAGCCAGATATGGCTATACTTCGCTATATTTGGCTATAAGACCGGGTCCCGCACAACCCGGTGTGCGCCCTTTCAGGCCATGTCCCGAAAGGCATGCCCGTTGCTCTCGATGTTCTTCACCAGCTCGGGCGGCAGCTCACCCTGAACCGCCGTGCCATCAAACACCCACTCCCCCGGATCGGCGAGATCCGGGAGACCGGCTCCTTTGCGCACATAGAGCCCAATCGCCGGCTTGCGAGGGTTGATATAGAGATCGTATTCGCGCATGAAACGTCTCCTCTCGACTTGCCGTGTTGCGAGCCGGGCAGGCATGCCGCCTCGGCTCACAGTCCCTCTTTACTTGGCACCCTGCGCCGAAGCCGCCAGCGCGACCGACGACTCACTCGTCAACACGCGGAACGTGAACGCTTCCTCGAGATAAAGCCGAACGTGCGTATCCGTATGGCTGAGATAACCAATCGACACGTCCGATCCGAGATAGATCTCGAAATCCCCGCCGCGCCCACTCAGAACAAACGCGCCGCTGATCGCCGGCGCCCAGATGATCTGCCCGTCGATGAGCCTTTTGACATGCTCGAGAATCGGATACCCGTGATCGCGCGTTTCGCCGAGCAGTGTGTATTCATTGGCGCCCAGCAGCACGGAATACGGCCCGTTGACACCGACCAGGCGCAACTGGGTCAACGCCTGCGCGACGGCATCCGGATAGTTCCGGACATCTTCGGGCAGCGAGCGGATGGGATTGCTGGTGGACTCGCGGATGCCCTGGATATTCGCCGCCTTGTAACCGTCGAAAATCGCCCGATCCTCCGCGAACGCCAGTGTCTTGGCGGCGTCCTTCGCCGGCTGCCAGTCCGAATCCTCGGAGCCGCGCTCGACGTCGTCGATCGCCTGCCGCGACAATTCGAACGGCACCCGTAACTCCACGAGGGCTTTTGCTTCACGCTGCCTTGCGATGATTCCGTCGCCCGGCGCGGTAATCGACTTCAAATGCCCCGTGGCGACTCCCGGCGCCGCGGGCGAGCCGGCCGAGACAACATCGGCAACACGTCGACCGGCGAGATAACGCTTCAGTGTCCGTGTCGTTTCTTCTTCGATCTGGGCCCAGGCCGCGTCCGAAATGGGGGCCAGTTCACGATGCAGATTATTCATTCGAAACTCCCTTGAGGGATCCAATTCGGAGTGAGGTATCGCGCGGCGGCGCAGCGGATGAACGGTCGGGCTCCGCCGGCGATGAGCCGGTTGGAGCCGCTGTCGGCGCCTCGTCGGTCAGACTATCGAGGAACGTCGCCGACGGAGCGAAGAAAAGGTTTCCGGTGACGGCCCGGCTGAAATCCAGTATCCGGTCATAGTTGCCAGGCGGCCGTCCGATGAACATGTTCTCGAGCATCTGCTCGGTGGTGCGCGGAGTGTGGCAGTAGCCGATGAAATAGGTTCCGAACTCTCCATGACCGGGGCTGCCAAAGGGCATGTTGTCGCGCAGAATCTGCTGCTCCTCGCCATTCTCGACAATCGTCGTCAGTGCGCTGTGCGCCGAAGTCGGTTTCACCGCATCGCTGAGCTCGATGTCGGTAAGCTTCTTGCGCCCGATGATGCGCTCCTGCTGCTCGGTCGACAGAGCGTTCCAGCCGGCCATGTCGTGCAGATACTTCTGGGTGATGACATAGCTTCCGCCTGCGAACGCGGGATCCTCCGCGCCGACGATCGCGGCATCGAGAGCCTCTGCATCCCTTGGATTCTCGGTCCCATCGACGAATCCGAGCAGGTCGCGATCATCGAAGTAACGGAAACCATGGGTCTCCTCCACGGAGGAAACCGCCCCGCCGATCCGCTCCATGATCTGGGTAACCAACTCGAAACACAGGTCCATCCCCTTGGCGCGAACGTGAAACAACACGTCGCCGGGAGTCGAGACGGCATGGCGATCTCCGGAGCGCAGCTCACGGAAGGGATGGAGTTCCGCCGGGCGGGGTTTGCCGAACAACTTGTCCCAGGCATCCGACCCGAATGCCGCGACACACGAGAGCTGGCCCTCTATGCGACGGAAATCCACAGCACGGAAAATGCCAGAGAGATCCATGCACAGGGAACGCACGGTCGCATAGCTCTCGCGGTCCGGCTTGATACAGACAACGAGGAAAATCGCTGCCCGGGTGAGCGGCGCAAGAACGGGCTGGGGAACCGCCGCTGGCGCGTCCCCTTTGTCTACCGTCATACGACTGGTTCCTATCGGTGGATCTACATAGTCTGCCCGAAGTGTATCAAGCTTGCGCGACACATCCGGCATCACCGCCGGCCACCAACCTCATCGAGATGCTCCAGCAGATCGGCGGGGTCCTCGTAGACCCGATACGCACCCGCACGTTCGAGCTCATCCATGCCATAGCCGCCGGAGAGGAGTCCTACCCGTAGCGCATGACAACGCTGGGCGGCGAGCATGTCCCAGATGCTGTCGCCAACGACGACGGCGCTCGTGATCGGGGCATTCAAGCGCTCCGCGGCCGCGATGAACAGATCAGGATCCGGCTTCGCGTACGTCACATCATCCCGCGTCACCACGACATTGACCTGGGGATTCACCCCCAAAGCCGCCAGGTTCTGCGCAGCGGTCTCCATCCGACCGCTCGTAGCGATGGCCCATGGGATCGAACCCCGTGTCAATGCCTCCAGCAACTCACGCGCGCCCGGCAAGGGCCGAATCAGGCCCCGGAACTTCTGATAGGCCTGCGCATGGCGCTGCTGAAGGCGCTCCCTGCGCTCCGGAGTCATCTCGACGCGGGTCTCGTGCAGCAGTTGATTGGTGAAGAGCCCGCCGCTCATCCCGATCTTGCGATGAATGCGCCACACCGCCAGCTCGATACCCTCACTGCTGAGCGCTTCCTGCCACGCGAGGACGTGCTCGTAAACACTGTCGACGAGGGTACCGTCCAGATCGAATATGAATACGGGTCTAGGGGTCATGAAGGTGCCCTCCAGAGAGAGATTAAAGAGCAGGAACGCAGGAAATGATTGCCCAAACGGATCATGCCGTAAACGGCGGCGGAACAGCCGGGCTGTCGGCCTCGCTGGGGCGATTACGGCCTGACCGGACGCCCAGTCTATGTTTGAAACCAGCTGGGGAGTCCACGGCGCCATGTTGGATCCGGCGGCAATTCCGTTCGCTGGCCAGTGCCAGTGGAACTTACGCCGACGTGCCCCGCTCTCAACATGCAGACTCATCACGCGAGGGGAGTGATATATGAGCTACCACGACGGATTTGTAATCGCGGTCCCTGTGGCCAACAAGGCCACGTTCATCGAGCATGCAGCCAGTGCTGCGCCGTTGTTCAAGGAGCTCGGCGCAACACGCGTAGTCGAGACCTGGGGTGATGCCGTACCCGACGGCAAAGTCACCGACTTCAAGCGCGCGGTACGAGCAAACGCGGACGAGGCCGTGGTCTTCTCATGGATCGAATACCCCTCGAAAACCGCGCGTGACGCGGCGAACCAACGCATGAGAAATGATCCGCGTATGAAGGAGATGGCTGCATCGATGCCCTTCGATGGTCAGCGGATGATCTTCGGCGGCTTCACCCCGATCGTGGAGGAAGTCGGACAGGGAAAAATGGGCTATACCGACGGCTTCGTAGTCCCAGTTCCGATAGCCAACAAGAACGCCTATCGTGAGATGGCCGCGAAGGCCGCCGCGGTGTTCAGGGAATATGGCGCGATCCGTATCGTCGAGGCGTGGGGCGACGATGTTCCGGCTGGAACGGTGACCGATTTCAAGGGCGCGGTGCAGGCCAACGGCGAAGAGCAGGTCGTGTACTCCTGGATTGAGTGGCCATCCCGTGAGCACCACGGTGCGGCCTGGCCGAAGATCATGGCGGACGAGCGCATGAAGCCAGATCACGCGACCATGCCCTTCGACGGCCGGCGCATGATCTACGGGAGTTTCTCGCCAATCCTGGACGCCTAGC
>DAITMW010000028.1:31460-42192 GCA_036834945.1 Steroidobacteraceae bacterium
CCAGGGACGATTGCCCAAGGAGTGTGTTATAGATGGGACCGCACCGTCGGACGGCTGTGGCCGGCACGGCCCAGCCGCCGTCGGAGGCCATCGGGCCGGCTTCTAAGGAGGGCATGTGAGCAAAATCTTCAGGGTGATGGTCGCCGTCTCACTGCTGGCGACCGGAATGGCAACTGCCCAGGAGCACAATCGCCCCGGCGATCGAGGCTCGGATCGTGGCCCAAGACCCGAGCGACCGCAGGAATCCCACCGGCCACCACCCAACCCCGGTCACCGGCCAGGGCGCCCGCAACCGCCTCCTCCTCCGAGACCCAGGCCACCCAGTTGGGGGCACCGCCCGCCTCATCATTTCCTGAGCCAGGGTCGCTGGCGCCCGAGCATCCGCGGACCGGTGTATCGCTACCCACCCGGTTTTGCCTATCGCCGGTGGCTCAGTGGCGCGATCCTGCCTCCCGTTTTTCTCTCGGGCTCCTATTTCTACGACAATTACCCGGCTCTCGGTCTCGGGCCGCCACCCCCCGGTTATCGCTGGGTCCGTTATGGGCCCGACCTGCTGTTGGTTAGCGTCGCGACGGGCCGGATCGCGGACGTCGTGGATGGCGCGTTCTACTGATTGTCAGCAGGCCTCCAGGCGCCTCTGTAAAAGCGCCCTCTCCGCGTGAGTCGGAGCCGCACCAAGCGCACGCGTCAGGTGCGCAGTCGCGCGCTCCCGATCCCCGTGGCGGCGGTAAAGCTCTCCGAGTGTTGCATCCCAGAGGTAATAGCCGAGTAGCCAGGATGGAGGGTTGAGCGCTTCGAGCAGAGCGAGTCCGGCGGCGGGACCTTGCCACTCGGCGATGGCGATCGCTCGATTCAGCGTGTTGATGGGCGACGGCGCAATCCCTTCCAGCATCTGATAGAGACGCGCGATCTCCTCCCACCGGGTCTCTTTGTAAGTTGGCGCGAGACAGTGCTCGGCTGCGATTGCCGCCTCGGCGTGATACCGCGTAAAGACCTCTCCTCGCGCGGAGCGCTGTAGGTAAGAGACGCCGACATGGACGAGATCGCGATCCCACAAGGAACGATCCTGTTCCTCGAGAAGTAACAAGCCGCCGGTACCGTCCTCACGGGAATCGAACCGCGCTGCATCCAGGTACATGAGTGCGAGCAACGCCGCGGTCTCGGGAGCGGCCCCAACGGGATGCTCGTCGAGAAGCCGGGCCAGGCGGATCGCTTCCTCACAGAGCTCGTGGCGGATCACCTTGTCTGGTTGGGCCGAGCTGTAGCCTTCCGTGAAGAGCAAATAGAGAACCTCCAACACTGCGGGAAGTCGGCCGGCAAGCTCCTCGATATCGGGCGGCTCGAGCGCCTCGATGCGCTCCCGTAATGTCGCACGCGCCCGCTGCAACCGCTTGTAGATTGCTTCGTGACCGCTGAAGAGCCGTCGTGAGATCTCCTCGGTACCGAATCCGCAGAGAATCTTCAGCGCAAAGACAATCTGAGACTCACGTGGAATTCGCGGATCGGCGCAGACGAAAAGCATCCGTAGCTGGTCATCCCTCACCTCGTGCTCCAGGAAAACCAACTCGTCCGTGCTGGTGTCGGCGACCAGCTCGTGGGCATCGTCGACGAAGGTGTCGGTGCGTCTCTCTCGACGGAGCGCACCAAGCACCTCATTCACAGCCACCCGGTAGAGCCAGGCGCTCTTGTCGTCAGGCAGCCCCCGTTCAGACCACGACTGCACCGCGCGAAGCAGAGCCGTCTGGACAGCGTCCTCGCAAAGCTCCACGCGATGCATGCCGAAACGGCGCGACAGGGCCGGAACCAGACGCCCGAACTCGTGCCGGAAGTAGTGTTCCGGCAGAGCGGGCGCAGGTTGGCGATCAGTCACGATCTCAGTAATACCCCAGCTCCCGGATCTCAACACTGGCCCCGGGGATCATGTTGATCGGGCATTCCTTGCCGATCTCGATCGCACGCTCGACCGAGCTCGTCTCGACGAAGGCGTAGCTCCCCATGACTTCCTTGGCCTCGATGTAGGGACCATCGGTCACGTTGCCAGCCCTGATCACAGTGCCACCCGGCTTGAGGCCCTCGCCGGGGATGACCTCCTTCTCGAACTTGGTCCTCCAGGCGGACCACGCCGCGTACTGCGCCTGCATTTCCTCGGGAGACGCAGGCTTCGGAGCACCGCCGGCCGGGAAGCGATAAAGAAACAGAAACTTGGTCTTGGTCGTGGACATGCTTTCCTCTCGAGTTGCGTCCCGCCGGTTTTCGGCGGGCTCTCGGAACTGAAGATGCTGGAGCATGTCCCGATTGGACACGGCACGCCAAAATCTTTTTGCCCCGCACGGTCGCCTGGCGCAAACCTGAAGAGGACCCCGCCAGGCGTCACCGCGACAAGGTCACCCGATAAGTGTCCGTCGTCTTACCATCATGGGCCGTAACCACGATCGGCACCGACTCCGTACGCCCCGCGAATGAGACCTTGTAGGGCTCGCCCGACTGCACCGCCTTACCGTTGATGGTCAGCGACTGCACCCGCGACGACGCCGGCCTGGCCGAAATCGTGATCGGCCCGCGGCCGGCTACGGTGGCACGGTATTCATGTGCCGTGGCGGTAAACCGGCTCGCCAGGCTCGCTCCCTTCACGTCAATGAGCGTTAGGCTCGCAATCTGATCAGGCGGAGCGGGCAGAAAAGTCTGCGCGTTGAGATTGATCCCGAACCAGTTGGGATCTGTGAAGCGATCACCCACCACGATCTGCTGCAACCCACGCGGTCGGTACGAGGGAACGAGCGCCGCCGTACCCTCATCCATCGCGCGTTGAAGAGCGGTCTCGAGATTGTCGAGATAAGCCGTACCAACGAGCGGCCGGTCATTGTGCCCGGTCATGATGAGCCTGACGCGATCGCCCAACATGAGACGCGCCGTGCGCACCGCGGAAAAGTACTGGTCGAGCGACTGCGTCAGCCACTGCATCCACATCACATCAGGCGGCAGGTAGGAATTGTTGCCGAACGTGTCGCCCGTGAACAGATTTCCGGTAGCCGGATCGAGAATGACAATCGAGCCGGGCGTATGGCCAGGGACCGTAACAATTTCCAAAGCCCGGTCGCCGAGGTCCACCTTCGCGCCATCGGTCACAGGTTTGAGGTGCGCGGCGATCTGCTCACGGCTGGCGCCATGCCGCTCGAGAAAGTCCGCGACAACCTGACGGTCGGCCGCGCCAACATACTCGGTGGATTCCGCGATGAACTGATCGGCCTGCCCGATATGGTCACCGTGACTGTGAGTCCAGATCGTTACCAGTGGCAGGCCGCCGGTGAACTGCGAGATGTACTCGCGCAACGGCCCACGTCCCATGCCACTGTCGATCAACGCGTAACGTTTCGTTCCGCGTATCAGAAACATCTTGTCGTTGTCGGAGTCGCGAATCATGCGCACGCCGGGCGCGACTTCCTCCGACACATAAGCGGTGCGATCGCGCCGATTGACGAGGTAGGAGAAAGTCGCCGGATCGCTGGCAGCCATCCCCGCCTTCACGGCGACGGCGCGCACCGTATAGCCGGTCTGCAAGCCCTTGTTGCCATCATAGACGCCGCCGATGAACAACACCTCGCGAGGGTCGAAGAGCGGTGAGCTCGCAGTAGGCTCGCTGCCGTCCCAGGTATAGTGGATCTCGGCACCCGGCACCTCGTCCCGCAACGACAGAGAGGTCGTATTGAGGTAGGTCCCAGGGGCCGGGAAGATCGTCGGCGGCGGGAGCTTTGCTCCATCCGTAGTCGCCGTGGCAAGTGCCAACAAACACAGCAGGCTCGAGA
This sequence comes from Steroidobacteraceae bacterium, assembly GCA_036834945.1. Lineage (GTDB taxonomy): Bacteria > Pseudomonadota > Gammaproteobacteria > Steroidobacterales > Steroidobacteraceae > 13-2-20CM-66-19. Next base: position 35,264 of record DAITMW010000028.1, read on the forward strand.
AGTTCACTCTGGTCGCTCCGTGCGCTGCCTGAAGGTGGCAGGGCTTTCCCCGGTCAGTTGTTTGAAGGCTTTGGCGAAGGCACTGAGGGATGCGTAGCCAACCTCAGCCGCTACGTCGGTGATGCGCCGTCCCAGCGTCAACTGGCTCGCGGCTTCCATGATACGCGCCTGACCCAGCCACGCCTGCCAGGTCATGCCTGTCTCACGCACGAAGACTCGCCGGAAAGTCCGTTCGGACATCGCCGCGGCAGCGAGTGCGCCAGTCAGGGTGGCGCGGCCCGGATCAGCCGCCACATAGTCCATCGCTCGCTCTATCGCCGGATGGTTGGCACTCGGCAAGGCCATTAGCAATTCACTCTCGAGCCATTCGGAACACATCAGCCCGAGTGTGTGGAAGAAACTCGACGCCACCGGGTCGACCTCGCTGGTTCCCAACGGCCAACGCATGGCGTACAGGATCATCTCGCGCATCAACGGGCTGGCCACCAGGATTCGAACGCGCCTTTGCGAGTCCGGCACGGTCTCGGGCGCGAAGTAGAGAGAAGCGCCATCGACGTCGGTAATCAGAGTCCGATGACGAGTCGCCACCGGAATCCATGCGGCGCGACCGGCCGGAAGGAGATAACGGGCCCGCCCGGTCTCAATCTGGGTCGTACCACTGACGGCGTAGATCAACTGGTGATAGGGATGCGCGTGCCAGTCGTAGAAGGTGTTACGCGCCCGATCACGGAAAGCAAAGCCGGGACCGCGAGGCTGGTCCAGCCGGTAACCGCGCAACGTCTCAGTCGTTTCCTGCTCGTCCAGGCGTCTCATGGCCGTTCCAAGTCGATTTTTGGCCGGCCAACGTTAGCCGCTGTCGTGGCCCCGGTCTATTCTGACTCCGCCCTTCCGCCGGAGTCCACCATGAGCGGTCCTACCCCTCACAATCAAAGAATCGTCGAACAATTCACCCGCTGGGCCAGGCCCTTCGCGGAGTTGCCCGTCCACTGCGAGGCCGACGGCATGGCACGCACCCTGGCCGCGGCGCGAATCGGGCCGGGCATGACAGTCCTGGATGTCGCTTGCGGCCCCGGTATCGTCGCCTGTGCCGCCGCGCAAGCGGCGGCACGCGTCACTGGCATCGACCTGACGCCCGCTATGATCGAGCAGGCACGCGAACGCCAACGGACGCAGAAGCTGACGAACCTCGACTGGCATGTTGGAGATGCAACGCAGCTACCGTTCGCGGACGCCAGCTTCGACATTGTCCTGACTCGCTATAGTTTCCACCATATGACCAACCCAGCGGCGACACTACGGGAAATGAAACGGGTATGTCGAAAGAGCGGCCGCGTCGTAGTCATCGACGCCACACCGTCACCAGAAACGCAGGCCGCCTACGACCGCATGGAGCTTTTGCGGGATGGCTCGCACGTCAGCGCCCTGACGCTGGACCAACTGAGGGCCATGGGTCGCGAGGTTGGCCTGTCGGAGGAACATATCGACGGCTATCGCCTCGATGCATTGGTCAGCACACTGGCTGACGAACAGGACATGCCGGCCCTTACCCGGATGCTGGAGGCTGACATCGCCGGCGAAAGGGACACGCTCGGTGTCGGTGCCTACAAAGCATCAGACGGTATCCGCGTCCATTTCCCGATCTCAATCGTCGCTTGGAGCACGCGGGAATGTTTATAGCTCCACTCCGGCATCGGAAATCGTCGGGACAGGTTCATGACTCAAGCGAAAACACTGCTGCGAGTCACGGTGCTGTTGATAACCGCCATCAGCTTCGCACCTTCCTTCGCACACGTTCTCGAGGCGTACCCGCGCCTGGTGAAGTTTCAGCCCGAGTTATGGCGGGAGGCCACGGTCTTTCAGGGGCAATACCAACTGTTCGGGATGCTTGGCGGCCCGGTGGATATCGCTGCCGTCTGCCTGACCGCGGTATGGGCGTACGTCACGCGCAGCGACCGGGATACATTCCGACTCGCACTGGCGGGCGCGATCCTGTTCGCGCTGGGCCTGGCAGCGTGGCTCACGATCGTTTCACCGGCCAATGGGGCGCTTGCGCATTGGAGCCCCGGCCCACTGCCGCCGGACTTCACACAGGTTCGTGATCGTTGGGAGTTGGGCCACATGGTAGTGGCCGGGCTGAAGCTCATAGGATTGATTTGCGCAGACCTAGCGGTGCTGTGTTTCAAGCCTACGGCAAGGTGAAATAACCATTACAATCCTCCGACCGGAAGGGGTAAAGGAGATGGCACCGTGAACTCGCATCTGCTCAGCCGCCGTCAATTCAGCGCCCGTTGTGCGACGTTAGGCTTATCGTTACCCGCGCTAAGTGCAGTACCCGCGGTGCTACGAAGTGCACAGGCCCTTGCGGCCGCCGGCGCGGGCTCTGAACACGCAGCACGCACCGTAAAGCTCCCAGACGGCGCGACCGTACCGGCACTGGGCCAAGGCGCCTGGCACCTGGGACAGGGAAGACATCCGCAAGCCGTTGAGGAAGAGGCTTTGCACGCCGGCGTTTCCCTTGGTATGTCGCTGATCGATACCTCGGGCAACTACGGCAATGGCCGCTCAGAGCAGTTCATTGGCCGCGCGATTGCCAGCCAGCGCGACCGCATATTCCTGGTCACCAAGGTGGAGGCCAACGAGGTCGCCGGAGATGGCATCGCCCGTGCTTGCGCCGCGAGCCTCTCTCGTCTCAACACCGACCACATCGATCTCTACTTGCTGCATTCGCCAGTGCCCAGCAAGGAATTTCCCGGCGTCGTAGCGGCATTCGAGAAACTTCGCGCTGCGGGAAAAATACGCGCCTGGGGTGTATCCAACTTCGACACGGGCCAGATGGAAGACCTGTTCCGTGTTCCGGATGGCAATCGCTGCGCGACCAACCAGGTCGCATACAGCCTGCGCAACCGTCGCATCGAGCGTGATCTTCTCCCATGGTGCGCACAGCACAACATGCCGGTGATGGCTTATTCTCCGCTCGGTGGCGACAATCACCTCGTCGTAGGTGACGACACGCTCAAACAGATCGGCGCCGCGCATGGGTGCTCGGCAGCCGCGGTTGCCCTTGCCTGGGTCATCCGCAGTGGGAAAGTCATCGCCATTCCTGAATCCGGCTCTCCAGAGCACACCAAGGAAAACGCCGCGGCCCTTACAACAGAGCTCACGACGCAGGACATTCAGACATTGGCATCGGCATATCCAGGACCCTCCGGCGCGGCCTGACGATTCACGTTTGCCAGCGCTCCAGCTGACCCGCCCGCAGGCGATTTCAGCTAGACTCCACGATATCGTGAGCCTCTTTCAAGAAGGCCTGCACCATGCCCGTTACCATCCCACCAGGATATGCCCGGCTCGATGAGACTGGCGTGCGCCAATGGCTCTCGGCCCACTCCCTATTGAGCACACGCCTGGGCGGTGCGCCGGAGGAATGGCGGATCACCGAGGTCAGCGACGGCAACCTCAACATCGTCTATGTCGTACAGGGCACCACTGGCGGAGTGTGCGTCAAGCAATCCTTGCCACACGTACGGGTCGCCGGCGAAAGCTGGCCCATGCCGTTGGAGCGAGCCTACTTCGAGCAACTCTATCTCCGGGCCAGCGAGCCCCACGTCGGCGAGCTCGCCCCGCAGCTACTGCACTACGACCCCGAGCGCTTCGCGTTCGCCATGGAGCTGCTGGGCGAGCACATCATCCTCAGGCGCGGACTCATCGCGGGACACCGGTATCCAAACGCCGCCCGCCGCGTTGCGGAGTACGTCGCCCGAAGAGCCTTTGCGACATCGGTGCTTGCCGAGCCGTTCGAGCAGGTCAATAACCGGCTCGCGGCCTTTTCCCACAATCAAGCACTCACCCGCATCACGGTCGACCTCATCTTTACCCACCCTTACGTGGAGAACGAGCGCAACCGGTGGACCTCGCCACAACTCGATGACGTCGTGAGCGCCCTGCGAGCCGACTCCGGCTTGAAGGCCGCGGTCGGCCAACTGGGTTATCGCTTCCTGACACTCCATGAAACCCTGTTGCACGGCGACCTGCACACCGGATCGGTGATGGTGAATGCAACCGACACCCGGGTGATCGATGCGGAGTTCGCCATCTATGGCCCGCTCGGCTTTGACCTGGGCTTGTTTGTTGCGAACCTGCTGATGGCCTACTTCAGCCAGCCAGGCCACGAGTCACGCGCCAACGAGCGCCAGGAGCACGGGGAATGGATCCTGGCACAGATCGTCGACTTCTGGGGCGAGTTTGTCAGTCGGTTCTCAGCTCTTTGGAGCGCCAGGCGCACCGGGGATGGCTACCCGAGCCTGTTCTTTACAACAGCCGCGGATGCCGGATCTTTTGCCCTGGAACGCCAACAATGGCTCGAGCGCCTACTCGTGGATACCCTGGGATATGCGGGAGCCGAGATCATCCGCCGCATTGTTGGTTTTGCGCACAACGCCGATTTCGAGAGCATCCGGGACCCTGATCTGCGTGGGTCCTGTGAGAGGCGCTCCCTGGCCTTTGCGCGAAAACTGATCGTCACGCCTCGCGGCTTCTCCACGATGGAAGCCATGATCCAGGGCGCCCGCGACACTTAGATGCCTTGGGAGCTCGAGGCGCCCATCGCGCCGAAATAGGCGCAGCTTCCGCGCCACCTGCCCCATCCCACTATAACCGTATAGCACTCCGGGGGGCTTGCGGCAAGACACCCCACGTGCCGTAGAACCGCCAACCCAGATCAGCAGCTACGGAAACGGGAGTCGCACAATGGGTGTGTCGTCGGATAAATCGCACTTGGCTGGAACCAGGCATGCAGTAGTGATCGCTGGAGGAGGTCCGACAGGACTGATGTTGGCGGGCGAGTTGGCGTTGGCGGGTGTCGATGTTGCCATTGCCGAGCGGCGTGCTGATCAGAACCTCGCGGGCTCACGCGCAGGCGGTCTGCAGTCACGCACGATCGAGATGCTCGATCAGCGTGGCATCGCTGACCGGTTCCTCTCGGAGGGACAGGTAGCTCAGGTCAACGGGTTCGCCCAGATCAAGTTGGACATCAGTGACTTCCCCACGCGGCACCCTTATGGGCTGGGGCTGTGGCAGAACAACATTGAGCGCATCCTGGCCGGCTGGATCGGCGAGCTGGGCGTCCCAATCTACCGCGGACGTGAGGTGACAGGCTTCGTACAGAACGACACCGGCGTGGATGTCGAGTTATCCGACGGCAACTCGTTGCGGGCGGAATATCTCGTGGGATGCGACGGCGGACGCAGCCGGGTCCGCAAGACAGCCGGCATTGAGTTTCCCGGATGGGATCCGACGACGAGTAGCCTGGTCGCCGAAGTCGAGATGGTCGAGAAGCCGGAATTGGGCATCCACCGCACCGCCTTTGGCATCCACGCTTTCGGCAGGCGGGAGTACGAGATCCGCGACGGCAAGGTGGTCTTCAAGGATGTTGGGCCGATACGGGTCATGGTGCCCGAACAGTATCCCGGACCCGCCGGCGAACCCACGGTGCGTGATCTCAGCGCGGCGCTGATTAAAGTTTGCGGCACCGATTACGGGGTACACAGTCCCACGATTATCTCCAGATTTACCGATATGGCGCGGCAGGCGGCGGCCTACCGCAACGGCCGGGTCCTGCTAGCCGGCGACGCCGCGCACGTGCATTCTCCAGTAGGGGGACAGGGCCTCAACATGGGCATGCAGGACGCGATGAACCTGGGTTGGAAGCTGGCTCAGGTGGTGAAGCGGGTCTCGCCGGAGAGCCTGCTGGATACCTACCACGCCGAGCGCCACCCGGTCGCTGCGCGCGTGCTGCGCAACTCGCTGGCGCAAGTAGCGCTGCTGCGTACGGATGACCGCACCGATGCCTTGCGCGATGCCGTTTCCGAACTCCTGAAAATGGACGAGCCACGTAAGCGGTTTGCCGCGCGGATGTCTGGCCTGGACATTCATTACGATCTCGGAGAGGGTCACCCGCAGCTCGGCCGGCGCATGCCGGATCTCGACCTGGAGACTACCGACGGATCGCTGCGGGTTTTCACACTCCTCCACACTGGCCGACCTGTGCTACTCAACCTCGGTAAACCGGGAGGCTTCGACATTACTCCCTGGGCAGATCGGGTTCAGTTGGTCGACGCCACATACGTTGGGACGTGGGAGCTCCCGGCGATTGGAGCGGTCACTGCTCCAACCGCCGTGTTGATCCGGCCCGACGGCTACGTGGCGTGGGTAGGAGACCTGAGTCAGCCCACGCTCGCCGACGCCTTGACCACCTGGTTCGGGTCGTGATCGCGCGTGCGGTAAGCCCGTCGGCCCTATCTTCGCAGCCCGCAACCGTAATCTCCGCATGCTATGCGGAGATTACGCCGGCCAATCTGCGCAAGCCGCAGCACTGGCCCGCCCTACTGTTCCGAACCCGCAGGCTGATCCTTACCGGCCGCCCGCGCGCAGGCCGGCCGCGATACGCACCGAGCAACATAGTCCTTGAGTTGCTGCGTCCTCTTCCCTTCGAGCAAAGGAGAATCCATGAAAAGCGCAAACGCACCCGCGTACAACACGTCCGCGGCCGTGAACTTCTCACCCGCGATGTAGGGGTGACCGCCCAGGCGGCCATTGATGAAATCCATCGCCTCGTCGGAATCGACCCAGCCCGCCGACCCGCGCGGAACGGCCATGCGCAGGAATTTTGACGTGAATGCCGGCTCGACGACGCCGGAATAGTAGGCCAACAGTGTCAGGAAACCACCGCGCGCGGGATCTCCGACTCGAGGGCCCAGATCCGCATGCGGGTACTTGTCCGCCAAGTAGAGCGCAAGCGCCGATTGCTCGAAAATGACCGCCGCATCGTCCAACAAGACAGGCACCTTGCCGTGGGGGTGCGGATTTGACGCATCCAGACTGCCTGAGCCGTCGGCCCGGCGGATCGAAACGTACTGGATGTGATAAGGCTC
>DAITMW010000029.1:0-3343 GCA_036834945.1 Steroidobacteraceae bacterium
GACGAGGAAGGCAACGAGATGGTGCTCGCCTACCTCAACCGCGGACAGTTCTTCGGCGAGATGGGCCTCTTCTACGAACAGCCGACGCGCAGCGCCTGGGTCCGCACCCGCAACCAGTGCGAGCTGGCGGAAATGACGTACCCGCGCTTCCGGCAGATTGCCGCCGAAAGCCCCGGCCTGATCTTCGAGCTCGCGACCCAGCTGGCCACCCGCCTCGACCGCACCAACCGCAAGCTTGGCGACCTCGCCTTCGTGGATGTGACCGGCCGCGTGGCCCACGCGATCATGGACCTCTGCGGCGAGCCGGATGCCATGACTCATCCGGAAGGCATGCAGATCAAGGTGAGCCGTCAGGAGTTGTCGCGCCTGGTGGGTTGCTCACGCGAAATGGCCGGCAGAGTGCTGAAGGTGCTCGAGGAGCAGGGACTGCTGCGCGCGACCGGTAAAACCATCGTCGTCTTCAACGCCCGGCCGAAGATGAAGACCCGCCCCGTCATCGTCCCCGCCAAGCCGGCGGCGGCCACCTCGAAGGTGAGGGGCCCGCTCGACATGGACGATGACGATGATGATGACGACGACGAGGATGACGACGAGTAACAGCTGACGCCGTCGGGTTGGCTCTGACGCCGTCGGATTGGCTCGGCCCGTCGGGTTTAGCTCTGACGCCGTCGGGTTAGCTCTGACGCCGTCGGGTCAGCTCTGACTCCGTCGGGTTGGCTCTGGCCCGTCGCGCTGGACATTGCCCGTCAAGTCAGCCCATCGCGTCGCGTCAGCGCCTCGCGTCAGCCCCTCGCCCCGGCTCAGCCTGTCTTTTCCGCCCGGATCTGGCGATGCATCTCGCGGATCGTCTCCGCGTAATCCTTGCTTCCGAAGATCGCCGATCCGGCCACGAAGGTATCCGCACCCGCCTGCGCGATGGCCTTGATATTGTCGACCTTCACTCCGCCATCGATCTCCAAGCGCACGGCACGGCCTGATGCATCGATCCGACGGCGCGCGTCGGCCAGTTTGCGCAGTGCCGACGGGATGAACTTCTGCCCGCCAAAGCCCGGGTTCACCGACATGATGAGCACCATGTCGAGCTTCTCGAGCGTGTAGTCGAGGTAATCCAACGGCGTCGCCGGATTGAACACCAGCCCCGGCTTGCAATCGTGCTCGCGGATGAGCCCGATCGTCCGGTCGATGTGCTCCGTCGCCTCCGGATGAAACGAGATGAACGTGGCGCCGGCGGCGGCGAAGTCCGGGATGATGCGATCCACCGGCTTCACCATGAGATGCACGTCGATCGGCGCCTGTACTCCGTGTTTGCGCAACGCCTCACACACCAACGGACCGATCGTGAGGTTCGGCACGTAATGGTTGTCCATCACGTCGAAATGAACGATGTCGGCTCCGGCCTGGAGAACCGCGTCGACCTCTTCACCGAGACGCGCGAAATCCGCCGAGAGAATCGAGGGCGCGATCCAGGGAGTTTGCATGACGATCAGCCTCCGGTGAGCCGCTGCAACGCCTCGCGGTACTTCTCACTCGTCCGCGCGACGATGTTGGACGGCAGATTGGGCCCCGGCGCCTTCTTGTTCCAGTCGAGCGTCTCGAGATAATCCCTGACAAACTGCTTATCGAAGCTCGGCGGGCTCGTCCCCACCCGATAGGTGTCGGCGGGCCAGAAGCGCGACGAGTCGGGTGTCAGCACCTCGTCGATCAGGGTGAGCTGCCCGGCCTCGTCCACACCGAACTCGAATTTCGTATCCGCAATGATGATGCCGCCGCTCAACGCGTGTTCCGCGGCGAAGTTATAAATGGCGATGGCCGTATCGCGCACGAGCGCCGCCAACGGCGCACCAACCAACCGCTCGACTTCGGCGAACGGAATGTTCTCATCGTGCTCGCCGAGCGCCGCCTTCGAAGCGGGCGTGAACAACGGTTGCGCGAGCCGCTCCGCCTGCCGTAACCCTGGCGGCAGTGCGATCCCGCAGACCGCGCCGGTCTGCTGATAGTCCTTCCAACCCGAGCCGATGAGGTAACCGCGCACCACGGCCTCGATGGGCAACGCCTTCAGCCGGCGCACGATACCGGCACGACCCTCGAGCATCGCCAGCTCGTCCGGATTCCGGATGACACTGGACAGCGGCCGCTGGGTCAGATGATTCGGGACGATGTGCTGCGTCCGGCCGAACCAGAAATCCGAGATCTGGTGCAACACCCGGCCCTTGCCGGGGATGGGATCCGGTAGTACCACGTCGAAGGCGGACAGGCGGTCCGTCGTCACGATGAGCATCGCGTCTGCGTCCACGGCATAGATATCCCGTACCTTGCCCTCATGGATTTTTTCGAGTCCGCTCAGGGCGGTACGGAAGACGGTAGACGGCTGCATGAAGACCTATCTGTAAGCTGAGCCGGGCCAGATCCGGCCCTTGCTACTATATCGGAAGTAGCACCAGCAGCACGGGAACAACGGTTGAGCGAGCACTGGGGACCGCCACTGCGGTCGAAGATGGAACGGTGATGTCACAATGGCGGTGAAATGGACCGGCAAGGTCGTGGGCGGCCTCCTGGGCCTGATGACGCTCGGCCCCATCGGCGCAGCTGTAGGCGTCGTGCTCGGTCACCAGTTCGATGAGCACAGCGGCGACCCGGACGAACAGCCACGCCTGAACGGTGCCGAGAACCTCACCGAGATCGGTGAGCGCTTCTTCCGCGCCACCTTCCGGGTCATGGGCTATCTGGCGAAAGCCGATGGCCGGATTTCAGAGCGCGAAATCTCCGCGGCGCGCGGCGTCATGTCCGAGCTGCGCCTGAATCCCATGCAGGTCCGCGCCGCGATCGAGTATTTCACCGCGGGAAAGCAGCCGGGCTTCGATCCAGCCACCGAGCTCGGTGCACTGCGCTTCGCGTGTCAGGGTCGCCCGGAGCTGCTACGGGTGTTCCTCGAAATCCAGATCCGTGCGGCGCTCGCGGGCAACAACATGGAAGGCCCGGTACGCGACCTCATGAATCGCGTCGCCAACCGGCTCGGCATCTCACCGCTGGAGATCGCGCAGATCGAAGCAGTACTGCGCATCCGCAGCGGCGCCTTTCACCAGGGCCCGCGCCAGGGACCAGGGCAGAGCTACGCGCGCAGCAATCCCAACGAGCAACTCGACCAGGCCTACAAGGTGCTGGAGACCACTCCGACCGCGAGCAAGGACGAGATCGTCAAGGCTTACCGGCGGCAGTTGAGCCGCCATCATCCCGACAAGCTCAAAGCCAACGGCCTGCCGGAATCCATGATCGAGCACGCCAAGCAGCGCACCCAACTCATCATCGAAGCCTACGAGCTCATCCGCGAGCGCCGCGGGTTGTA
>DAITMW010000029.1:3443-19334 GCA_036834945.1 Steroidobacteraceae bacterium
ACCGCCTGAACGGCGCGCACACCGTCCGTCAGCGCCGCCGGGCCCGGCTGCAGGATGATGGGCGACTTGATCTCTCTGACGAATCCGTCACGCACCGCGGGCACCTCACTCCAACCCGGCCGCGCTGCGACCTCCGTGGGTTGGAACTTCTTGCCGCACCACGACCCGAGGATGATGTCCGGCGCGCGCCGCGCGACCTCCTGCGAATCCGCGATGATCCGATTCTTGCCCAAAGCCTGGGTCGAGAGCTCCGGAAAACAATCCTCGCCCCCAGCCAACTCAACGAGCTCCGACACCCAGCGGATACCCGAGATCTGCGGCTCGTCCCACTCCTCGAAGTACACCTTCGGCCGCCGCGGTAACGCCGCCGCACGCTCACGCACCTGTGCCAGGCTGGCGGTGAGCTGCCGTATCAGATCCAGCGTTTTCGCCTCGCAGCCGATCATCCCACCGAGCGTACGGATCATCCGCAGGATGTCTTCGATACTGCGGTGATTGAATACGTGCACTTCGATACCGGCGCGCACGAGCTCCGCCGCGATGTCCGCCTGAAGATCCGAGAAGCCAAGGACGAGATCCGGCCGCAAGGCCACGATCCGGTCGATCTTCGCGCTGGTGAAGGCCGACACCCGGGGCTTTTCCTTGCGGGCCTGGGGCGGGCGGACCGTGAAGCCCGAGATTCCGACGATGCGCCAGTCCTCGCCCAGGAGGTAGAGCGTCTCGGTGGTCTCTTCGGTCAGGCAAACGATCCGCTGCGGGAATCCTGAAAGGACGGCCATGGGTGTTACTCTACCCCCATGTTGGCACGCATCTGGGGCTTCCTGGACTGGTGTTTCTTCGGACCGGCATCCAGCCGGCCGGACACATTGGGGCTTGCTCTACGCATTCTCCGTTACCCTTACGCGGTCATTCGCGACCTGTGGCGCGGTGATATCAACTTGCGGGCCATGGGCTTGGTGTACACCTCGCTGCTGTCCGTCATCCCGCTGGTAGCCTTCGCCTTCGCGATCCTGAAAATCTTCGGCCAGCGCCACGACCTGCAGCCCATTGTGGCCGAGTTCTTCCGCCCCATGGGCGGCGCCGCGTCCGACGATCTCGCCAGGCACGTCGTGCAGTTCGCGCAGCGCGTGAGCACCGGCGTGGCGGGCTCCGTCGGATTGGCCGTACTGGCTTATACCCTGCTCGGTACGATCAAGAAGGTCGAGGACAGTTTCAACTTCGTGTGGCGCGTGGATCACCCGCGGAGTCTGATGCGGCGCATCGGAGAATACCTGGCGCTCCTCATACTCGGCCCCCTGCTGCTCGTCGGGTTCCTCGGTCTGATGCATACGGCACTCGACACCTCGGCCATGCAGGAGGTTGCCAGGTTACGCCCGCTGCGTCATCTCGGCATTGCCATCGCACCTTACGTCATGGTCACCGCTTTCTTCACGGCAATGTACATGCTCGTTCCCAACACGCGGGTACGCTGGCGCCCGGCACTTATCGGCGCGCTCGTGGCCGGCGTCCTGTGGGCGGCTGTTGGAAAGGTGTTCACGGAGTTGGTCATGTACTCCAGCCGGCTGCAGGTCGTCTATGCGGGGTTCGCCTTCATCGTCGGCGCGTTGCTGTGGACCTACTTCGGATGGTTGATTCTGCTCGCCGGAGCGCAGCTCTCGTTCTACATCCAGAACCCGATCTATCTGCGGCTCGGCCTCGGCGAGCTCCGGTTGTCGTGCTCGGAGATCGAGCAGCTCGCGCTGCGAGTGATGTATTACGTGGGCCGTGCCCACCTGGGTGGGGAGCCGCATTGGACGGTGACGCGATTGGCCACGGAGTTGAGTGTCCCTGGAATCGCCATCGCCCGGCTCGTCACGAGCTTCGAGGAGGCGAAACTCATCGTCGCCACGGAGGATGATCTGCTGGTGCCGGCACGCGATATCGGCCAGATCAAAGTATCCGAGATACTCGATGTGACCCGCGATCAAAGTGACGGCTACCTGGCACCGCGTAATGTAACAGTGCCTTCCGTGGACCGCGTCGTAGCCGCCATGGAGGACGCACGACGTAAAGCCTGCGGAAACCTGACATTGCGAGACCTGGTGCAGGAAGCGCCGCGCGCCGCACTGACGCTGGCGGCGCGACGCGACTGACCGGCCCTCAGTCGCCTGCGATCGTCATCTCGCCGATGAGGACCGAGCCGGTCCTGATGGTGCCGCGAACGTCGACATCATTTCCGACGCCGACGATGTCGAGATACATCTGCTTGAGGTTGCCGGCAATCGTCACCTCGTGCACCGGATAGGCGATGGCGCCATTCTCGACCCAGAAGCCGCTCGCGCCACGGGAATAGTCGCCCGTCACGCCGTTCACACCCTGCCCCATCAACTCTGTCACGAGCAGCCCGTTGTTCATCCGTGTAAGGAAGCTCTGTGTGTCGAGGGCCTTGCCCGGCGTGGCGACAATGAGGTTGTGAACGCCACCGGCGTTTCCGGTTGTCTTCAGGCCGAGTCGGCGCGCCGAATAACTGCCGAGTACATAACCGTCGAGGACGCCGTCGCGAATGAGATCACGATCCTTCGTCGCCGCGCCCTCGTCATCGAACGGATTGCTCGCGAGACCCTTGAGGATGTGCGGGCGCTCGTAGATCTGCAGGAACTCGGGGAAGATCTGTTTGCCTGCCGCATCCAGCAGGAACGAGGCCTTGCGATATTGGGCGGCACCACGGATGGCTGCGGCGAAGTGTTTGATCAAACCGCGCGCCATATCAGGTGAGAAAGCGACCGGCGCCTTGCGTGTGGACAGTTTGCGCGAGCCGAGCCGTGCCACCGCACGTTGCCCCGCCATGCGACCGATGGCATCCGGGGCCTCCAGGTCCGCAGGATCGCGAGCAGTGGTGTACCAATAGTCGCGCTGCATCTCATCGCCCTGTTGCGCGATGAGCGAGCAGGCCACGGAATGGCTCGTGCTGGAAACGCCCGCCAGGAAGCCGAGCGAATTGCCATACACGCCCACATGGCGATTGCTGTTCAGCGAGCCGCCTTCCGAATTGGTGATCCGCTTGTCGACCCCCAGGCCTGCCGCTTCGCAGCGCCGCGCGATATCGATCGCCTGCTCAGGCGTGAGCGTCCAGGGATGATCGAGGTCGAGGTCCGGGATGTCGCGAGCCAGCGCCTCCGGCTCGATCAATCCCGCGTAAGGATCCTCGGCGGTGTAGCGCGCAATGGCGCAGGCTTTCTCGACGGTCTGACGGACCGCATCACGGCTCAGGTCGGCCGTGCTGGCCGAGCCCTTGCGCTTACCGAAGTACACAGTGACCCCCAGGCCCCGGTCCCGCTGGTACTCGATCGTGTCGACCTCGCCCAGGCGCACCGTCACGCCCAGCCCCTGGCTCACATTGGCGTCGGCTTCACATTGCGACGCCCCCTGACGGCTGGCTTCCTCCAGCACGAAACTGACGACATCCTGTAGCTCCGGTATTCCCTTGGATTCAGGCGCCTGTTGCATTACATCCGCTTGGGTTGCGATGGAGTAGGGCAGAATTGTACCAGCCTATGGAGATCCCAAAGTGACCTCGGAGCCACCCAGAAAACCCAGCGACGACGAATCCGACTTCGACGGACCCAGCAAAAGCGCCCGAAAACGCGCCGCTCACGCTGCGCAGGACCTCGGCGAGGAACTGATCCGCATGCGCGATAGCGATCTCGAAGCCCTCAACTTGCCGGAAACGCTCGTCGACGCCATCCGGGATGCCCGCCACATCACCGCCCGCGGCGGTGGCGCGCGCCAGAGGCAGTACATCGGCAAGCTCATGCGAGACATCGATCTCGAGCCGATCCGCGCCTTCATTGCGTCGAAGAGCAAGGTCGATGCACGCGAAGCGGAGCGCTTCAAACGAGTCGAGCTCTGGCGCGAACGTTTGATCACCGAAGGCGCGCCCGCGCTGGAAGATCTCGAACGTTGGCGCCCCGGAGTGGACCGCGACGAATGGTCACGTCGAGTGAACGCCGCACGTGAGGAACGGACCCGCACGGGTGCGACCGGTACCGCGAGCCGCGAGCTTTTTCGCGCATTGCGCTCACTTTTCGATGGCGACAACAGCGGCTCACAAGCGGATTGATTATCCGGGTAGAATATCCAGATGAAACCGCTCGTCGGCATCATCATGGGCTCATCGTCTGATTGGGAGACGATGCAGTCCGCCGCGGAAATGTTGGATAAACTGTCCATCCCACATGAAGTACGGGTGGTGTCCGCTCATCGCACACCCGACCTGCTGTTCGAGTATGCCTCCACGGCCCGCTCTCGCGGCCTCGAAGTCATTATTGCGGGCGCCGGCGGCGCGGCGCACCTCCCCGGCATGACGGCCGCAAAAACCCCGCTGCCGGTCCTGGGTGTGCCCGTGCAGTCGAAAGCGCTGAATGGCCTCGATTCGCTGCTCTCCATAGTGCAGATGCCCGCGGGAATCCCGGTTGCAACTTTTGCCATCGGCGCGGCGGGCGCGGCCAATGCGGCGCTGTGCGCCGCGTCGATCCTTGCCAACAAGCACCCTGCGATCGCGTCCTCTCTGGATGCCTTCCGCGACCAGCAGACCGCCAGCGTCCTCAGCAAACCCGATCCGCGCACACCGTCCCATCTATGACTGTTGCTGTACTGGGCGCCGGCCAGTTGGGCCGCATGCTCGCGTTGGCGGGCTATCCTTTGGGTCTGGATTTTCTATTCCTGGATCCGGCGCAAGACGCTCCCGCCGGCCACATCGCGCCCGTTCTGCAGGGGTCCTTCACCGACCGCAAGCTCCTCACGCGCCTCGCCCGCGGCAGCGAGGTAGCCACGATCGATTGGGAGAACGTGTCATTGGAGGCATTGCACGCCCTTGAAAAATCGGGCGCGCACATTGCGCCACCCATTCGGGCCGTTGCGGCCGCGCAGGACCGTGTCAGCGAGAAACGTCTGTTCGAGCGCCTGAAGATTCCAACGACACGTTGGCAGGCCGTCGCTTCACGCGCGCAACTCGAGCGGGCCATTGAGGAAATCGGCCTCCCGGGTGTCATCAAAACACGACGCCTCGGCTACGACGGCAAGGGACAAGCCGTGGTCAAAACGCGAGACGACGCGCAGAGGGCCTGGGACGACATGGGCTCGGCCGAGTCGGGGCTCATCTACGAAGAATGGATTCCCTTCGACTGCGAGGTGTCCATCATCGGGGCGCGTAGCCGGCGGGGCGAGATCGCCATCTACCCGCTCAACGGCAACGTCCATGCGAAGGGCATTCTGCGCCTCACGCGCGCACCGTACGGCACTCCGCGTTGGCACCGCCTCGCCTCGAGGTACCTGGAAAGCGTCCTGACCCACTTCCGCTACACGGGAATCCTGACGATCGAGTTCTTCGTCCACGACGGGCGCCTGATTGCCAACGAGATGGCTCCCCGGGTGCACAACTCCGGCCACTGGACGATCGAGGGAGCCGTGACCAGCCAGTTCGAGAACCACCTGCGGGCCATCCTGAACCTGCCCCTGGGCTCCACTCGCGCCACGGGCTATAGCGCGATGCTCAATCTCATTGGCGAGGTTCCACCCCGAACTACGATTCTGGACTGGGAGGGGGTGCACCTCCATGATTATGGGAAGGAAGCACGCCCCGGCCGTAAAGTAGGCCACCTGACGCTGGTGGAGCCTACCCGGGTGCGACGGGACCGGCGGGCACGACAATTGCTCACTGAGTTGGCCCCCGGGATACGCATCCCTTAATATCAGGCTCGGCGTTCGAGTCCTAAGATGCGGCTCGACAAGGCGTCGGTCGAGCGCGAGCACTTATGTACCTCGAACCCTTCAAACTCAAAGAACTGCCGTTTCGCCTCAGCCCCGACCCGCAGTTCCTGTATCTGTCGAAACAGCACGCCCGGGCGAAGGCGTACATGGAGTCGACCATCTGGTTCACCGACGGCTTCGTCGTGATCACAGGCGAGATCGGCTCGGGCAAGACGACCCTGATCGAGTCCTTCCTCAAGGAAGTACAGACCGATGTGGTCGTGGCCCAGATCAACCAGACACAGGTCTCCGCCATCGACTTCCTGCAGGCGGTACTGGTGCAGTTCGGCTTCTCCCCGTTCAAGATGAAGAAGGCCGAGCTGATCGCCACGATCAACAACTTCCTCATCGAGCAGTACGCGGCCGGCCGCAAGGTGCTGCTCATCGTGGACGAGGCGCAGAACCTGTCGATGCGCGTCCTCGAGGAGATCCGCCTGCTCTCCGGCGTCGAGACGACGAAGGAGAAGGTCCTGCGCATCATTCTCGCGGGCCAGCCGGAGCTGAACGAGAAGCTCGACGCTCCCGAGCTCGTGCAGCTCACCCAACGCATCCGCCTCCGCTTCCACCTGAGCACGCTGACGCAGGCGGAAATGCGCGCCTACATCCAACACCGGTTGGAAGTTGCCGGCGGCGGCGACCGGCAGATTTTCGCCGAGGACACCTTCGCGGAGCTGTATCGCTTCACGGGGGGCGTACCTCGCCTCATCAACACCCTGTGCGACACGAGCATGATGGCGGCCTACACGGCCAGCCACGAGTTCGTGAGCCTGGATGACATCAAGGAAGCGGTGGAGGAGTTGCAATGGGTGGAATACGCCGCCCGGCCGCACCACAACTTCGAAGTCATCCCGGAGATGTCGCCGCAACGGGCCGCCCTGAACGCGGAAGTCTCACCACCGGTCGTGGGCCGCATCCTGGTCGCGACGGATGGACGGACCGTGCAGGAAATCAGCCTGCACGTCGGCCGCATCATCGTCGGACGCACTCCGGACAACGACCTCCAGGTCGACAGCCGCTTCGTCAGCCGCCACCACTGTCAGATCGTCACCACCGCGAACTCGTGCGTGATCGAAGACCTGAACAGCACGAATGGCATCTACGTGAAATCCAAGCGTGTGCGCCGCCACTACCTCAACGATGGGGACGTGGTGGTGTTGGGCAAGCATGAGCTCATCTACGTGGACGAGCGCTTGGCGAAAACCCGGAACGCGATGACGGATACCGTGCCGGGACTGCACGCTCTGCAGTCGCCCGCCGCGAACGAAGGGATCGAGACGGAAGGAATGATCAAGACGGGCGTGGAGCCGCTGGCCAAATAACCAGTGGGCTGACTCAGTCCTGCTCTTTATCGGGCGGGGCCGCCACCTTCAGCGCGTCGGGATCGCCGTACTCGGAACGCAGCGCGCGGTAGTCACGCCGTCGCAACAGAATCACGATCCCGCCGAGCACCGCCAACAACCCGACCAGGCCCACGATCAGACTCAACACGCCCGAGGGCATCAGGTAGCTGACTGCCAATGCTGCAATGCCACAGGCGATATAAAACCAGGGAAGGCCTTCGTAGACCGGGCGGGAGAAGCGCTGGGGGGCTGCGGGCTCCATGTTCCCATCCTACGCCCTTGCGGGGATGAGCGGAACCTTTGGCCGCGCCGCAGCCTCTTTGCCGCGGCGGGGCCGGATAGGGGATGAAGACGGGCGTTACTTGGCGCTCTTGCCGCTACCCAACAGCTTCTCCATGAAGCGTCCGAACAGCGAGGGCTTGCTCATGCCGTCCACGCCGAAATCGGTTTTTGTCTTGGGACCTCCGCGCTTGACTTCCGTCAGGAGATCCTGGGG
Organism: Steroidobacteraceae bacterium; assembly: GCA_036834945.1. Classification (GTDB taxonomy): domain Bacteria; phylum Pseudomonadota; class Gammaproteobacteria; order Steroidobacterales; family Steroidobacteraceae; genus 13-2-20CM-66-19. Next base: position 11,067 of record DAITMW010000029.1, read on the forward strand.
CAGATTGAGCTTGGGCAACTCGGCTGTGACTGCGGTATCGGCCTGCATCGTGCTGTCCTTCTTCGAGAGGGGCGAATCGTTGGCAGCAAAGTACGGACCCACGCCCCGCGCTGGCGTGCAGGAATTCACAGCTTCGTGATGGTGGCGCTCCGCGTCGCTGATGTCAGACACTGTGATCGCTCGCTTAAGTTAATTGAGGTGCCGCGTTTCGACCACGCGCGACGCGACGAGTTCTGAGGTGACCTAATTGGTCACTCTGCGCCCTGGGTGCACCGCACAGCAGGGGCCGCGCATCCTTGCGCAAACGCACGCGTCACGCTCGAGCGTTCCAGCTCAACCCCGTGCGCGCATCATGAAGACACCGCACCGCTTCCTGCGATCCTCCATTCGCGGCGTCTTCGTGCAGAAATGCCGCGGCAAGTCATTTTGCCCGCGTCTTCGTCGAGAAACACGCGCCCGTCCACACGAGCGCGCGTAGCAACCAACAGGTGATCAGCCGGTGCCGCCGACCGTGAGCCCTTCAATCTTCAGCGTCGGCTGACCAACACCGACCGGGACGCTCTGCCCTTCCTTGCCGCACGTCCCCACTCCATCGTCGAGCTTGAGATCGTTGCCGACCATCGCAACCCGCGTCAGGACGTCCGGACCATTGCCGATGAGCGTGGCGCCCTTCAGTGGCGCACCCAACCGGCCGTTCTCGATCGCATAGGCCTCGCTTGCGGAGAACACGAACTTGCCCGAGGTGATGTCGACCTGCCCGCCACCGAAATTCACGGCATAAATACCGTTCTTCACCGAGCGGATGATCTCCTGCGGATCATGCGGACCCGGGCGCATGTAGGTATTCGTCATGCGGGGCAGTGTCATGTGGGCGAAGGACTCGCGACGCCCGTTCCCTGTTGCCGGAACCCCCATCAGGCCCGAGTTCAGTCGATCCTGCATGTAGCCACGCAGGATGCCGTTCTCGATCAACATCGTGCACTGTGTCGGCGTGCCCTCGTCGTCGATGTTGAGAGAGCCGCGGCGACGGGATAGCGTGCCGTCGTCCACGACCGTGCACTCGGCTGCCGCGACGCGCTCGCCAATGCGGTTGGCGAAAGCCGAGGTGCCCTTGCGATTGAAATCACCCTCGAGCCCGTGTCCGATCGCCTCGTGCAGCAGAATACCCGGCCAGCCCGGCCCCAACACAACAGTCATCGGCCCCGCGGGCGCCGGAATCGCCTCGAGGTTCACGAGACCCTGCCGCACTGCTTCGCGTGCGAGCTCGAGAGGACGGTCGCCCTCCACGAGCTCGGCGAGCGAATAGCGACCGCCCATGCCGGCATAACCCTGCTCACGACGGCCATTTTGCTCGACGAGCACTGACACGTTGAAACGCACGAGTGGCCGCACGTCTGCAGCAAGCTGCCCTTCGCTAGTAGCGACGAGCACCACGTCATGTACTGCAGTGACACTTGCAGTTACGTGCACGACGCGTGGGTCCATGCGACGCGCCTCACGATCAACACGCTCGAGCCAGGCAACTTTGTCCTCAGTGGAAAGCGAAGCAACCGGATCGGCGGGCAGATACAGCTGATGGCCCGCTCGGGGACTCCAGGCTTTCACCTTCCGGTCACCACCCTGAACCGCGATGGCGCGCGCCGCGCGTGAGGCCTCTTCGAGCGCCGGCAGCATGATCTCGTCGGAGTAGGCGAAGCCGGTTTTCTCACCCGCGAGCGCACGCACGCCGACACCCTGCTCGATGCTGGCGCTGCCATCCTTGACGATCCCATCCTCCAGCGACCAGGACTCCTGGTGGGCCAGCTGGAAATACAGGTCCGCGAAATCGACGGAGTGCGCCATGACCTCGCCGAACACCCGGTCGAGGCGGCCATCGTCCAGGCCGCTGGGGCTCAGGATCAGGTTGCGCGCAATGTTCAAAGGATCGGCGGCGGAGGCGCCGGGCTGCTGTAATTCTTTCATCATGAGCTCGCAGGTCAGGAATGGGTTGCCGCAAGAGCGCGGTGTTGGAGCGCCGGGAAGTTGCTGCGCACTTCCGCCTGGGCCCCGGGATCGATGTCGGCCAGCACGAATCCCCGGCCCCGCGGCAGGCGTTGCAGCACGCGGCCCCAGAAGTCGATGATCATGCTGTCACCGTAGGTCTCGCGTCCGTTGGGATGAAATCCCGATTGCGCCGGCGCGATCACGTAGCAAAGATTCTCAATGGCACGGGCGCGTAAGAGCGTCTCCCAATGTGCCTGGCCGGTCGGACCGGTGAACGCCGAGGGAACTGTCAGCAATTGCGCGCCCGCCGCACTCAGGGTCCGGAACAGCTCCGGGAAGCGCACGTCGTAACAGACGGACAGACCAAGTCGGCCGACGGGAGTGTCGACCACAGTGGTCTGCGAGCCGGGCGCGACATGGGCGGATTCCCGATAGCTCTCCTTACGGCCCGGAATATCCACGTCGAACAGGTGGATCTTGTCGTAGCGCGCCGTGCGCTTACCGTCGGGACCGTAGACCAGTGAGGCCGCCGCCACGCGCCCATCGGAGCCGGCGCGCAGGGGGATGGTGCCGCCTACAATCGTCATACGCAGCTTTAGAGCCACGCTCGCGAGAAAGTCCTGTATGGGCCCACGGCCGTCGCTTTCGGCCACACCGCGCTTATCCGCGTCTTTGAGACCCATGAACGCGAAGTTCTCTGGCAGCGCGGCCAGTTGCGCCCCAGCAGCGGCGGCCTCCGCCAGAAGACCCCGTGCCTGCTCGAGGTTGGCCGTCACATCCGGCCCGGAGGTCATCTGAATTGCCGCTACCCGCATGTGCTCTAGGCCTTCCATCATTCCGCAGCCACCACTATGGGGTCGTCCCACGTCCCCTGCAAATGAAGCTGTGCCCTCGCGCCCTCATCGCGGCCACTTCCGGCGAACAACTCGCGCAGGGAAAGCCAGGCTGCAGCTACCCGCGGGGTCGGCCCAAGCCGTCGAACGGCGGCGGGCAAACGCCCTTCGCCGCGGAGAATCCAGACCTGCTGGTCATAGTCGCGTGCCAGCAAGCTCGTCCGGCCGCGCATCAATATTTCCGCGTCACCATCGAAGTGCAGATTTGTGGTCGTCGCCACACCGTGGCTCACCTCAAAGCCTGCCTCCAGGCTGGTGAACCGCAGGCCACTCGGCTCTGATGTTGCCAGCGAGGCCGTTTGCGCCGACGGCTCGCCCATCCCGCTCACGAGCGCGGGGACGAGCAACAGGGGGAACGGCGCGCCCTCCTCCGGATCCGGATCGGGGCCGGCCCGCGTCGTCCCTTCCGCCAGGTGCATGTCGAGTTGGCCGGCGAGCGTGGCCAGCGGTGGCTGGTCCGCGCCGACGCGCCATTCCAGGTCACCATCCAGGGTGGCTTTGGCGGCGGTCAGGTCCGGACGGAATCCGAAATCCTCCAGCGTGGCAGCCGCGTTGGTGCTGTCGAGATTGAACTTCAACCGGCAGGCAGTGCCCTGGCAACGCATCGTGCCGCTCACATCCTGCGTGCGCCCCGTCAGGCGCAGCTCGCTGATGTTGACGACATTGCCACCGGATTCGATCGTGGCCGCGGCACTGCCGATCGAGTGACCCGCCCAGATGATGTCGTCGACGGAAAACTCCGTCGCGGGACCCAGCGCCGCGATCAACTCGGCGCTCGCGGCGAAGGCGGACCCGTCGGGAATGTTGAGCCTGGCGAAATGAAAGCGGGCCGGATGTGCCGTGTTGGTTATCGCCGGCCAATGCGCCGTGCCGAGAATCTCGGCCGACTGCAGTTGCAGGTCGGCACCGGCGTCGGTCCGCGCGGCTGAGACCCTGACGTCGGCATAGCTGTGCCCCGCCACGTGCATTTCGGTTGCAACGAGCTCCGCCCGGATGGGCGGAGTCGACGGCTCAGCCCGCAGCTGCTGCCAGGCAGCCACGTAAGCAGGCAGATCGAGCCTTCCCAGGCGTCCTTCCACCAACACCACCGGTGTGGTGGGCAATGTTGCGGCCGCCGAACCGAACTTGACGTTGCCCCGGTCAACCTGCCAGGTGGCATCGTCCCGCCTTTTGAGTGCCAACACACTGCGCAGCTGGTCCCCGAGACCGAGGCGCAGCTCGGCCGCTTTCGCAGTCCCTTGGGCATCGACATGCAACGGCAGCGTGCTGGCGCCGCGCTTCGACAACGGCTCGGGAAGATGACTCACGATGCCCATCAAGCTCGAGTCGGCCTTGACGCGCCACTGCGCGGGCCGCGAATCACTGGCTGCCAGGTAAGCGAGCTCACCGGTCCACTCAGCGCGGCCCGTGGGCGCGCGTGTCTGATCGATCACGGTCCCGGCGGTCGCCAGGAGAGCCAACTGCCTGGCATCGAGCAGGCCGCGCCCCTGGATCAAAAGAGCCAGTGAGCCCCGCTCGCGCCGCTCGCCGACATTCAACGTAACCGGACCGCCCAACCAGGATCCCGTCAGCGTCGAGCGCCGCAAGTAGCCGCCGTCGAAAACCAGCGCACCGCGCAGGTCATCGATCGGTGGAATGCCGGCGACAGCTTGCAGCCGCGCACCCTCCAACACCGCGCGGATCCTGGCGCCGCGCCACTCGACGTGCGCGGAAACATCACGCACATCGGGCCACAACTCGCCGCCCGAAAGCACCGCATTGTGCACGGCGAGCTCACCTGTAAGCCCTGTATGGAGCAAGCGCTCGTCGACCGGGCCGCGCAATTCGAACTGAGCACGGTCGATGTTGCCCGCGGTGAGCTGGGACAACGCGGCCGCGAAAGTCTGCGTCATGCTGTCGCCGGTGAGCCGCTTCAGTAATGGTATGTCCATACCGACGAGCTCGGCCCGTGCATCGATTTCCGGCGTGGCATCGGAGTCGTTGCCGGCGAGAGCACCTTGCACTTTGAGACGCGCGCCTTCGTGTTGCAGCTCGAAGTGGTCTGTGGCGACACGCCAAGTGTTGTCTCCACGGTTGATTTGCAATCGTGCATCGACATGCACATTTTCCAAGGGGTACTGGCGCGCCTGGGCGAGCTCGAGGCGGGCCGAGCGCGACTCCAACTCGGCCACGAGATCGGTCTCGTCACCCGAGATGCGCCCGGCGAGACCCGTCAGCGAGAAGTCGTTCGATCGCGGTGTGATGGCGACGTCGGCGAGCTTTGCCCCGGCGCGCAGGCGGTGCCCGATGGAGCGCCCCCTGTTCCAGTCGAACGTGATGTTGTGGACCGCTCCCCTCAGTCCTGCGTCCGACAGATCCAACCGTGGCGCGAACCAACGGGCCAGCGCGGCCACCGGCCGCAACGGAGCCTGCTCCAACGTACCCCGGATCCACTGGCCATCCGCGGCCACATCGAGAGTGAGGCTGCCGGCAAGGCCCGTGGGCCAACCCGGAGGACTCACGGACCAGCCCGGCGGACCCATGGGCCAGCCCGGCGACCCCATGGGCCAGCCGGACTGCGAGCGCGCTGCCTCGCCCAGCTCCAGGGAATCAACTTGCAAGCGCCAGCTCGAGACGCGCTGGGCCAGGCGCCACTCACCTTTGACACGATCGAGATCGAACACCGGCTGGGCCGGATCGCCGGCAGCCACAAACTCGACACCGCCAGCGTTGACCTTGCCGCTGGCTTTGATCAGATGCCCCCGCGTGAACTCGGCATCGAGCGAAACGTCTCCACCTCCCGCGCGTGGCAGATAACTCTTCGCGTCGGCCACCGCGCCGAGAAGCTCACGCCACGCCCCGAAAGCGAGACGATGTCCCTCAAACCTCACGCTCCCGCTCAGCTCCGCCGGCTTTTCCAGGTTGCCATCGAGGCTCATGACGACGCGCGCCGTGCGCCCCAACCGCTCGGGCAGGAACACGAGGCCGTAACCGCTCCACTCTGATGCTGACCGGCGCAGCGACGCCCGGCGAATCTGCAACGTCAGAGGAGTGGCGGAGCCGGTGGGATCAGGCACGCGCAAGCTGCCTCCCTCGATGTCGACGCGGCCGCCCTTCCAGCCTTCGAGGATTTGCGCAGCCTCAGTGGCCGGCACGGCGGCACGCCTCGGCCCCGGAGCCATGGTGGCACGCGGCTCAGCACCGGCCGGCGCAGCGCGCCCCCCGAATTCAATATCAGCGGCAACGAGAGTGATCCGACCCGCCGCGAGCTGCCCCGAGCGCACCGTCTGCCAGATATCGAAACCCACGACCAGCTCGGGCGCGCGAAGCAACACAGTCGAGCGTCCGGGCTCACCCAACTCCACACGGCGGAACACCGCCTCGGGGCCGTACCAACCCCAATGCAGCCCCAGCTCGTCGAAGCGGATGTCGAGACCCGTTTGTCCTCGGACCAGGCGCTCAAGCGCGGCCCGATGCTGCGGAACCCGGGCGACCGCCAGCTCATACGCCAGCAAAACGATCCCGAAGAATGCGACGGCTCCGGCAAGGGTGAAAGCGGCAACGCGAAGCCACGGCTGCGCCTGAGGCGCTGCTGCGGGTCGCAGCGTGGGCTCGGTCTCAACCGTGGACGACATGCGCAGCAGCCCTGAAGCCTTGGATAACTACCTAGATGAGCACGACATCGTATTGATCAACGCCGTAGAGCGCCTCGACCTGAAGACGAATGGGACGGCCCACCTGGGCCTCGAGCTCGGCCAGCGTAGCGGACTCCTCATCGAGCAACCGGTCCACGACATCCTGATGCGCCAGTATCAGCAGCTCGCGGCTGGCGAACTGCCGACTTTGCCGCACAATCTCGCGAAAGATCTCGTGGCACACCGTTTCCGGAGTCTTGACGAAACCGCGTCCCTCGCAGGTTGGACAGGGAGCGCAGAGAAGATGTTCCAGGCTCTCGCGCGTGCGCTTCCGCGTCATTTCCACGAGTCCCAACGGCGACAGACTCACGATGTGAGTTTGCGCGCGGTCGCCTGCTAGCGCTCGCTCGAGCGCGGCGAGAACCTGGCGACGATGCGACTCGTCGTGCATATCGATGAAATCGATGATGATGATGCCGCCGAGATTGCGCAGACGCAGTTGGCGCGCGATCGCCACCGCCGCCTCGAGGTTGGTGCGGAAGATGGTTTCCTCGAGATTGCGATGTCCGACGTACGCACCCGTGTTCACGTCGATCGTGGTCATGGACTCCGTCTGGTCGATGACCAGGTGCCCACCCGACTTCAGCGTCACTTTCCGATCGAGCGCCTTGGCGATTTCCTCCTCGATGCCATGGAGGTCGAAGATCGGCCGGGGACCGGCGTAGAGCTCGATCCGCGTCGCGGCGTCGGGCATGAACGCGGCAGCGAAAGCGACCATGTCGGCATGTTCACGGGGTGAGTCGACGAGCACGCGACTCACGCCACGAGCCAGCTCGTCACGTAACACACGTAGCGCTAGAGGGAGATCCTCGTGGACGATCGAGCCAGCCGCAGTCTGAGTCGCACGCACCCGAACGTGGTGCCAGAGCTTACCGAGGTAGGTCATGTCCTCGCGCAAACTCTCTACCGAAACTCCTTGTGCCGCGGTGCGCAGGATGTAGCCGCCGGTTATGCCGGGCGTTAGAAGCCCGATCACCGCGGCCTTCAACCTCTGACGCTCGCTTTCGTCATCGATCCGGGTCGAGACGCCGATCCCCTCACCCCGAGGCATGTAAACGAGATAACGTGAAGGCAGGGCGACGAACGTAGTGAGCCGCGCGCCCTTCGTGCCGATCGGGTCCTTGATGACCTGCACGAGAATCTCATCGCCCTGGTTGACGAGCCGCCGGATGTCCTCGACCTGGGAAACACTCATCGGCGGCATACCGACGACCGTGTCGTCGGAGGTTTGGGTCTGGGCAATATCGGCCGCATGGAGGAAGGCCGTGCGCTCGAGTCCGATGTCCACGAAGGCCGCCTGCATGCCGGGGAGAACCCTGGAAACACGCCCCTTGTAGAGATTACTCACGAGCCCGCGCCGACTCGTGCGCTCGATATGAATCTCCTGCACGACGCCGTTTTCGGTGATGGCCGCGCGTGTCTCGCGTGGCGCAACGTTGACCAGGATCTCAATGCTCATGTCATGCGCTACTCGAGATTTCCCCTCCAGTAAGGTACGCCGGCCGCGCGCAACAACTCCGCGGTCTCGAACAGCGGCAGCCCCATCACTCCCGAGTAACTCCCGCTGAGCGACTCGATGAAGACAGCGGCCGCGCCCTGCACCGCGTAGCCACCAGCTTTATCACGGGGCTCGCCTGTTTCCCAGTAGGCGTTGCATTCTTCGAGCGTCAGCGGACGAAAGCGCACTGAGCTCACGCTCAACCGCAACGAGACCTCGC
>DAITMW010000029.1:19434-25121 GCA_036834945.1 Steroidobacteraceae bacterium
GCCGTCAGGACCTCGTGCGTCCTGCCGGAAAGCCGCCGCAGCATCGCGATGCCGTCCTCACGATCCCGGGGCTTTCCGTAAATGACATCCTCCAGGACAACCGTTGTATCAGCGGCCAACACCGGAAGGATCTCACCTCTCTCGCGAACCGCAAGCGCCTTTTGTCGCGCCATGCGCATCACATAGTCGCGTGGCGCCTCGCCGGAACGCGCAGTCTCGTCGATATCCGCACCAACGACTTTGTGAGGCACCCCGATCTGCAAAAGCAGCTCCCGCCGGCGCGGCGACACAGACGCGAGACACACAACAGGTTGCCTGAGATCCATCGAGCCCATCAGTCGCGATGATAAGGATGATTGGCCAACACGCTGTGCGCGCGATAGAGCTGCTCTGCCAGCACCACTCGCACCAGCGCATGGGGGAAAGTCAGTCGGGACAGCGACCACTTGAGGTCACTGCGGCTCAGCACTTCGGGCACGAAACCGTCCGGGCCACCGATGAGGAACGCGAGGTCGCGGCCGTCCTGCATGCGCGTTTTCAACCACGCGGCCACCTCGCGTGTCGTCATCTGCGAGCCGTGCTCATCTAACGCGACGACATACTCGTCCTTACGGAGCGCGGACAGGAGCTTCTGCCCTTCGGCCTCCATAGCCTTTTGTGGCGAGCGCGCGCCACTGCGCGGGCCCGGCTCGATTTCCACGAGGGAAATCTTCACCGTGGACCCGAGGCGCGTTATGTAATCCTCGTAAGCCTCACGCACCCACTTCGGCATGCGCGAGCCGATAGCGATCAGGCGCACGCGCACCGCGGCCGCCGAGCCTTCGGATCAGGTGGCGGGGCGCTGCCGGCGCGTCGCTGGGCGGCGGGCAGGCGAGCGGGTGCTGCGTGTCTTGGCTGTTGCAGTCGTCAGAGGGCTGTCCGGCGTCGGCGCGTCAGGAACGGCTTTGGGCCCCGGCTTCGTATCGACGGGACCTGTCGCCTCCCCCGTGTCCCACAGACGCTCGAGCCCGTAAAACTCCCGCACGCGCGGCAGCATTACGTGGACGAGGATGTCGGTGAGATCGACGAGTACCCATTCGCCGTCGCGCGCGCCCTCGGTGCCGAGCGGGCGGTATCCCGCCTCTTTGGCTTTACGGGCGACGTTATCGGCGATTGAGCGGACGTGGCGGTCGGAGTTGCCGGACGCGATGACCATCGTGTCCGCAATGTCAGTCAGCCCTCGTACATCGAGCACCTTGACGTTGACTGCTTTCATGTCGTCAAGCGCGGCCGTAACGGTTTCCTGCAACGGCGAGACGCGCTCCGGGGAGCGGCGCGGGCGTGTACGGGTGGTCATGTGGTTAAGTGATTTCTCCTGGCTTCAATGGCAGCCGCAAGGGGTTGCGGGGTCCGCCTCAACGTTCCTTCGGAGCATAGCACCTCGTCTCGCGGATAATCTGCCGGACTGCGTCGGGAACGAGATACCGGGGGTCCCGGCCCGCGATGATGAGCTGGCGCAGCTCCGTCGAGGAAATCTCGAGCTGGGTGTTGGCGTGAATGTAAATCCGTCCAGCCGGCTTCTCGTGCAGATCCCGGATGGTGCCCGTGCCGCGATCGACCATCACGGCCCCCAATGGGCCCATGGTCGGTGCCTTCCAGCCGGGACGTGTGGCCACGACGACGTGAGCCAGGTCGAGGATCTCCCGCCACCGGTGCCAGTTCGGCAGCCCGAGGAAGGCGTCCATGCCCAGGAGCAGACATAACGAGCGGTCCGGAAAGTCGGCCCGCATCTCCGTGAGCGTATCGACCGAATACGAGAAGCCACCGCGACGGATCTCGCGGTCATCCACGACGAACGCCGGCTGGTCCGCGATCGCGGCCCGGACCATGTGCAGCCGCAATTCGGCGCTCGCGTAGGGCGGATCGCGGTGGGGCGGGCTCCCCGTGGGCAGAATGCGCACCTCCGTGAGGTGCAGCTCCTGCCACAGCTCGAAGGCCGTACGCAGGTGCCCGTTGTGAATGGGGTCGAACTCGCCGCCAAAAATACCAATGGGTTGCATCGAGGCTGCCTGTATAACCGGGCGCTATTTGAGCACGGTTTGCGGGGTCGGAAGGGGCGATTGGCCGCAAATGTCCGCTGCAAGGAGGGCAATTTCGTCCCAGGCGTTGCCCGCCAAGCGACCTTTCACCATGCGGTCGGCCCGCCCGGCGCGCACGGTCAAAGCGGGAAACGACAGACGTCCGGCCCGGCGCAGTCCTTTGTCGAGAGCGGCTGATTGACGTTGCCAGGTCCGGGGCTTACCTCCGGCGGCATTGGCCATTCCATTCCAAAGATCGCGCATGGCCTTGGTGAGCGCCCACAACACCAGGGTTGGCTCGGTGCCTTCACCCCGTAACCCCGCAATCATGCGCAGAGCGCGCTCCGTATCACCCCCCAGCACGGCCTCGCCGAGTTGGAATACATCGAAGCGTGCGCTGTCGGTCACACTCGAGAGAATCGTGTCCACCGTCACGCGGCCATCGGGTACCAGCAGCATGAGCTTTTCCAGCTCCTGGTGAGCCGCGAGCAAGTTGCCTTCTGTGCGCTCCGCGAGCAGCTCCAACGCATCATCCGTCGCATCGAGCTTCAAGCGCCGACAGCGGCTGCGCAACCACGCGGGGAGCCGACCCACTTCGATCGGCCAGACTTGCACCCAAGCCCCGTGTGTCTCCACCGCGCGGACCCAATCCGCGCTTTGCGCGTCCCGGTCGAGACGAGGAGTGAGAATCATGAACACGGTGTCGGGATCGCTGCGCTCGAGCAGGGCCACCAGCGCCTTGTTGCCGGTTACGCCGGGCTTACCAGTCGGCAGCCGGATCTCAACCACGCGCCGCGAGCCAAACAGTGACATGTTACCCGCCGAGGCACGTACATCGTCCCAGTCGGAGCCGCGCTCGAGAAAGTGAGCCTCGCGCTCGGTAAATCCTGCAGCGCGCGCCCGTGAGCGCACCGCGTCAGCGGCCTCGCCGGTCAATAGAGGCTCATCGCCGGAAACGAGATAGACCGGCAGGAGCTTCTGCTCGAGGTGAGTTTGCAAGGAGTCCGGATTGAGCTTCACAGTGTGTGCGAATGCCGTCGCTTGAGACGAGGCGATAGATTTAGGCGTTGGACGGAATTATCAATCATTTCGCCTCCGGTTGCTCACTGGCGCCTCTCAGGCTAGGCTTGGCATTCCGCCGTTAGATTGGCCGTTGCCAGATCATTCCACCGTCTTGAGCACGCGTCTCCGTCGTAATCGTCTGGTCGCACTCGTCGCGGCCATCACGCTGATCGTAGCGCTGGGCGCCTATTCGGCGCACGGCTTCCTCGATCGCGTGCACGATAACGGGCACTGCGACCTGTGCGTCCATTTCAGTGGTACCGCCGGTTCCCCGGCCCACGCCTCTGTCGTCGGCAAGCCGGTACTCGTAGTCCGCGCCCCCCTCGAGCGGCCCGGAATCATCCGTTCCGCGCGCCGCCGTGTTGGGACGCAGCTGCCTCGCGCTCCTCCTGCCGCTCTCGAACTGACCCTGGTCAGCTAAAAACTGGCCCCTCAGCCCGGTGTTCCCCTGCTCTCACGCTACCACGCGGGCGAGTTGGATTGCCGTGCGCGTTCGAAAAGTTCCAGGAGTGATTTCATGTTTGGTTCGAAGAACAACACCGGGGTCGTTGTCGCGACTGTTGCGCTCGCCGCGGCCTGCCCTGCTCTGACCTGGGCGGCGGATGACCCCGCCGCCGATACCGCCTCCGCGGACGAGGCCCCTGCAACCCATGGACCGGGCCCCAAGGCCCCCGATGCGACTGACACCTCCAACATGGCGGCCGTGGTCGTCACCGCCGCGCGCCTGAACGAGGCCCGCGCGGGGATCCAGACCCAGACCGGCGCATCCACCTATACCATCGACTCCGCCGCCATCGCCGCCACGCCCGGCGGTGACAACACACTGCTCAACCAGGTGATCCTGCAGGCGCCGGGCGTGGTCCAGGATTCCTTCGGACAGTTGCACGTCCGGGGCGACCACAACGGCCTGCAATACCGTCTGAACGGCGTCATCCTCCCCGAAGGCATCAATGTCTTCAGCCAGTCGTTCGACGCGAAGCTCATTCAATCGATGTCACTGATCACCGGAGCGCTGCCCGCCGAATACGGACTGCGCACCGCCGGCATCATCGACATCACGACCAAGAGCGGGATCTTCGACGAGCACGGCAACCTGTCTCTCTATGGCGGAAGCCATGGCGACATCCAGCCGAGCTTCTTCCACGGTGGCTCGATAGGTAACCTCAACTACTTCGTGTCTGGAGACTTCCTGCGCAACGATCTCGGCATCGAATCTCCGGATGGCAGGTCGGACCCCCTCCACGACCACACCACGCAGTATCACGGCTTCGCCTATCTCGAGTACCTCCTCGGCGAGAACGACAGGCTGAGCTGGATCTTCGGCACCTCGCACGGCAAATTCCAGATCCCGAACGTTTCCGGCCAGCAGCCCTCACTCGGTCTCACAGTGAATGGGCAGACGGACTTCCCGAGCGAGCTCCTGAACGAGAACCAGACCGAGATCACCCACTATGGGATCATGAGCTGGCAGCATTCGGTGGGTCACTTCGATACTCAGACATCGTTCTCGGCGCGTTACTCGAGCCTGACCTACACGCCGGATACGCTGGGCGAGTTGCTCTACAACGGCATCGCGCAGGCCGCCTTCAAGCGCGATGTGGCGTTCGGGTTGCAGAACGACTCCTCGTATCAGCTCACCGACAGCCACACCATCCGTGGCGGGTTCTACTTCCAGCACGACCGCGCCACGAGCCGGACCAACTCGCAGGTCCTGCAGACCGATGCCGACGGCAACCCGCTCAACGACATCCCGTTCACGATCATCGACAACGGCGAGCAGTCGCAGATGATGGAGAGCGTCTACCTGCAGGATGAGTGGAAGCTCCTGTCGACCCTCACGGTGAACTACGGTTTGCGGTTCGACCGGTACTCGGCCTATTCCAGCGGCAGCCAGACCAGCCCCCGCGTGAACTTCGTGTGGAAACCGATCGATGGGACGACGATCCACGCGGGCTATTCCCGCTACTTCTCGCCCCCACCGTTCGAGCTCGTGGGCTTGAAGGACATCGCCCTGTTCCAGAACACGACGAGCCCGCCACTGAACCTGCAGGCGGACTCGCCCTTCGCGGAGCGAGCGAACTACTACGACATCGGCGCGGAGCAGAAGCTCCTGGATGGCCTGACGGTCGGCGTGGATACGTACTACAAGCAAACGGTCAACCTGATCGACGAGGGACAGTTCGGTGCGCCGATCATTCTCACGCCGTTCAACTACAGGCACGGCCAGCAGTACGGCGTCGAGCTCAGCGCCACCTACACACAAGGAGACTTCTCCGCCTATGGCAACCTCGCTTCCGCGAGGGACATCGGCAAGGACATCGTCAGCGCGCAATTCAACTTCGACCCGGATGATCTGAGCTACATCGCCAGTCACTACATCCACCTCGACCACGAGCAGCAGATCACGGCCTCGGCCGGTGTCTCGTACCTGGTGCTCGATACCCGATTCAGCGCGGACATGCTGTTGGGCTCCGGCTTGCGGGCCGACCTGACGTTGCCGGACGGCTCGTCGATTCCAAACGGCGCGCACCTGCCGTATTACACGCAGGTCAATTTCGGCGTGAGCCA
>DAITMW010000029.1:25221-27907 GCA_036834945.1 Steroidobacteraceae bacterium
GGGCATGGCAACCAAACGTCGCACCGTTCTCAGGGCAAAGTCGGCCGCGAGCAAGCGTAACGTCGCGGCCCCTTCTCCAAAGGCAAAACGTAAAGCCGTTCGCGGGGCTTCGGCCCTGCGAACGCTTTACCCATCGATCAAGCCGTACCGCACCGGCTATCTGCGCGTGTCGGAAGTCCACGAGATCTACTACGAGGAAAGTGGCAACCCGCGCGGCAAACCGGTCGTGTTCGTTCACGGCGGCCCGGGTGGCGGCACCGACGGGAAAATGCGTAGCTTCTTCAACCCGAAGAAGTACCGCATCATCCTGTTCGATCAGCGCGGGTGCGGCAAGAGCCGCCCCCACGCCAGCCTCGTGGACAACACCACCTGGCATCTCGTCGAGGACATGGAAAAGCTGCGCGAGGAGCTCGGGATCGAGCGATGGCAGGTATTCGGCGGCTCATGGGGCTCGACGCTCGCGCTCGCCTACGCGGAGACTCATCCGGAACGCGTGACAGAGTTGGTACTGCGCGGAATCTTCCTGCTGCGCCGCTGGGAGATCGAGTGGTTCTATCAGAACCCCGGAGGCGCGGGAGCTCTGTACCCCGACCTGTGGGAGCGCTATGCCGAGCCCATTCCGGCCGAAGAGCGCCATGACATGATCAGCGCCTACTACAAGCGCCTGACGAGCAGCGACGCGCGGGTCATGAGCAAGGCGGCGAAGGCATGGTCCGTCTGGGAAGGCGCGACGAGCTTCCTGCGACTCAACCCTGACTATGTCGCGAAATTCCAGGAAGACGACTACGCCGCGGCATTCGCCCGCATCGAGTGCCACTACTTCACCAACAAGGGATTCTTCCGCACCGACAACCAACTCATCGAGGACGTCGGACGCATTCGCAATATCCCGGCCGTCATCGTGCAAGGTCGCTACGACGTGATCTGCCCGATGAAGAGCGCGTGGGATTTACATCGGGCATGGCCGGAGGCCGACCTGCGCATCGTGAACGATGCCGGGCACTCGGCGTTCGAGGCCGGCAACGTTCACGAGTTGATCAGCGCGACGGATCGCTTCTCACGCTAGCGGATACGACGGCCCATTTGGGCCGTAGGCCACTTTTTCCAATGGGCTAATGGACGCCGAGCACCTTCAGGACGAACAACAGGCCCGCGCCAAACAGCGCGGCTCCGAGGAGCACGCAAACCGGTAGCGTGAGCACCCACGCGAGGATGATGTTCCTCACCGTGTCGCCCTGAACACCGGACCTGTTCGCCACCATGGTCCCGGCAATGCCGGACGACAGGATGTGCGTGGTGCTGACCGGCAGCCCCAACATATCCGCCGCCTCGATCGTGCCGAACGCAACGAGCTCCGCGGAAGCGCCTTGCCCGTAGGTGAGGTGCGCCTTGCCGATCTTCTCACCGACCGTGACCACGATGCGCTTCCAACCCACCATCGTGCCGAGGCCCAGCGCCAGAGCGACCGCGAACTTGACCCATGTCGGAATGAAGGTCGTCAGTCCTTTCAGCAGTCCCGTGTACTCGGAGGTCGTCTTGGGATCGAACTGCTTGGGCAGTTCCTTCTTCTTGGCCATCTTGGCCAATGACTCCGACACCACGTACAGATTGAGGCGGAGGTTGCGACGCTGATCCGCGGGAATGGTGTTCAGGTCGCTGATCTTCCCCGTCGTGTCGATGATGGAGTGATTGACGGTCCCGAGCGCCGTGACGGTTGCGGGTGACACCGGATCCTTACGGAGGTAGCCGGTCAGGACCCGTCGTGCCGCGATGAGATCCGCGTCCGCCGCGACAGGACCTGCTGTCTGAACCTGCTGCTCGAAGGCAATCGCATCGGTGTGAATCTTCTGGATCGTCTCGGGGCTCGTGGCCATGTTCAGGGAGAAGGTCGCCGGGACGATACCGACGAGAATCAGGACGATCAGGCCCATGCCCTTCTGCCCATCATTCGAGCCGTGCGCGAAACTCACGCCCGTACAGGTCAGCACGAGCAGACCGCGGATCCACGGCGGAGGCGGCGCTTTGTCTTTCGGCGCCTGGAACAGCGCGGGATGATTGCGCAACACCGCCTTGAAGATGACCACCAGCAGGCCGGCCAGGCAGAAACCGATCAGGGGCGAGAACACGAGCGCCTTGAGAGTGTCCGCCACCTTCGCCCAGTTCACCCCGTCACCGAAGGCGCTGTCGGGACTGATGATGGAATTCATGAGGCCGACACCTACGATCGAACCGATGAGGGTATGCGAGCTGGAGGCCGGCAGACCGAGATACCAGGTGCCGAGATTCCAGATGATGGCCGAGAGCAATAGCGAGAAGACCATTGCGAACCCGGCCCCGGAACCCACGTTGATGACCAGCTCGACGGGCAGCAGGGCCACGATGCCGAAGGCCACGGCACCCGAGGACGTCAGCACCCCGATGAGGTTCCAGATACCCGACCAGACCACCGCCTGACTCGGTTTGAGCGAATTCGTATAGATCACTGTCGCCACCGCGTTCGCGGTGTCGTGGAAACCGTTGACGAACTCGAACCCGAGAGCGAGGCCGAGAGCGAGAAACAAAAGTATCGCGGTGGGCAGATCGACGCCGGCCAACATGCTCTTCAACTCCGGTGAAAGTATTCTGTTTTTGTAAGCCTGGAGCTTTGGGAGCGTATTGCGGCAGTGTGACAGTTGAGTGACGGCGC
>DAITMW010000029.1:28007-42051 GCA_036834945.1 Steroidobacteraceae bacterium
AGACGCTGCACTTCAGCCCAGGCGCTTGCGCCATCGGCGCAGCTTCCCAGCACTTCAATGTCATCCTCGAGGCTCAACAACGCGGAGAGGGCACCCCGCACCATTCCCTGGTCTTCGGCCAACAACACTTTGATCATGTGCGCACCGCTCGAGACAACTCAACACGCGGGTCATTGCCAGCGCGCAAACCGGCACCCTCACCAGCGCGCTGAAGTCCTTCTGCGCCCGGCAAGCGCACGCGTAGCGTGGTTCCTTTCCCTCGGGGGGATTCCACCTCCAACGTTCCGCCAAGGGCGCGGACCCGCTCGCGGATGCCTGACAATCCGTTGCCGTTCGTCGTCACGCCACCGCACCCATCGTCGCTCACGCGCAGGCAAACGACTCTTTCACCCACCCTACCGGCCACGTCCGCGGCGACAGTTTCCGTCGTAACCTCGATCGCCGCATTCTGCGCGGAGGAATGCCGCTGGATATTCGTGGCGGCTTCGCGAACGATCATGGCCAGCACGGTTTCAATTTCGGCCGACAGCACACCACCCGCGCGCTCGAACGTCAGCGTCACGCCAGCCGTCTCCAACAACGTCCTCGCCGACGCGACCTCGTTCTCCAACGCTGCCGCGCGAATGCCCGCGACGGCGGTCCGCACCTGCTTCAAAGCCTCGCGCGCAATGTTGGTAACGTCGGCAACCTCGCGCGCGGCAGCCGCGCGGTCGCGATCCATGAGTTTCGCGGCCAGCTCGCTTTTGATAGCAATCAACGACAGCGTGTGCCCCAGCAGGTCATGGAGATCGCGCCCGATGCGCTCACGCTCCGCCACACGCCCCAGGCGGTGAACCTCCTCCCTGGACAATCGTAACATCACATTCTTGCGCCGGTTCAGCACGAGCATGTAGTTGCTGGCCGCGGCGGCAATGCCGACGACACAGGTAATGATGTAGTTGACCGGCTTGAACCCGATCACCTGGAGCTCGAGCCCATAGACCCCGAGCAACGCGAGCACCAACAGGGCGAGGTGCCGGAGTTTCGCAGTCGTGAACGGAGCTACCGCCACACAATAAATGAGATAGGTGTTGGCACTCTCGTTGAAATACGCCAACGCATAAGCCATCACCGCGATCGTCAGCACCTCGGGCAGCGCACTCGTCCCCGGAAGCACCTTGAAGCGAAACTGCCGGATGATGCGCGTATACAGGTAGACGAACACCGGGATCGACAGCAATGTAGGCCAGAACCACAGCCAGTCGCCACCCCGTGAAAGCAGCGGTGTGAACAGGAACCCCAGGTAGATGAGCCAGATGTAATGAGCCCAACCTGGCATCTCGTACATCGCACTCGAGACCGACGACAGCCCCTGCGGGCGACCGTCCACGGGGGGAATCCTCTGGCCCGCGAGCGAACTCCGCTCCTTTGGTTCTTGCGATTTCATTATGGCCCCTTGTTACACGTACCAGTCTAGCGCAGCCTCCGCAGCGCCCCTCGGGCGACCGCGAAGAACAGCGCCGCCATACCCAGCAGGTCGATCGCGTGGGGCACCATGCCCGCACCACCATCCCCGACCGCGGACTGCCCTTTCACCAGGGCCCCCACCACCAAACCCAGGCCGCGAAAGGGAATCACCCCCAGGTCCGCCAGAATGAACAGGCTTGCCCATCGCACCAGCTCGAGCACGACCTTGCCGACGATGACGGCCATCAACATCAGCGCAATGGACACGACGGCGGCGAACACCATCGAAGTAACCAACTTCGCGGCCAGATAAAGCCCGGGCGGCATCGGCAAGGCCCGCTTCAGCTGCGACAGCCCGCGATCCTGGTCCAGTGCCACCGTAATCCCAATCCCGAACAACCCCGGCCCTCCTGTAGTGCGCACAGGCTAGGACGCGAGACGAAGTGGAAACAGGGTCGCTAGTCAGGACTTGCGCCTGACATAAGTCACCGAGGCAGAACGCCCCTCAGGCGCGAGCAAGGCCAGTGGGCTTGTCGCCCGGATCGATCACTCCATGATCCACGAGCCACTGGCGCGCATCGGCCGCATCCCCCTCAAACCAGGCGCGCGAATTACCCAACCGGAAGCTATATCCCCAGGCATCCATATCCGAGAACAACCGCGCGCGCCCCACACCCGGCAACTCATCAGCGAGCAACACCTGGAGATAACACACCGCCGACTCTTCGGGATCATCCCCGCCGGCATCCTTGTCCAACCCGGCGCGCCGCTCGGGCGTCATGCAAATGTAGTGGCACGCCTCATGAAGAATCGAATGAAGGGGCGTATCGAGCCGGGCAAACAACCGATCCCCCCGAAGCCCGGCCTCACTCTCACCCCAATACGACCCAGGAATCACCTCATCGGGCGCGACGAGTGACAGCTCCATGCCGTACCTCTTCAACAGGACAGCAACCTCGACCCGGTCAATCGACGACAACAACAGCATATGGGATTCATCAACGCGAGGCGCGGCCGCGGCCCATCCAATGACAAATGATCTAAAGACTGGCCAACCGCCGCATCACCATGTCAGCCAGGTCGTGCGCCATGTCCTGCCGCAAGATCGTCTCTTCATGGTTCTTGGCCAGCAACAGCTGCTCGGCGAACGCGAAGTTCCGCACGTTCGTAATATCCGTGGGCGGCAACAGCTCCTTGTCGCCGGCTATCACAGAGAACCGCACGTTATAAGTAAGCTCATACTCATCAGGCTGGTTCTGCGCGGACACGGACAAAGTCCGCCGCACCACCTCATCCTTGATGATGTTGACGACCACCGACGCCCGCTCCTTGTCGGACACAGGCCGGGCCCCCGACGAGATCATGGCCCGCCGCAAGCTCAGAACAAACTCACTCTGCCGGTCCGACGTCTGCAGGTAAGGCGCCTTGACGACAGCTGGCAACGGCTCCCGCCCCTGCAGCCGAAACCCGCACCCACTGACGGCAACCGCAACCACGGCCGCCGCAACCACCCGCGAACCCCAACGCAGCATAGAAGCTCTCACACCACTACGTTGACCAGTTTCCCCGGCACGACGATGACCTTGCGCACCGCCTTGTCACCCACGAACTTCTTCACCTGATCGTCCGCGAGGGCCGCCTCCCGGGCTGTCGCCTCGTCGGCGTTGACCGGCAACCCGATGCGGCTGCGCAACTTGCCATTCACCTGCACGACGATCTCAACGACATCCTGAACCAGCGCCGCCGGATCCGCCTCCGGCCACCGCTCGTCCACAATGGCCGTCTGGTGCCCCAACTCCTTCCACAACGCATGACATACGTGCGGCGTGATGGGCGCCAATGCCAGCACGCTGATTTCGAGCGCCTCGTGGCGTATGGCACGGCCCTGATCCGAAGAATCGTCGAACCGCCCCACCGCGTTCAGCAACTCCATGACGGCCGCTATGGCCGTGTTGAAATTCCTGCGGCGACCGATGTCGTCAGCAGCCTTCGCCAATGTCTGGTGCGCGGCCCGACGCAAGTTGCGCTGTGCGGCAGTCAGCCCTGTCACATTCAACGCAGGCGGCGCGCCTTTGGGATCGGACACGTGGCTGTAGACGGCGGTCCAAAGGCGCCGGATGAACCGGGACGCGCCCTGCACGCCCTCTTCCGACCAGGTGAGCGTCTGCTCCGGCGGCGACGCAAACATAGTGAACAACCGCGCCGTATCCGCCCCAAAACGCGCAATCAGATGCTCAGGATCAACGCCGTTGTTCTCCGACTTGGACATCTTCCCGAGCCCTTCGTGCACAACCTGGATCTTCCCCAGATCCTTGGCCGTCACCTCGAAGATTTCCTGCCCATCGGGACCACGCCGCTTGTCCACATCCGCCGGGTTGAAATAGCGCTTGCGCCCCTCGGCAGGCTGGTAGGAATAGATGTCGTTCAACACCATTCCCTGTGTCAGCAGGTTGGTGAACGGCTCGTCGAACTTGACGAGCCCGAGGTCACGCATCACCTTGACCCAGAATCGCGCATACAACAGATGAAGGATCGCGTGCTCGATGCCACCGATGTACTGATCAGTCGGCAGCCAGTAATCCACACGCCCATCCACCATCGCCTTGTTCTGGTCCTGGCAGGCGTACCGCACGAAATACCACGACGAATCGACGAACGTATCCATCGTGTCGGTTTCACGCCGCGCCGGGCCGCTGCACTTCGGGCACTTGCAGTCGAGGAAGGCCGCGGACTTGTTCAGCGGATTGCCGCTGCCATCCGGCACGAGGTCCTCGGGCAACACCACCGGCAACTGATCATCCGGCACTGGCACTTCACCGCAACGCTCGCAGTGAATGATCGGTATCGGACAGCCCCAATACCGCTGCCGCGACACACCCCAGTCACGCAACCGGTAATGAACCACCTTGCGCCCGAGGCCTTTCTTTTCGAGTGCCGCGGCAATGGCATCGACCGCCACCTGGAACTCGAGCCCGCTGAACTCGCCGGAGTTCACGGTCACTCCGTACTCGCCGTACGCAGCGATCCAGGGCGCGCGCACTTCCTCGTAAGCGCCGGTGGAAGAACGCACGACCGTCGCGATGCGCAGCGAATTCTTCAGCGCGAACTCAAAGTCCCGCTCGTCGTGCCCGGGCACGCCCATGACGGCGCCCTCGCCATACCCCATGAGCACGTAGTTCGCGACCCAGACATCGATAGGCTCGCCGGTAAACGGATGCAACACGTGCAACCCCGTGCGCATGCCCTTCTTTTCCTGCGTGGCGACATCCGCCTCCATCACGCTGCCGTGCCGGCACTCGTCGACGAAGGCCGCCAACTCCGGATTGGACTTCGCCGCTTCCAGCGCGATGGGATGCTCGGCCGCGATCGCCATGAACGTGACACCGAACACCGTGTCAGCGCGTGTGGTAAACACTTTCAACGCGCCGTCGGCTGACATCGCCTTACGCGTATCCGGCGCAAAGGGGAACGAGATCTCGCAGCCCTCGCTGCGGCCGATCCAGTTCGCCTGCATGAGTTTCACACGCTCGGGCCAGCCCGGCAGGCCGTCGAGGGCACCTAACAGCTCGTCGGCATAGCGGGTGATGTTGAGGTAATACATCGGGATTTCGCGCTTCTCGACGAGCGCGCCCGTACGCCAACCTCGACCTTCGATCACCTGCTCATTGGCGAGCACGGTCTTGTCGACGGGATCCCAGTTGACCACGCCGGTCTTGCGGTACGCGATCCCTTTCTCGAGCATCCGCAGGAAGAGCCACTGGTTCCAGCGATAGTAGGTCGGATCGCAGGTGGCGAGCTCACGCTTCCAGTCGAGCGCGAAACCAAGCGACTTCATCTGGTTGCGCATGTACGCGATGTTCTGACGCGTCCACTTCGCAGGTGGCACGCCGTTGCTCATCGCGGCGTTCTCAGCAGGCAGCCCGAATGCGTCCCAACCCATCGGCTGCAGCACGTTGTACCCCTGCATCCGCAGGAAGCGCGCGAGCACATCGCCGATCGTGTAGTTCCGGACGTGGCCCATGTGGAGGCGCCCGGATGGATAGGGGAACATCGAGAGGCAGTAGTACTTCGGCCGCGTGGTGTCTTCGGTTACCTCGAAGACGCGGCGCTCGTTCCAATACTCCTGCGCGGCACGCTCGACAGCCGCTGCGTCGTAGATCTCTTCCATCGAAAAAGAGCTTAAAGGTCAGGTGGTTGGCGGGGGCGGAAGAGGATACACGACTGGCCGCTCGGGCGCCGCTGGGGCGACGCCCGAGCGATCGATCACTGGATCCTCAGGGGTACGAAGATCTGCGCATCGTCCCTCTGGATGAGCAGCGCGACGTTCTTCCCCGAGGCCTTCGCCGCTTCCTGCAGCTCCTTCGAGGTCTTCACGCGCTTGCCGTTGATGCCCAGGATGATGTCGCCAGGCTGCACGCCTGCCGCGGCTGCCGGTCCTGTGACGTCCTCGACCACGAGAGTCCCGGTCGTCTGCACCTGCTCCTTCTCCTGGGGCTCGAGCTGCCGCACCGTCAGACCCAGCTGCGTGGCCTGGTCCGTCTGCCGGGCATTGGGCTTACCGCCCGGTGCGTTCGCGGCCGCCTGCTGCTGCTCCTTGAGCTCGGCGATTTTCACGCTCACATTCTGCTGCTTGCCGCCGCGCCACACCTGCAGGTTGGCATCAGCGCCCGGCTTCATAGCCGCAATCGAGCCAGACAGCTCCCCGTAGCGCTCGATGGCATGGCCGTTCACCGCAAGGATGACGTCGCCAGGCATCAGGCCCGCCTTGGACGCCGGCCCGTCCTTCTCCACGGAGCTAACGAGCGCACCGCGCGGTCGGTCGAGGCCAAAGGACTCGGCCAGTTGCGCGTTGACGTCCTGGATTGTCACGCCGATACGGCCGCGCACGACGTGGCCGGTCTTGACGAGCTGATCCTCGACGTTGCGCGCGACGTCGATCGGGATTGCGAACGACACGCCCATGTAGCCGCCGGTGCGGCTGAAAATCTGCGAGTTGATGCCGATCACCTCGCCCGACAGGTTGAACAGCGGGCCGCCGGAGTTACCCGGATTCACGGCGACGTCGGTCTGTATGAACGGTACATAGTTATCGCTGGGCAGCGAGCGCGAGGTCGCGCTGATGATGCCGGCCGTGGCGCTGTTCTCGAAGCCGAACGGAGAGCCGATGGCCAACACCCATTGTCCCGGCTTGAGCTTCGAGGGATCACCGAGCTTCACGGTCGGCAGGTTGGCGGCGCTGATTTTGATCACCGCCACGTCGGTACGCTCATCGGCACCGATCACTTTGGCCGGAAACTCACGACGGTCGGTGAGACGCACCGTCACCTCGTCGGCGTTGGACACGACGTGGGTGTTGGTCAGGATGTAACCGTCGCTGCTGACAATGAAGCCGGAGCCCGCGCCACGCACGGGCGGCTGATTGCCGCGCTGTCCCTGGTCCGGACCCGGAATACCGAAGCGCCGGAAGAAATCAAAGAACGGGTCGTTCGGCGACAGCCCCGGCACCCCGCCGCTGGACTGTTGCTGTTTTTCGACGACTTCCACGTTGACCACAGCCGGACCGTATTTCTCCACCAGTGGCGAGAAATCCGGCAGCGCCCGGATGAGCCCTTCGGCGCCCGAGACCGCCGGCGGCGGCGCCTGCGCGATCTGCGCCGGATGCGACGACTGGGCGCTCAATCCCCCGGAACAGGCCACCAGAACGATGGAAACGCACAGCACCGAGACCGCACGATGGGCGGGGCGCGAAACTCTCATGCTCGACTCCGGTTTGAAGGGCCGCTCGGGCCCGCGTGAACGACTCGGGATCATTGCTGATTTCCAGTCAAACTGCAGCACTTGGCGTGCCCGCCGGGGGACGCCGCCCATAGAATCTACGCATCCACAGCCCATACGCCAGGGCCAGCGTCGACAGGATCACGACCAGCCAGTTTCCAACATGGGCATAGGGGGTCAGCCCGGAGCGCGGCGTTATCGTCGAATGCAGGACGTAGACCTGGTACTGGGGAGCGAGTGCGACGACTTCGCCGTGCGGCCCGATAACACCCGACACACCGTCATTCGCAGCTCGGATCATATATCGGCCGGCCTCGATTGCCCGCATCCGGGCGATCTGGAAGTGTTGATAGCGTGCCGTGGAGTGGGTGAACCAGGCGTCGTTGGTGACGTTCACGAGCGCGTTCGCCTGGCGAAGCACTCCCAGCATCGCGCTTCCGTAAGCATCCTCGTAACACACCGTGGTCCCGAGCAGCAGGCCCGCCGCCGGAAGGGGGGGTTGGTTGGCGCCGCCGCGGGTGAAATCCGAGTACGGCAGGGCCATCATCCGTAGCCACGAGCGTACGAAACTCGGCACGGGAAAGAACTCGGCGAACGGGACCAGGTGATCCTTGTCGTACCAGGCCAACTTGCCGCCGAGCGACAGCACCGAGTTGTAGTAGCGCTCCTGGTCGTCCTCGCGCAGGATTCCCAGCACCAGGGATGAATGGTGACTGATCGTCTCGCGCGCCAGGTCACTCAGGTACGGCACCTGGTTATTGATCAGGTCGGGGACGGCCGACTCCGGCCAGACGATGAGCTGCGTGCCCAGGATCTTCTCGGTGAGCTCGCGGTAGAGCTTCAGGATGGCGTCCTGGTGGTCGTCGAGCCACTTCTGTTCCGGGGAGATATTCCCCTGGACGATCGCAACAGTCACCGGCGGCCCCGACACCGCCGTCCAGTCGATCGAGCGAATCGCCCCTGCGATGAGCCAAGGCGCCACAAGAGCGACCGTACCCGCGACCCGGGCGCGCCAGGTACCGCCACAAAGGATGGCCGTCAGACCACCCGCGCCCAATAACAAGATCGCGCTAATACCGTATACGCCAGCGATAGGGGCATATCCCGCGAGCCACGTGTCGGTCTGCGAATAGCCGAGCGACAGCCACGAGAATCCCGACAGGAACCAACCTCGCCACCACTCGATCAACAACCACGCCGCGGGCACACCGAGGAGCCAGCGTACGAGACCGGTCGCCGGAAGCCAGCGCGTCACGAAATACCCGAGTGCCGCGTGGTACAGACCCATAATCGCGACCAGGGCAACCATCAGGCCCACCGCGACCCAAAGCGGCGCTCCGCCCATGACGTGGATACTGATGTAGAGCCAGTAGGTTCCAGCGGCGAACGTACCCGCGTTGAACCAGAAGCCCAGCCATGCCCCGATGCGTGGAGTCGCGCCCTGCCACAGCCACATCAACACCGCAGGGCAAAGGACCGCGAGCCACCACCAGTTCAGGGGAGCAAACGAGCCGGCAAGCAGAACACCGGCGAGAGCCGAGATGCCGCAACGCGCCCGGGTCGAAGACAGGAATGCCACCACGGCGCTACGTGAACCCGCGCTTCGAGAACCCTTCGGCGTCACGGCCACGCGAGTTTCTCGCATGGTCTCGGTGACGGCGGCGACGCGCCGTTCGCTCATGATCAGGACTCGCCGCCCGAAGGCCGATCTTCTGGAGGTATCACATCCTGCGGCGGTACGACGCGCAGCGCATCGATGCGCCGGCGATCGGCGCGGGTCACTCTGAATTCGAAGCCATCGATGGTCGCCGACTCGCCGCGTCGTGGGAGGCGGCCGAGCTCTTTCATCAACAGGCCCGCGACGGTGTCGAACCCTTCCTCTTCCGAAAGGTGCGCGCCAAAGTACTCATTGAACTCGTCGATGCGGGTGACACCCCGCACGGTGAACTGTCGCTCCGCTTCCTTGCGGATGTTGTGGTCGTCCTCGACATCGAACTCATCGTCGATGTCGCCGACGATCTGCTCGATCACGTCCTCGATGGTCACGAGGCCGGACACGCCGCCGTACTCATCCACGACGAGCGCCATGTGATTGCGGTTGCGCCGGAACTCCTTCAGCAGGACGTTCAGCCGCTTCGACTCGGGAACGAACACCACCGGCCGCATGTATTCCCGGATGTCGAAGCGCTCGCGCATCTCGGTCGGATACAGGCGCAGCAGGTCCTTCGCGAGCAGGATGCCGACGATGTCGTCGCGATCCTCGTCCATCACGGGGAAACGGGAGTGCCCCGACTCGACGACCACGGGAAGGAGCTTCGAGAAGGGATCATCGCGCCGGACAAAAACCATCTGCGCGCGCGGAATCATGATGTCACGCACCTGGAGATCGCCGACCTCCAGGACACCCTCCAGCATCGTCAGCGCGTCGGGCTCCAACAGGCCCCGCTCGCCCGCCTCGCGCAGCATCGCGAGAAGCTCCTGGCGATCCTGCGGCTCACCGACAAACCCCTGCGCAAGGCGCTTCAGCCATCGTCCGGTCGCGTTGAGGTCCTTAGCCATCACGCGCTCCGATAAGGATTCGCAAAGCCGAGGCGGCGCAACACCGCGATCTCGCGGCGCTCCATACGATTCGCGTCGGCGTCACGCTCATGATCGTAACCGATGAGATGCAATGACCCGTGCACGACGAGGTGCGCCCAATGGGCTCGCAGGCTCTTCTTCTGCTCACGGGCCTCTGTACGCAGGACCTGCGGGCAGATCACAAGATCCCCCAGCGGGCGCGCCTCACCATCCGAGAGCGCGGCAGCGGGCAGGTCCGACACGGGAAAAGACAACACGTTGGTCGGCTTATCGCGACCACGATACTGCGCGTTGAGTCGGCGACTCTCGGAGGGACCGACCACTGAAACGCCGATCTCGCGACCCACGGCCCGTCGACCTAACGCCGTGCTCGCCCAAACAGCGAGATCATTCCGCGTCGGAGCCCAGGTTCGAACGCGCCTTCGCACGTCAATCCGGACGCCCGGGGCGCTCACGAGCTACCACTCTGGGCCTCGTAGGCCTTCACTATGCGTTGCACGAGCGGATGGCGCACAACGTCCTGCGCGTCGAAGAACGTGAATGCAACGCCTTCCACTCCACGCAACACGTTGATGACGTGGCTGAGTCCTGACTGTTTGCCAGGTGGCAGGTCTGTCTGCGTGACGTCACCGGTCACCACGGCCTTGGAGCCGAAACCGATGCGTGTGAGAAACATCTTCATCTGCTCGACGGTCGTGTTCTGCGCCTCGTCGAGAATGATGAATGAGTCGTTCAGAGACCGGCCACGCATGAAAGCCAGGGGCGCGACTTCGATGACGTTGCGCTCGATGAAGCGCGACACGCGGTCAAACCCCATCATTTCGTACAAGGCGTCATACATCGGACGCAGGTAGGGATCGACCTTCTGTGTCAGGTCTCCGGGCAGGAATCCGAGGCGCTCGCCGGCCTCGACCGCCGGGCGCACCAGAATGATCCGGCGCACCTTGTCCGATTGCAGAGCCTCCACCGCACAGGCCACGGCGAGATACGTCTTGCCCGTTCCCGCGGGACCGATGCCGAAAGTCAGATCCTTCGCCCGGATGTGCGCCAGGTAATCCCGTTGATGATTGCCACGCGCACGTATGCCGCCACGCGGGACCCGAACCGCTTGTTCGCTCTGGCTCGGATCGCCCGGCGGAAGCTGCCCGGACTCGCGCTCGCGCAATGCCAGATGGACACGCTCCGGTGTCACTTCCTCGCTCTTCGTCAGATCAAACAACTCCCGCAATGTGTCCTCGGCGCTCTCAGCGTGCGCTCCCGTAACCCGAAAGCTATCGCCGCGCCGGCGGATCTGTACGTCCAGCCGCGCTTCGAGCAGCCGCAGATTCTCATCCAACGGACCGCACAGATTCGCGAGCCGTGCATTGTCCGACGGTTCGAGATCGAATTCGCGCGCGTGGAGTGAAGCTGGTGCGGTCACTGCTGGCATCAGGCGGCGGCCGCGGCGACCAGCCGCCCACGCAGGCTGTGCGGACGCGCTTCAGTGACGACAACGTCCACAAACCGATCGATCAGCCCGGATGGGCCCGCGAAATTGACCCAACGATTGTTCTCGGTCCGTCCCGCGAGCTCGCGTGCATCTTTCTTGGCAGGACGCTCGACGAGCACCCGCTGCACCGTGCCAACCATCCTTTCATTGATCGCACGGTGCTGTGCGTCGAGTTGCGCCTGCAATTGCGCGAGCCGTTCCTGCTTCACCTCGAGTGGCACTTCATCCGGCAGCGAGGCGGCCGGCGTGCCGGGACGCCGGCTGTAAACGAACGTGAACGACTGATCGAAGCCGACGTCGCGCACCAGCGCGAGCGTAGCCGCAAAGTCGCGTTCGCTTTCACCCGGGAATCCCACAATGAAGTCGGAAGATATGCAGATGTCCGGCCGCACCGCACGTAGCTTGCGCACTTTGTCCTTAAATTCAATGGCGGTATAGCCTCTCTTCATCAGCGCCAGCACCCGGTCCGAGCCACTCTGCACCGGCAGATGCAGGTGGTTGGCGAGCTTCGGCACACTCGCATACGCCTCGATGAGGCTGTCGTTGAATTCGAGCGGGTGCGACGTCGTGAAGCGGATGAGCTCGATGCCAGGCAGCGCCGCTACGTGATGAATGAGCGTCGCGAGGTCGACCCGGGCGCCGTCACTCATGAGACCGGCGTAGGCATTCACGTTCTGTCCGAGGAGGGTGACTTCCTTGACGCCCTGGCTCGCCAGGTGCTGGACCTCCTCGATCACGGACTCGAAGCCACGGCTGATCTCCTCGCCGCGGGTGTAGGGCACGATGCAGAAACTGCAGTACTTGCTGCAACCTTCCATGATCGACACGAACGCCCTCGACCCCTCCGCACGGGGAGCCGGCAGGTGATCGAACTTCTCGATTTCCGGAAAGCTCACGTCAACCACCGAGCGTCCGGTCCGGCGCAGCTCGGAGATCATGTCGGGAAGCCGGTGCAGCGTCTGCGGGCCGAACACGAGATCCACAAACGGCGCGCGCTCGGTGATCGCCTCACCTTCCTGACTGGCGACACAGCCGCCAACGCCAATGATGACCTCGGGCCGCGCGCTCTTGAGACGGCGCCACTCACCGAGCAGCGAGAACACCTTCTCCTGCGCCTTCTCGCGCACGGAACAGGTGTTCATGAGCAGGACGTCGGCCTCCGCCGGATCGTCCGTGGCCTTGAGATCTCCGCCAGCTTCGAGCACGTCCGCCATCCGGGCGGAGTCGTACTCGTTCATCTGGCAGCCATAAGTTTTGATGAAGTAACGGCGAGGCATAGGGGATAGGCTGGAAATTCTACGGCGTTATCATGTCAGCCGCACGGTTGTCCCCGCCCGGCATCTTGGTAAATGCCGGCTTTTTCATAAAAATCAAGGGACTAGCCCCAGCCGAGCCCCCGATTCCGCACCGTGGGCTCACCTTCCGGGGCCTCAGAACGGAATATCGTCGTCGAAATCGTCCTTCTCGCCGCTCGGGCCGGACGGACCGGAATACTCGGGATAGGAGTCCTGAGGGGCACTACGGCCGCCACCGCCCGAGGAGCCGGACGAGCGGAAACCACCTCCGCCACCCTCTCCCCCGCCACCGCCGCCGCCACCCGCGCCGCCGCGGCCGCCGAGCATCTGCAGCTCGTTGCCCACGATCTCGGTCGTGTAGCGCTCCTGGCCCTGCTTGTCCTGCCACTTGCGGGTCCGCAGGCTGCCCTCAATATAGACCTGCGATCCTTTGCGGAGATATTCGCTGGCGATCTCCGCGAGACGGCCGAACAGCGCAACCCGGTGCCACTCGGTGCGCTCCTGCTGCTCGCCGGAGGTTTTGTCCCGCCAGCTCTCGCTCGTGGCGATGCGCAGATTGGCAACCGTGCTGCCCGAAGGCATCGCGCGGGTTTCGGGGTCCGCGCCCAGGTTGCCGACCAGGATGACCTTGTTGACTCCACGCGCCATGGATGAATCCTCGAAAAAACGACGTTGTGATTGTCGCTCATTGTAGTCCGGCGGAGGCCCCGCGCGAACCTCAATAGCCTCCGCGTCTGTGCAGTTTTGAGGCGGGCGACGAGCCATGAGGCGGGCCGGAAGCTAAACTCGATGGTCGGCCCGCGGGAAACGCATTGGCAACACGCGACGACAGGAAACCTGCTCAAGACATTCATATGCAACAGATTCGCGTCCGCGGCGCGCGCACCCACAATCTGAAGAACGTCGACGTCGACCTGCCTCGGGACCGCCTCGTCGTGGTCACCGGCTTGTCCGGCTCCGGCAAGTCCTCGCTCGCCTTCGACACACTGTATGCCGAGGGCCAACGGCGTTACGTCGAATCGTTATCGGCGTACGCGCGCCAGTTCCTGTCGATGATGGAGAAGCCGGATGTCGACACCATCGAAGGCCTGTCGCCCGCCATTGCGATCGAGCAGAAGGCGACCTCTCATAATCCACGGTCCACGGTAGGCACGGTTACCGAAATCTACGATTACCTGCGCCTCTTGTTCGCGCGCGCAGGCATTCCACGCTGCCCGGATCATGGGATCGACCTCACGGCCCAAACCGTGAGCCAGATGGTCGACCAGGTCATCCGCTTGCCCGAGGGCACCGCCGCAGCGCTGCTGGCTCCTCTCATCAACGATCGCAAAGGCGAGCATGCGGAGGTGCTCGAGAGCCTGGGAGCCCAGGGATTCGTGCGGGCGCGCATCGACGGCCGCATCTACGAGATGGAAGCGCTGCCGAAACTCGACCCGAAGCGCAAGCACACCATCGAGGC
>DAITMW010000030.1:0-22503 GCA_036834945.1 Steroidobacteraceae bacterium
GCGTAACCCGAGGTCCTTGCTGTACACCACGTTCATGACGTTGTCATACCAGCCGTCGACCTCCGGCTTGACGAGGTGTTTGTTCACATAGAAGTAGATCGGTATCAGCGCAGTATCGTGCAGGGCGAGGCGCTCCGCCTCCTCCAGCAGGGCACGACGCCTGGCGGGATCGATCTCCTGCGCGGCCCGATTCAACAGCAGATCGTAGTCAGGATTGCGGTAGTGCGGCAGGTTGATACCGAAGTCGCTCTTCAGGTACTGCAGAAACGTGTAGGCATCATTGTAGTCGCCGACCCAGCTCGAGCGGAACATGTCGACGTCGCCCCGATCGATGTCCTGCAGGAGCGATTTGAACTCCACGGCGGTGAGCCGGACCTGCGCGCCCAAGGTCTCCTTCCACGTCGCGGCAATCGCCACAGCCAGTTTCGTGTGTACCTCCGCCGAGTTGTATCGTAACTCGAAGCGCAGCGGATTCGTGGCGGAGTACCCGGCCTCCTGATAAAGCTTGCGCGCCTCGGCGATCCGCTGGGGCAGGGGTGTGTCCTTGTAGTCGAAAGATTGTGAAGAGTAGTTGTTGACTCCCGGGGGGACCCAACCGTATGCCGGCAGCTCACCCACGCGCAGAACGAGCTTCGCCAGCTTGTCGCGATCGATTACGAGCGAGAGCGCGCGCCGCAAGCCTGGGTGGTCCTTGAACGGGGCACGCCGCAGGTTGAAACCGTAAAAATACGTGTTGAGCTGCGGCGAGAGGTGCAGCTCGCCGCCCAGGTTGGCCTTGATCCAGTCGAACTGCCCCCGAGGTACGACAGCAGTGATGTCGAGCTCGCCCGCCCTGTAGCGCGTCAGCTCCGCGCTCTCATCGGCGATGAGCAGATATTTCACTTCCTCCAGGCGGGTTTGGGGATCATTCCAGTAGTAGTGGTTGCGTGTGGCGCTGATGTGCGAGTTCTGCACCCATTCCTTCAAAACGAAGGCGCCATTGGAAACCATGACGCCCGGGCGCGCGAAGGAGTCGCCATGGGCGGCCAGCGTCGCACGATGTACCGGGCAGGCGCTGGTGTGTGACAGGAGCCCGGGAAGATAGAGTGTCGGATTGTTGAGTTGGACCACTACGGTCTCCTCGTCGGGAGCACTGACGCCCAAGGTCTCCGGCGGCTTTTTTCCAGCGACGATGTCTCCCGCATTGACGATGACATCGACCACCTGCGCATACCCCGACGCCGTCGCGGGATCGACGAGACGGCGCAGGGCGGCCACGAAGTCGGCCGCGACGACCTTGTCTCCATTCGACCAACGCGCTTCGGGACGCAGCTTGAAGGTGTAGGTTTTCCCGTCGGGACTCATCGACCATGCGCTTGCCACACCTGGGGCCACGGCGGCTGTTTTATCGAGTGTGGTCAGGCCTTCGCACAGGTCGCGGAGAATCTGTTGCGACTCGACGGAGCGGGCTTTCTGGGGATCGAGGGAGTCCGGGTCCGGCCCACCGCCCCGGATCAGGACGGCCGTGGGATGGTGAGAGTTTCCGTTGGGGGTGTCAGCAGAGTGGGTATCGGGGGAGCGGGAACAGGACGTCAGCAGGGCAAGCGCCAGGCAGGTCATGGCGAGCGCCATGCCCCTGGTCCGCCGGACGTCAACCCTCATCGAGGCTGGCGCATGCGGCTGATGTTGATCTGGTCGCGCAATCTTTGCGTGGCGTCGCGTGCGGCTGATGCGAAATTCTCGTCGGATGAGGCGTAAAGAATTCCGCGCGAGGAGCTGATGATCAGGCCCGCGCCGGCGCGAGTTTGGCCATTCTGCACCGCTTGAGCGACATCGCCACCCTGCGCGCCCACGCCCGGCACCAACAGGGGCATGTCGCCTACGATCTCGCGAACCTCCGCGAGCTCGCGGGGGTAGGTCGCTCCGACCACGAGCAGGCAGTTACCGCGTGAGTTCCAACGACCCGCCGCGAGGTCGGCGATGATGTGAAACAGCCGCCGCCCGTTGACTTCGAGGTCCTGCACATCGATGGCCCCCGGATTGGAGGTGCGGCAGAGAATGATGACGCCCTTTTCTTCGTACTTCAGGAAGGGCTCGAGCGAATCGCCGCCGAGATACGGGCTCACGGTGACCGCGTCGGCGTGATAGCGCTCGAATGCTTCGATGGCGTACCGCTCGGCCGTGTTACCGACATCGCCGCGCTTCGAGTCGAGGATGACGGGAATCCCCGGATAGTTGCGGTGGATGTAGTCGATGGTGCGCTCGAGCTGGTCCTCCGCTTCGTAGGCGGCGTAATGCGCGAACTGCGGCTTGTAGGCGCAGACGAGATCCGCCGTGGCGTCGACGATCGCCTTGTTGAATTGGAAGATGGGCGAGGCGCTTGCCGCGATGTGCGGCGGGAAGCGCTCGATTTCCGGATCGAGACCGACACAGACCAGGGAGTCGTTGCCGTCCCAACCGCGTTGGAGTTGTTCAATGAAGGAGCTCATGCGACCCGCGTGCGCGCGCTGTGGCTGCGCTTTTTCAGATGCACAAGGAGGATGGAGACGGCCGCCGGCGTGATGCCGGGCAGCCGGCCAGCGAGCCCGAGGGTGGCCGGGCGGCTTTCCGCCAGTTTCTGGCGGACCTCGTGAGAGAGGCCCGCGACCTGGTCATAGTCGAGGTCGTGAGGAAGGCGGGTTTCTTCGTTGCGTCGCTGGCGCTCGATCTCGTCTTCCTGGCGCTCGATGTAGCCGGCGTACTTGGCGCGGACTTCAACTTGCGCCCGGACCTGGGCCGGAAGGCGATCGTCGACGTCACCTTGCATCCACTCTGGCGTCCCGGCGACCTCGAGGAGGGCGTCGTAGCTCACCTCCGGACGTCGGAGGAGCTCTAGCGCCGAGGCGTCGCGCGTCATCGGACCCCGTAGAACCCGCTCAGTCCATTCGGACGGAACGTCGCCAGGACGCACGCGCACGCTTTCCAACCTCGCCACCTCGAGGTCCGACAGGTGCTGCTTGGCTTCGAAAAGGCGCCAGCGCTCGTCATCCACCAGGCCGAGCTCACGACCGAACGCCGTCAGACGCAGGTCGGCGTTGTCCTCCCGGAGCAGGAGCCGGTGCTCGGCTCGGCTGGTAAACATGCGATACGGCTCTCTTGTGCCGCGCGTCACCAGGTCATCGACGAGCACACCGATGTATCCCTCGCTCCGCTTGGGGAGCCAGGCCTCACGCCCACGCAAAGCCAGGGTGGCGTTGATGCCTGCTACCAGACCCTGTGCCGCGGCTTCCTCGTAACCGGTGGTGCCGTTGATCTGACCGGCGAAGTAGAGCCCTTCGATAGCGCGTGTCTCGAGCGAGGGCTTGAGGTCACGGGGATCAAAGTAGTCGTACTCGATCGCATAGCCGGGTCGCGTGAGATGAGCGTTCTCGAACCCGCGGATGGTCCTCACAAACTCGTATTGCACATCGAAGGGCAGGCTGGTCGAGATGCCGTTCGGGTAGATCTCGTGGGTATTGAGGCCCTCAGGCTCCACGAAAATCTGGTGCGACGTTTTGTCGGCGAAGCGGACGATCTTGTCCTCGACCGAAGGGCAGTAGCGGGGCCCCACCCCCTCGATCACGCCCGTGAACATCGGTGACCGATCGGTCGCCGCCCGGATGATCTCGTGCGTTCGCTCGTTTGTCTTTGTAATGAAACAATTAATCTGCTGAGGATGCTCACTGGCTCGCCCCAGATACGAAAACACCGGAACCGGCTCATCACCTGGCTGCGGGGTCATCACCGAGAAATCGAGCGAGCGCCCGTCGATGCGGGGCGGCGTCCCGGTCTTCAGCCGGCCGACGCGCAGGGCCAGCTCGCGCAGACGTGTGGCGAGACGGTTCGAGGGAGGGTCTCCGGCGCGACCACCCTGGTAGTTATCGAGTCCCACGTGAATCCGGCCGCCCAGAAACGTACCGACGGTCAGCACGACCGCGGGCGCCTCAAAGGTGATCCCCGTTACCGTGACGACGCCCGTGACCTTCTGTCCTTCGACGACGAGGTCGGCCGCCTCCTGTTGAAACAGGGTGAGATTCGGCTGGTTCTCGAGAATCGAGCGGATCGCCTGGCGGTAGAGCTGACGGTCCGCTTGCGCGCGCGTCGCGCGTACAGCCGGGCCCTTGCTCGCGTTGAGGGTGCGGAATTGAATTCCAGCACGGTCGGTGGCGCGCGCCATGGCGCCGCCGAGCGCATCGATTTCGCGAACCAGGTGCCCCTTACCAATACCGCCAATGGCGGGATTGCAGCTCATCTGGCCCAGCGTCTCGATGCTCTGCGTGAGCAAAAGCGTGCGCGCGCCCATACGAGCGGCGGCCAGCGCGGCCTCAGTACCGGCATGGCCTCCGCCGATGACGATCACGTCATACGGAAGGGCAAAACGCATATTCGAGCTCATTTAACATTCAACGCTGCCGACGGAAGCCCCCGCTGCAAAGCGAAGGCGAGTAATCCGGTATTGTAGGGCGACACGGCTCACGAACAAGGCGGACCCGCATGCTTTATCCTTCGGCGCCGTGAAATTACAGAACCCCGGCAGACCGCTGGACCAACCGAAGTCGAGTCGCGCCTGGGCACAATCTATCCCGAAGCGGCCCCGCTTCGCAGCGCTCGGGTGCGTAATATTGTCTCTGATTGCCGCGGAACTCGCTTGCAGCTCTTCTGTTGCTTTCGCGCAGAAACGCGGCTCTGACGCAACATTTCCACCCGCGGCCGACGACGCTGTAGCTCCGCGACTGTCACCCTGCGAGCTCGAGCACCCGCAGCGCCTGACGGTAGTCGCCGCTGAGTGCGGCACGCTGACTGTCCCGGAGGATCTCACTAAGCCGAACGGCAGGCAGATCCGGCTAGCTTTCGCTCGCATTCCCGCCATCAGCCGGCGGAAAAAACCCGACCCCCTGTTCCTGCTCGCCGGCGGACCGGGTATGGCCGCCACCACGTTCTACGCCATGGTCGCCCCGGTGTTTGCCCGGATCCACCGCGATCGCGACATCGTGCTCGTCGATCAGCGAGGCACGGGACACTCGAGTCCCCTCGACTGCCCGAGCGGTGACGAAACCGATCTCGCCGGAGGCAACAGCGCCATCGCGGACGCAGCGCGTCGTTGCCTGCAGGAGCTCAGCCCTCACGCTGACGTCGCGCAATACACAACCAGTGTTGCCGTGCGAGACCTCGATCGCGTTCGCCAGGCCCTGAATTATCGGCAAATCAACCTCTACGGAGTGTCATACGGCACGCGGGTCGCACAACACTACCTGCGCCGCTTCCCACAGCAGACCCGTAGCCTGATCCTCGACGGTGTCGTGCCGCCGGAGCTTTCCTTCGGAGCGGGCATGGCGCTCGATGCAGAGCGCTCGCTCGAGCGGATTCTGGCGCGCTGCGCGCGCGAGGCTCCTTGTCAGAGCCAGTTTGGTGACCCGGCGCACGACTATCATTCGCTCTGGACGGCACTGACGGCTCACCCGGTGCCGGTGAGTGTTGCGGATCCTTCGAGCGGCGAGCCCCGGCACTTCGAATTCACAACCGCTCATCTCGCGACGATTCTGCGCCTGTCGATCTACTCGGCGGAGCCGACCGCACTGCTGCCTCTTTTGCTGCACACGACCAGCACTTCGAACGACTTCTCACGGATGGCGGCGCAGTATCTGCTGCTGAGCCGGTCATACACCGATGTCGTCGCGGCGGGCATGAACAATACCGTGGCCTGTACGGAAGATATCCCGTTCTACGACGCGGCGAGGGTTGACCGCTCGCAGCTCGAGAAAACCTTTCTTGGTGCGGCGCAACTGGACGGCTTGCTCACCGTCTGCAAAGTCTGGCCGCACGGCCCGATCGATCCGGACTTTCACGCGCCGTTGCATTCCGCCGTACCGGCATTATTGCTCTCCGGCAGCGACGACCCGGTCACTCCGCCGGCGTACGCCGACGAGGCACGCCGCGGGCTTACCAACAGCCTGAGCGTCGTATTGCAGGATTTCGGCCACGGACAGCTCGCCGCGCCGTGTATGGACCGGGTGATGGAGGAGTTCATCAACAAGGCCTCGGTGACGGGCCTCGACGTCGCCTGCACTCGCAACGACAAGCCGATGCCGTTCTTCATTTCACTCAACGGGCCGCCACCGTGATCGAAGCCGGCAAGCTGCGCAAGTCATTCGGCCCGGTCACGGCCGTTCGCGACGTCACTCTGCGCGCGGAGGACGGAAAGATCACGGGCCTGCTCGGACCGAACGGCGCCGGTAAATCCACGACGCTTCGCATTCTCTACACGGTACTGCGGCCCGATTCCGGCGACGCCGTGATCGATGGAGTCAGTGCCATCCGTGACCCGCTCGAAGCCCGCAAATACATCGGAGTCCTCCCGCACGGCGCGGGAATTTATCCTAACCTGACCGCGCGCGAGAACATCCTCTATTTCGGCGCGTTACACGGACTCTCGCGCAAAGAACGGGAGGCGCGCGCCACGGAGTTGGTCGGGCTGCTGGAGATGGAGGAGTTCGCCGATCGCGTCGCAAAAGGATTTTCCCAGGGGCAGCGCGTGAAGACCGCCCTGGCCCGGGCCATCATTCACCGGCCGCGCAATGTATTGCTCGATGAGCCGACGAACGGCCTCGACGTGATGGCGGTGCGCACCCTGCGCAAGTTGCTGCTCCGCTTGCGGGATGAAGGACACTGCCTCCTGTTCTCGAGCCACGTCATGCAGGAGGTCGGAGCTCTTTGCGATGAGATCGTCGTCATTGCTCACGGCACGGCCGTCGCGAATGGCACCCCGGATGTCATACGCGCTCGGACCGGTGAGAGCAACCTGGAAGACGCGTTTGTGCGGTTGATCGGGACCGGCGAGGGACTCGGGTGATACGCGCGATCCTGACGGTCTTCATCAAGGAATTCCGGGAAAACCTGCGCGATCGGCGCACGCTGATCTCGGCGCTCCTGCTCGGGCCGCTGCTCGGACCCGTGCTGTTCTCGGGTGCGATGTCGTTGAACATCGAGCAGGGCGTCACCAGGAGCGATGGCCCGGTGACGCTGGCTGTGGCGCATGCGGAGCGCGCGCCCAACCTGTTGGCCTTTCTGCATCAGTATGGAGTCGAGATCCAACCGATCGATGTCGATGCGGACGGCGCTCGATCCGCCATCCGCGAGCACCGTCAGTCCGTGGTCCTCGTGGTGACGGATCAATTCGGCAAGCAACTGGCTGCCGGCGACCCGGCACCGTTGGCTCTCTACGCCGACTCGTCGGACACTACCAACTCCAGGAACGTAACCCGGGTCAGAGCGCTGCTGGGGCAGTACGGTGTGCTGATCGCGCGGCTACGCATTACGGCGCGCGGGATCGATCCCATGGTGCTTTCGCCGCTCGCGGTGCAGGACATCGACGTCTCGACACCCGCGAGCCGTTCGGTACTCCTGCTCGGAACCCTCAGCTACCTCATCCTCCTCACGATGTTGATGGGCGGCATGTACCTGGCCATCGACACGACGGCTGGTGAACGCGAGAGAGGCTCGCTCGAGGCCCTGTTGACGGTGCCAGTGAAACGCCAGCAGCTCATCTACGGAAAGATTCTGGCGACCTGCGCCTACATGATTCTATCGTTGACTCTCACGGTCACGGCATTCGCGATCGCGCTGCGCTTCATTGGATTGGAGCAGATCGGCATGAGCGTGAATTTCGGGCCGCTCGTGGCGTTGCGGGTCATTCTGTTCTGTCTGCCACTGGTGCCGTTGGGTGCCGCATTGATGACCATTGTCGCCGCGTTCACCCGCAGCTACCGCGAGGCACAGACCTACCTGGGGCTGGTGTTGCTCGTGCCGACGCTGCCGCTGGTTTTCGCCGGCATGCTGGGCTTGCGCCCTACGGCGACCCTCATGATGGTGCCGTCGTTGAGCCAACACTTTCTGATCACCAGTCTGCTGCGGGATGAGCCCATCTCGGCTGCCTACTTCGCACTGTCGGTGCTCGCGACCCTGGCCGTCGGGACGGTGCTGATGTTGATTGCCGGACGGCTTTACGATCGCGAAGCGCTGCTCGGCTGAAGCCCTACCGGGGCGGAGCCGGTTTCCCGTACAGCAACCGATGAAACCGGTCCCGGTGCGTGTCCGCGAACTCGCGGGCCTCGATTTCGAAGCGGTTGTTCCAGTATCCCCGTCGCACCCATTCGAGCAGGTAGCGTGTCACGGTCAGGGTGCGCGGCTCCCATTGTTTGAGTACGTGGCAGTACTCGTGCAACATCAGCCACGGATTCTCGAAGAAGTCGGCAGCGCTGCCCCGAAGATAGATACGACGCCGCCGTGTCGTGGCGACGGCGCGCCCATGCAGACGCACGAACAGTGAATACTCGATGACGCGGACCTGGTCGACTCCCTCACCGAGCAGTAGCTCGAGCGAGGCACCGACAGTCTCGGGTACCGGGACTGAGCGTCCGATTCTCATGAGACGAGTATGATCCCAGGGGAGATGATCTACACCATAGGACACTCCAACCACCCGATCGATCGGTTCATCGCGCTCCTGCGGCAGCACGACATCGAGGCCGTCGCCGACGTCCGCTCGACGCCCTACAGCCGCTTCAACCCGCAGTTCAGGAAAGAGAAGCTCCAGGCCGCACTCGCGGCCGCCGGTATCCGCTATGTGTTCCTGGGTGAGGAGCTCGGCGCTCGCACCAAGGACCCCGCGTGCTACGACGAGGGGGGTCGCGTGAGCTACGGTAGGCTGGCGGCGACAGATCTTTTCCGCCGAGGCCTCGACCGGCTCAGGACGGGCATGCACAGCCACCGCATCGCCATCATGTGCGCCGAGCGCGAGCCGCTCGATTGCCACCGTACGATCCTCGTCTCGCGCGAGCTCGAGAGGGCAGGTGTGCCGATCACTCACATCTTGTCGGATGGCTCGCTCGAGTCTCACCGAGACGCCATGCAGCGCCTGGCCAACAGCCTGAAGCTCGCCGAGACGGACCTGTTCCGCTCAACCGACGAGCTGATCGAGGATGCCTACGAAAAGCAGGAGGCCCGGATCGCGCCTCGGCGCGAGTCACTTGCCAATACAAAAGCTGGAAAAAATCCGTCCTAACAGATCATCGCTGGTGAACTCGCCGGTGATCTCGCTCAACGCCTGCTGCGCGACACGCAATTCCTCCGCAACGAGCTCGCCGGCGCGGTGCTCCTCGAGTTGACGCGCAGCTTCCTCAGTATGTCGACGCGCACGCGCCAGGGCATCGAGATGGCGTTGACGCGCGGAGACCGTGCCGCCGTCGAGTGTTTGATACCCCATGCACATTTTCAGGTGCGCGCGGAGCGATCTCAGGCCTTCGCCCGTCAGGGCCGACATCATGACGCGCGGCGGACCGGCTGTTGTATCGGCGACCGGCAGCCCCACAGCCTTGTCACATTTGTTGAAAACCAACGTGACCGGCACGTTGCCTGGCAAGCGCCCGCGCTCTTCGAAGAACGCCTTGCCTGTCGGGTCGTCGATCACGTCGATGACGAACAACACGCGGTCGGCTTTGTGCATTTCCGCTTGCGCGCGTCGTATCCCTTCCGCTTCGACCTCGTCATGCGCCGCGTTTCGCAAGCCCGCCGTGTCCAGGATGTGCAGCGGCATTCCGTCGATGTCGATGCGCTCACGGACAATGTCACGCGTCGTTCCAGGGATGGCGGTGACGATAGCCGCATCGTAGCCCGCGAGTCGATTGAGGAGACTCGACTTGCCCGCGTTGGGGCGGCCCGCGATGACCACAGTCATCCCCTCACGGAGCAGGCGGCCTTGCCGTGCGCTTTGCTCGACGCCATTGAAATGCTCGCGCACATTCTGAAATCGCTCACACAGCTCCCGATCGGCGAGAAAGTCGATTTCTTCCTCGGGAAAATCGATCGCCGCCTCCACATAGGTCCGCAGATCGATGACGGCCTCGGTGAGACCACGCACCATGTTGGAGAACTCACCCTGCAGCGAGCGCATGGCCGCTCGCACCGCTTCCTTGGAACCCGCGTCGATGATGTCCGCGACCGCTTCAGCTTGTGCAAGGTCGAGCTTGTCATTGAGAAAAGCCCGCTGCGTGAACTCGCCCGGCTGCGCGCGCCGGGCACCCAGTTCCAGCAGCCGGGCGATCAGGGCCTCGATGACGAGCGGCCCTCCATGACCTTGCAGCTCGAGAACGTGCTCACCCGTATAGGAATGGGGGGCGGGGAAGAAGAGCGCGAGGCCGGCATCGATGGGCTCATGGTTCGCGTCCAGAAAGCGCGCAAACGTGGCTCGTCGCGGTAACGGCAGCTCACCCAGGATGATCGCCGCGTACTCGGGCGTCTTGGGGCCGGAAATGCGCACGACTCCCACCCCGCCGCGTCCAGGCGGTGTTGCCGCAGCCACGATGGTTTCGATGCGTGTCATGAATCGACGAGCCAGCGAGTTCACACAATCCCTTCGCGCGGATGGTACTCGTTATGCGGCGGGAATGGCGCGGATCACCCGCATGGCTCCATGCCACAGCAGGCCGCTGTCATAGCCCTGGATATCCAAAGTACTCGAGCTACGGCTGCGCCGCACGCAACATCCCGTCATCGCCGCGCAGTCGCAGCCCTCAGGGCCTTACAGACAAGCCCGCTAGTTCTTTTTGGCCGCCGCCGCGGCGATCCGGCGATTGATGTTCCACTGCTGCGCGATCGACAGGAGCGTGTTCGTCACCCAGTACAGCACCAGGCCCGCGGGGAAGAACGCGAACGTGACCGACATGACCAACGGCATGATCATGAAGACCTTCTGTTGGACCGGGTCAGCCGCGGTGGGATTCAGCTTGTACTGCAAGAACATCGCGCCAGCCATGATCGCCGGCAGAATGAAGAACGGATCGCGCGCGGAGAGATCCTGGATCCACAGTGCGAAAGGCGCTTGCCGCATCTCCACGCTCTCCAGCAGCACCTGGTAGAACGCGAAAAACACCGGGATCTGGATGATCATGGGCAAGCACCCGGTGGCGGGATTCACCTTCTCGCGCTTGTAGAGGTCCATCATCGCGCGACCGAGTTTCTCGCGATCGTCCTTGTAGGTCTCCTGCAGGTTCTTGATACGCGGCGAGAGCAGCTTCATTTTCGCCATGGAGCGTCCGCTCGTCTCGGAAAGCGGATAGAACAGCAGCTTCAACAACAGGGTGACGACAATGATGGCGACACCCCAGTTGCCGGTCAGGTTGTGAAACCATTCCAGCCCGTTGAACAACGGCTGCGCCAGGATCGTCAGCGAGCCGTAGTCGGCAACCCGATCCAGGCGCGGGCTGATCTTCTCCAGTTGTGCCTGGAGTTTGGGACCGATGTAGAGCGTTTCGCCAAAAGTCGCCGAGGCACCCGGTGCCACCGACTGCGTCGGGCCAGTCGCCGCGAGCAGATACTGGTCGCCGGCGAGACTCATCGTGATCCGGTACGGCGTGTTTTTCGGCGGAACGATCGCGCTGATGAATTGATGCTGGACGGCGGCGATCCAGCCGTTGTTCACCTCTTGTGAGAGATGACTGTCCGCGGAGTCAGCCGCGAGATCGAGCTTCCGATACTTGGTACCGTCATCCATTGCCGGGCCATGGAATGCGCGGCTCTCGACGTTGAACATCGAGCTTTTCGTACGTGGATCGTTACGCAGGACCTGCGCATAGGGTGCAACCTGCCAGGCACTGCCGCCGTGGTTCTGCACGCTGTATTGGAGGTCGATGCTGTATAGACCCCGACGGAATACGTAGGTCTTGGTGACCGTCACGCCCTGATCGTTGGTCCAGGTCAGCGGGACGCGCAGCTCCTGCTGAGCATCGATGTCGTAAGAGGTCTTTTCGCTCGACCACTTCGCCAGGTGCGTGGGGTACTGGACTTTTTCCGGACCGACCAGGCCTGACTGCAACACGTAGGTCGACAACGGATCATCGACATTCTCGAGACGGACGAGCGCCGACTCGCCCTTCACTTTCGTGTATTTGAGCAGATCCGCCTTCTGAATCGTTCCGCCCAACGTGCTGATATCGAGATCGAGCACATCCGTATGGACGTGGATAACTTGCGCGGCCTGCGCGTTGTTAGCGGCGGCGGCCGTCGCAGCCGGAACCGGGGGAGTTGGCTTGTCCGCCGTCGCACCTGCCGCAGCCTGTCCGGGCGTGGAAGCCTGCGGGATCTTGTTGCTCAGGTCGTTGGGGGTAGCCGGGGTGTTACTTGGGTTCGCGGGCGTCTGCGCGGTGGTCGGGGTGTTGGCACCAGGCTTGGGACCGTAATCGGTCATCCACGCCTGGTAGTTCAAGAACACCACGGCCGCGAGCGCGATCCAGAGATAAACGCGTGGGTTGTTACTCATGTGCGTGATGCGTACAGGGGTGCACGTCGTGAGCGGAGGGGTGGCCCATTGTTCCACCGGGCACGGGGTCGTAACCGCCGGGATGCCATGGATGGCAACGAGCCAGACGTCTCACGGCAAGCCAGCCGCCGTGGAGCGTCCCGAAGCGCTGCACTGCCTGCAGGGCGTAATGGGAGCACGAAGGATAAAAGCGGCATTTCGGACCCAGAAGCGGGCTCACGAACCGCTGATAAAGACGAATTATGAATGCGACGGCGTGGCGCATTGCTCAGTCACTTTCTTCCACAGTGCGATGAGACTCGCACGCAACTCCGCTCCGGCCGCGTCGCGTGCGCGCCCTCGGGCACTCACCACGAGATCCACGGGTGGGAGCTCATGCTGATGCAGCCTGAATGATTCGCGGATGACACGGCGAAGACGATTGCGCTCGACCGAGCTGCCGGCATTCTTCACCGAAACGGCCAACCCCAGCCGCGGGCCGCCAATGTCATTGGGTTTCGCAGTCACCGCGAAGAATCCATTACCAAAGCGCCGTCCACGCGCGTAGGCGGCCTCGAAATCGGACTTGCGTCGCAGGCGCCGTTGCGCGGGAAGTGTGAGCCGCCCTCGCATTGAAGCTCCTGCGGCAGATGAATGCGCTCCCCGATGGAGCTAGGGAACAGCGCAACCCATCGAGGCTAGCGTACTTGATTAGGGTATCAGCTTCCGGCGGCCTTTAGAGCGGCGCCGTGCCAGTACTTTCCGGCCGTTCTTAGTGGCCATGCGTGCACGGAACCCGTGGGTGCGCTTGCGACGCACTTTGCTCGGTTGATAGGTACGCTTCATACCGGGGGCTCCAAGGACGATCCAGGCCGTTTTAAAAAGGGCGGCAAGGCTAAA
The DNA here is from genome assembly GCA_036834945.1 of Steroidobacteraceae bacterium. Lineage (GTDB taxonomy): Bacteria > Pseudomonadota > Gammaproteobacteria > Steroidobacterales > Steroidobacteraceae > 13-2-20CM-66-19. The sequence goes on from DAITMW010000030.1 coordinate 13,190, forward strand.
CCGTTGACCGTCAAGGCGTCAATAGATTTACCGTTTTTAAGTCTTCAGCACACGCGGCGATCGGTATAGACTCCGCAGCCCTTTCTTCAGGTCCCGTTCGGTCTCGTTCCGACGGTCGCGGAGGCAACGCGAGTGGAAGCGTCGCTTTGGACTCGGTGCATAGAAGCGTTGGAGGCCGAGCTTCCGGAGCAGCAGTTCAACACGTGGGTGCGTCCTCTGCAGGCAGTGGAGGGCCCGGGCACACTGAAACTGCTCGCGCCGAATCGGTTCGTCGTCGATTGGGTCAACGAAAATCTGTTGCCGCGGATTGGCGAGCTCCTGCGCGATGAAAGCACGGGGGACGTGCCGATCATTACGGTAGAAGTCGGATCCCGAAGCGCACCGATGCGCAGTGCGGTCGCTCCCGCAGCAGCGCCCGTGCGCGCGCGTCGCGCGGAGGGGCTCGTTGTCGGCGCACGGCTGAATCCGGATGCGCACTTCGCGAGCTTCGTCGAAGGCAAAAGCAACCAGCTCGCTAAGGCCGCCTCATTACAGGTCGCCGAGAATCCTGGTCGCGCTTATAACCCGCTGTTTCTTTATGGCGGTGTCGGCCTCGGTAAAACACACCTGATGCACGCGATCGCACACCTCATCAAAGAGCGCGACGACGAGGCGCGGGTCGCTTATGTACACTCAGAGCGCTTTGTGAGCGACATGGTGCGTGCTCTCCAGCACAACGCCATCAATGAGTTCAAGACGGCGTATCGCTCCCTCGACGCGCTCCTGATCGACGACATCCAGTTTTTCGCCGGCAAGGAGCGCTCGCAGGAAGAGTTCTTCCACACCTTCAACGAGCTGCTGGAAGGACAGCACCAGGTCATCCTGACGTGCGATCGCTATCCGAAGGAAGTCGACGGTCTCGAGGAGCGCCTGAAATCGCGATTCGGCTGGGGACTGACGGTGGCGATCGAGCCGCCGGAGCTCGAGACGTGTGTCGCGATCCTGATGACCAAGGCACAGATGGCCAACGCCGTCCTGCCCGAGGAGGTCGCCTTCTTCATTGCGAAACGGATCCGCTCGAACGTCCGTGAGCTCGAAGGCGCATTGCGGCGAGTCATCGCCAACTCGCGCTTCACGGGTCATCCGATTACGCTGGAATTCACGAAAGAAGCGCTCAAGGACCTGCTCTCACTGCAGGCGAAGCTCGTCACCATCGAGAATATCCAAAAAACGGTGGCCGACTACTACAAGGTGCGCATGGCGGACCTGCTGTCGAAACGACGCAGCCGCTCGGTCGCGCGCCCGAGGCAAGTCGCGATGGCGCTCTCCAAGGAGCTCACGAGTCACAGCCTTCCCGAGATCGGCGACGCCTTTGGCGGCCGCGATCACACCACGGTCCTGCATGCATGCAAGCGGATCAAGGAACTGCGGGACAGTGAGCAGCGCATGAGCGAGGATTACTCAAACCTGTTGAGAACCCTGGCAGGTTGATGTGGGTGAGCCTGTGGATTACTTGTGGGTCCGATCGGGGATAAAGTTACACACAGGACGCGCACAGGTGTTGGTCAGGTGATCCCGGTAGTTGTGTGGCAGAATTTGTGACGCAATGTCTTGATCGCGTTGAATAAGTATTCTTATCACCGTTATCACGGCCCTCTGTAGCTGCAACTACTACTCTTTTAAGACTTAAGAAGATCTAAGATTAAGATAGCGACCCGAGAGAAGATCCTATGAAGCTAACCGCGGCACGCGAAGACTTTCTCGCTCCCCTGCAAAGCGTAATCGGCGTTGTCGAACGCCGTCAGACGATGCCTGTGCTGGCGAACGTGCTGCTCTCGGCACGGGATAATCGCTTGAGCATCACGGGCACTGATCTCGAGGTGGAGCTCGTAGCAACCAGGCAGGTGAGCGTGCAGCAGCCGGGTGACATCACCATCCCGGGCCGCAAGCTCCTCGACATCTTCAAGGCGCTCCCCGACAAGACGAGTGTCACCTTGAGTACCGAAGGTGAGCGGGTCTCCATCCGCGGCGGTCGCAGCCGGTTCACGCTGTCCAGTTTGCCGGCGACCGACTTCCCCGTGATCGAGGAGATCAACGCTCAGCAGACCCTGAACCTGGAGCAGGGGGAGTTCCGGCGGCTCATCGACAAGACCCATTTCTCGATGGCCCAGCAGGACGTCCGGTACTACCTGAACGGCTTGCTGATGGAGACGGATGGGAAGTCCCTGCGGGCGGTGGCGACAGATGGTCATCGACTGGCGATCGCCGAGATGGACCTGAAGGATCACGGCAAGAATTCTCAGCACCAGGTCATCGTCCCCCGCAAGGGTGTACTCGAGCTGCAGCGGATCCTCGGCACCGACGGCACGATCGAGCTGGCCATCGGCACCAATCACGTTCGCGCCCAGATCGGCGAAATTCGCTTCACTTCCAAGCTCATCGACGGTCGTTTCCCGGAGTACGGACGTGTAATCCCGGCCCATCCGGCCCGGAAGGTCGAGGCCGACCGCGAGATCCTGCGCGCCGCCTTGCAGCGTACCGCCATTCTCTCGAACGAGAAGTACCGCGGGATCCGCCTCACCGCACGGCCAGATTTGCTTGTAGTTCAAGCACATAACCCAGAACAGGAAGAGGCGGAGGACCAGGTCGAGGTCTCGTACAAAGGCGAAGAGGTCGAGATCGGCTTCAACGTCAACTACCTCCTCGACGCCCTGGGCGCGATCGATACCGACAAGGTCGAGATCGGCCTGACCGACGCCAACAGCAGCTGCCTGATCCACTCCCCCGGAGTGACTCATACGCGCTACGTAGTGATGCCGATGCGATTGTGATCGGCTAGCTCGGGGAGCGTGCGACGATGTCGGTGGAGATGTCGCCGGGACCGGAGGCGGAACACCATAGTGGGCACCGCCATACGGGGCATCGGTGGCTGGACATCACGCTGGCCGTCTCGGCGGTATTCATTTCCCTCGTGTCCCTGTTCCTGGCTATTCAACACGGCCGGGTCATGGAGAAGATGGTCGAGGCCAACACCTGGGCCTTCGTCACCGTCGATTTCGCCAACGCGGATCGAAACTTCCAGCCGCACATCCGGCTCACCATGCAGAACAAGGGTGTTGGACCGGCGAAAGTCGAGAGTCTCGAGGTTTTCTACGACGGCGTAGCGCAGGCCGGACCTGGCGCCTTGGTCGCCGCCATCCTCAAGCATCCCGAGCGCCCAGGAGCCCACGCGTTCATCCGATCGGATGTCGATGGGATGGTCCTCTCCGCCAAGGAAGAAGTCGACTTCGTGGATTTCAATGCGGATGGCTTCCCGCCTGACGAATACAACACCCTGGCGCAAGCGGCCGCGAAACTGAATTTCAAGGTGTGCTATTGCTCGGTGCTGGACGAGTGCGCCGTCGTTGATACTCGTGTGCACAGTCACCGACCGGTGCCCGTGAAGGCGTGCCCCGTGCCACCGACGCCTTACGACTCTCAGAAGTGAGACATGTGAAAACCTGGGCGGTCGCGCCCAGCCTGACCGACGACCAACCGTTCCGTCGCAGGCTTTCAGGGCGGAGTTTCCCTGGTTTGGGTCGACAGGGCGCTCATTCGATGACAAGTTCAGGCTGTGAGCCTTACTGAACTCATTGTCGACGACGTGCGCTGTATTGAGCACGCCGAGTTGCGTCTGCACGCAGGGCAGAACCTCATCTGGGGAGGTAACGGCTCGGGCAAGACCTCTCTTCTGGAATCCATCTTCCTTCTCGGCCGCGGCCGGTCTTTCCGTACGCGCAATTCTGAGCGCCTCATCCGGTACGGAAAGGATCGCCTAGTCGTCTTTGGTCGCGTTGCCGGTGACGCCTCATCCGGAGGTGCTCCGGTGGCGGGCCAACCGTTGGGTGTTCAGGTCTCCCGCGCCGACGGGACCCTGGCAAGGATTGGCGGGGCGACCGCCAAGTCTCTCACTGAGCTGACCCAGGTTTTCCCAGTCCAGGTCATTGATCCCGGGATTCACAAGCTCGTGGAAGAGGGTGGCCACCGGCGACGACGCTGGATGGATTGGGGAGTGTTCCACGTGGAACCTCAATTCGGGGACTGGTGGGTTCGGTATACCCGCGCTTTGAAGCAGCGTAACGCCGCTCTCCGCAGCCAACCCCAGCAGGCCTCAGCCTGGGATTCGGAGCTGGTACGCCTCGGCGAACTCATTGCGGAGGCGCGACGCCGCTTTGTGGAAGGGCTTCTGCCCCACTGGCGGGAGTCTGCCCTGGCTCTCAGCGGCCTCGAGCCCGAACTCCACTATTTTAAGGGCTGGGCCCAGGACGTTACCCTGTCCGACGCCCTCGCAGCCTCCAGGCCTCGCGATGAGGCAAAGCGCCTCACTCACCCAGGCCCACACCGCGCCGATCTTCTGGTCCGGATGAACCATCGTCCAGCTCGAGAGGTGCTTTCCCGCGGCCAGCAGAAGCTCGTCGCGGTGGCCATGACCCTGGCTCAGCTGAATCTGCTTCAGCAAACCACTCAAGCTACCCCGACCCTGCTCCTGGACGATCCGGCAGCAGAACTCGACGGTGACCACCTGCGCCGCTTCATAGATCAGGTCATGCGATTGCGCCCTCAGCTCATCCTGACCTCGCTTCACGCTGACTTCCGGCTCTTCGGCACTCCGGATCAAATGTTCCACGTGGAACAGGGCAAGGTGGGGGTGGGGTGAGGGGTCCGGTCCAGGGACCGCCGCTCCGCTCCTGCGCGGGTGACTTCCCGGCCCGGAGTCGCGGTTCGGAGGGGATGAGGCGCGCTTGCCCAGGGTGCGCGCTCGCTCTGGGTCCCGAGTTGGTCACCGGAGCTGCAGCGGTTGCGCCGCGGCTGCCATCTGGACAGGCACGCTGTGCAGGTTTCATCCGCGAAACCTTGCACATGCCCGCTTAAGGGTGGTGACGGGGCGCGGGGGTGGGTGGTTGGGCGGCGGATGGGCCTGCTCAGCCGGGGAGCCGCTGTGAGGCAGCGTGTCCCCGATCGAGAAAGGTTCCTTCCGGGGGACGCCGCAAGTACGCCTTTGCCGGACTGCGCGCGGACGCTTCGTCCGGCAATCCCTGTAGGCTCTGGCCCTGTTCCCTACAGGGCAAGCCCCCGGAAGGAATCTTTCTCGATCGATGACACGCACTCCCTCGCGTGGAGAGGTGGCGGCCGCTCTTGCGTCCGCGCGCCCTTGAGGGAGTCGGCGGCTTTCACACGCGCGGCCGACTACTGGGAAGTGGGCAGGGTCACGTTGGACGACAACGGGGCCTGCGTGGGTTGGTGTTCCATGTTCCACGTGGAACACCAGGCCCACTCAAGGTAGCCCCCACTTCACCCGCAAACCAGCGCGTCCCGGTGACGACGCTCCATGGAAGTCACTCCTCGAAGGAAGCCCACTCACCCCCACGTGGGGCGTGGGCACGGGCGTGAAAAGCTCGTCCCGGGGGCTTGCCCTGTAGGGAACAGGGCCAGAGCCTACAGGGATTGCCGGGCGAAGCGTCCGCGCAGTCCGGCAAAGGCGTACTCGCGGCGTCCCCCGGGACGAGCTTTTCACGACCGGGACCGCGCCGCCTGCAACCGGAGACCCGCCCCCGGCGTCGCCCCCTCGTCAGCGGTGCTCGAAAACAAAGTACTCCGAACAGCCAGCGCCGCACCCGCAGGAGTTGCCAAACCCCCGCTGCAGCCCCATATAGAACGAGCGCCCCCACGAACCAACACTCGATCGCAGCCCCCGCCCAGAGGGCCACCCGCGGCTTGAAGCGAACAAGGCGAAATCGCGCCAGATCCCGCCAGATTGCCCGCCATTTCCTAACGCGAGCCGCAAGGTTTTACGTTGGTCAGGGGAGGGTGCACCCGATATAATGACCTATCCTAAGATCGAGCTTTTTCATGGCATCCGACGACGTCTACGATTCCAGTAAAATCAAGGTATTAAAGGGACTCGACGCAGTCCGAAAACGCCCCGGAATGTACATCGGTGACACCGATGACGGCTCCGGCTTGCACCACATGGTTTTCGAGGTCGTCGACAACGCCATCGACGAATCCCTGGCCGGTCATTGCGACCGCATCGTCGTCACGATCCACGCCGATGAATCGGTGACCGTCTCGGATAATGGCCGCGGAATCCCCACGGACATCCACCCGGAAGAGGGCCGCTCCGCAGCAGAAGTCATCATGACGATCCTGCACGCCGGCGGTAAGTTCGACGACAGCTCGTACAAGGTCTCCGGTGGTCTGCACGGGGTAGGCGTATCCGTCGTGAACGCGCTCTCCGAGTACCTGCAGCTCACGATCTACCGCGACGGGAAGGTCCATAAACAGGAGTACCGTCACGGCGAGCCTGTGGCGCCCCTGGCCCTGGCTGGCGAGACCACCGAGCGCGGTACCGTCATCCGCTTCAAGCCCAGTGCCCAGACCTTCACCAATATCTCGTTCGACTACGAGATCCTGGCGAAGCGCCTGCGTGAGCTGTCGTTCCTGAACTCGGGTGTTCGCATCGAGCTCGTCGACGAGCGCGAGAACAAGACTGACGTCTTTGAGCATGCCGGCGGTCTGCAGGCGTTCGTGAAGTATCTGAACCGCACCCGCGTGGCGATCCATGAGTCGGTCTTCTGGTTCAAGACCCAGGAAGGTCCGATGGCGGTGGAAGTGGCGATGCAGTGGAACGACTCCTATCAGGAGAGCATGTTCTGCTACACCAACAACATTCCGCAGAAGGACGGCGGCACCCACCTGGCCGGGTTCCGTACGGCGCTCACGCGCACCCTGAACGACTACATCGAAAAGGAAATGCAGACCAAGAAGGAGAAGGTCGCGACCACGGGTGACGATGCCCGGGAAGGCCTGACAGCCATTCTGTCGGTGAAGCTCCCCGACCCGAAGTTCTCCTCGCAGACCAAGGACAAGTTGGTCTCCTCCGAAGTGAAGGGCGTCGTCGAAAACGCGGTCGCCACCAAGTTGCACGAGTTCCTGCTGGAGCACCCGCAGGAAGCCCGCGCGATCGTCGCGAAGATCGTCGAGGCGGCGCGCGCTCGCGAGGCCGCTCGGAAGGCTCGCGAGATGACCCGCCGTAAAGGCGCGCTCGACATCGCCGGCCTTCCCGGGAAACTCGCCGATTGTCAGGAGAAGGATCCGGCCCTGTCCGAGATCTTCATCGTCGAGGGTGATTCCGCAGGGGGCTCCGCCAAGCAAGGCCGCGATCGCCGAACGCAGGCGATCCTCCCGCTCAAAGGTAAGATCCTGAACGTCGAGCGTGCGCGCTTCGACAAGATGCTGTCCTCCGCCGAGGTGGGCACCCTCATCACCGCGCTGGGCTGCGGGATCGGCAAGGACGATTTCGATCTCGCCAAGCTGCGATATCACCGCATCATCATCATGACGGACGCGGACGTCGACGGCTCCCACATCCGCACCCTGTTGCTGACGTTCTTCTATCGCCAGATTCCGGCGCTCATCGAGAACGGCCACGTCTACATAGCCCAGCCGCCGCTCTACAAGGTGAAGCGCGGCAAACAGGAGTCGTACGTCAAGGACGATCTCGAACTCAACTCCGTGTTGCTTCAAACAGCACTCGAGAATGCCGCGCTGCATGTCAACTCCGAGGCCCCGCCGCTGCAGGGCCAGGGTCTCGAGAACCTCGCCCACAAGTACATGGAGGTTCAGGCGATCATCAAACGTTGGTCGCGGCGTTATGACGACCGGCTGTTGGAACAGTTGATCTACATGCCCGAGGTCACGACGGACAACTTCGATCGGACCGACTGGCTGCGGGACTGGGGCCAACATCTCGACCAGAGCCTCAATGCCCTGGCCGACGGTTCCCGTACCTATCGCGTCGAAGTGCGCGCCGCCTCCGATGGTCATGCGGCTCGCGTCATTGTCCACCGGACCGAGCACGGCACGCCGAGCCAGAAATTCCTGCCGAGGGAGTTCTTCGAATCGGCGGAGTACCAACGGATCGCCGACCTGGCCCGCACGTTGGCCGGACTCATCGGCGAGGGTGCTTTCGTGACCCGCGGCGACGACCGGCTCGAGGTCGGCTCGTTCAAGGAAGCCATGAAGTGGCTTCTCGAGCAGGCCCGCAGGGGCCAGACCATCCAACGCTACAAAGGCCTGGGTGAGATGAACCCGGAACAGTTGTGGGACACCACCATCAACCCGGACTCCCGTCGCCTGCTGAGGGTGAAGATCGACGACGCCGTCATGGCCGACGACGTCTTTACTACCCTGATGGGCGACCAGGTCGAGCCCCGCCGGGAGTTCATCGAGAAGAACGCGCTGTCGGTCGCGAACCTCGACGTCTAAGCCGCGAACCGGGACGTTCAGCGTTTATTGACGCACTGGCGAATCAATAGGTGTCGAAATGGCACCTATTGATTCGCAATTACATAAACTGCTTCGCCAGCTCCCAGGACACCGCCTCGATCGCTCCCTGTAGCGCCCGAGCGGTCTGGGTGGGATTGGCCTGTAACGCAGCCCGATCCCGGAAGCGGTAGTTCTCTTCCGCCCTCACGAGCACCGCGTCCTCATCCGTCGCCACGGAAAATCCGTAAACAATCCGATCCTGAAACAGGATCCGCCCATTGTGGGCATCGACGAGCCGGGCACTGATCTCGAGATGCGGACGATAGTCCTCCGACGACTGCAGCGCCTGAAACCCGACGTAGTCCGCATACACATCGAGGTACGCATCTACCCGCTTCATCTGCGGATAGTTCGCGAGAAAACGCCCACGCTCTTTCTCCGGCCGCAAGTCGGTAGACCGGACCATGGTGAATCCGGCTTTGCCCATCGCGGCAAATACCGAGTCGGAGAGAGCAGCACCGTAGTTGTAGTTGGCCTTCGCCAACACGGCCTGCATTTCCTGTTGAGCCCCGGAGGCCCGGTGAGCCTCGATGAGATTTCCCAACACGCCGAACCCGGCGCCAATGGGATTCATGATGGTCACCTGCGGACGATCGGGAACGCCAGGGGTGGCGAGCAAGACGCGCCGGACGGCAACACGGGAGGTCGCTTCGAAATTCTCAGGCGGCAGTGAGCCGCAGGCACTCAGCAGCAGTGCAAGACCAATTGCCAACGCTTCCTTGAAAGCCATGAAGAGCCCGCATCAAGCAGCCAGACTCATCTTGACCACGAAGGTCGACCTAAAAAATGGCGCGCGTCTCAGTCCTGCCGCGCTTCACGCGGCGTACATAACTGTGAGGACTGTCAGTCCGTGGCGCGCTCAAACCGAGCGCCCGGACACGTACCGAAGGTGTGACAAAACAACCAGCGACTGAGCGGTCAATCAGGTCGACTGATGCGTGGTCAGCCCTTCACTCGCCGGCGGCACC
>DAITMW010000030.1:22603-41493 GCA_036834945.1 Steroidobacteraceae bacterium
AGCGGTCAATCAGGTCGACTGATGCGTGGTCAGCCCTTCACTCGCCGGCGGCACCGCACTACCACCCTGCAGCCGCGCCACCGTCGCCTCGATCCACTCCTGCACCTGGCGATTGATCTCGCGAACATCCTTTCCGCCGGCCGCCATCGGCGGCCCGATCACCACGCGCACGGTCCCGGGCTTCTTCATCAACCCTCGACGTGGCCAGTAGTCTCCAGCGTTGTGCGCCACCGGAATAATCAGCCTGCCGGTCTCGGAAGCGAGCAATGTACCGCTCACCCCGTAGCGGCGCGTCTGCCCCGGCAACATCCGGGTGCCCTCGGGGAAGATCATGATCCAATCGCCCTCCGCGATGCGCTGCTTCCCCTGCTCCACTACCTGGCCGACCGCCGAATGCCCGGACTTACGATCGATGGCGATGGCATGCAACTGGCGGATCCCCCATCCCACCACCGGGATCCACAGCAACTCGCGCTTCAACACCCACACCTGGCGGGGAAACACCACGGCCATCGCAATCGTTTCCCACGAAGACGAGTGTTTCCACAAGGCGATGTGGTTATCAGCCGGTATGTTCTCGGCGCCCTCGATGCGATAGTCGAGGCGGCAACACCATTTCAACGCCTTGAGCAGCACCGCGCCCCAGACGCGCGCCAGCCGGAACCGGTGCCGGAAAGGCAGGAAGCAACAGGCGATGACGAAGAAGATCGCGTAGAAAAACGTCCACGCGAACAGAAAGCCGGTAAAGATCAGCGAGCCGATGAACTGCATGAGTGCCAGTCTACCGAAGCGCCGGAGGGAGGCGCGCGGACACGCCGCATTTCGCCAACGCCAGGTCCTTCATCATCCCGGCAGCCGCGACAAATCCGCCACCCCGGCAAACAAACCATGCAGCTGCGCCAGCAGCGCCAACCGGTTCGCCCGCAGCTTCGGATCCTCGTCCATCACCATCACCTGGTCGAAAAACTCATCGACCGCCGGCCGCAGCTGCGCCAGCCGTCCGAGCGCGTTCGCATATTCCCGCTGCGCCGTGGCCACCGACACCGCATCCCGCAAAGACCGCATCGAATCGAACAACCGGACCTCGGCGGCCTCCCGCAGAGATTCGACGTCGACCGTCGTCGGTGCCGCGCCACCGGCCGACTTGCGCAGGATGTTGGCAATGCGTTTGTTGGCGGCGGTGAGACTCGTCGACTCCGGAAGCTCGAGAAACGCCCGCAGCGCCTTCAAGCGAGCATCGAAATCCAACGGCGACACGGGCGAGCTCGCCAACACCGCGTCAAACATCTCGGTTGTCATAGAGGCCGCCCCGATCGTCTCGCGCGCCCCGCCTTCCAGGTAGTAGGAACGCAGGCGCTCCATGAAGTATGCGTAGACCTCATCGACGACGGTGTCCTTGATCGAGCCGTCCGGGTTCGTGACCGTGCCGCGACCGACCACCGGTTTCCCGGCGAGTCTCGCAACGCGGTCGATATCCTCCCGCGCCAACTCAACCGCGCGCTTGATGAAATGCCGCAAGTCGAGGTCGAGCCGCGTCTCGATGAGGATCCGCAACACGCCGATCGCCGCCCGACGCAAGCCCAACGGGTCCTTCGTACCGGTGGGCTTCTCGCCCACAGCGAAAATACCCGCCAGGGTGTCGAGCTTGTCCGCGATGGCCACCGCCAAACCCGGATGCGTCTCGGGCAGCTCGTCACCGGCGCCGCGCGGCAGGTAATGCTCCTTGATGCCCACCGCGACTTCAGGCGCCTCGCCGTCGGCGAGCGCGTAGTAGGTCCCCATGATTCCCTGCAACTCGGGAAACTCCCCGACCATGGCCGTCAGCAGATCACACTTGCACAACTCCGCGGCTCGCTCGGTTTCCGCGCGCTCCTTGTTGCCGATGGCGGCGATTTCGCCAGCCAACGTCCGCAGGCGCCGGGTCTTATCCCCGAGCGACCCCAACTTCACGTGGAAGGTCACCTTGTCCAGGGCCTCGCGCAGCGACGCAAGGGGTCGCTTCCGATCCTGGTCCCAGAAAAAAGCAGCGTCCGCCAGGCGCGGGCGAACGACTCGCTCGTTTCCTTCCTGAACCTTTGTTGGGTCGCGACTCTCGATGTTGCTGATGGTGATGAAGCAAGGCATCAATCGCCCCTGCTCATCCTCTATCGGGAAATACCGCTGGTGATCTTCCAGGGTAGAGATCAGCACCTCACGCGGCAGGGCGAGGAAACGCTCCTCGAATCGCCCCGTGATTGGTACAGGCCACTCAACGAGCGCAGTCACTTCATCCAGCAAATCATCACTGATCAGCGCACGGCCGCCGAGCTCCCCTGCCGCCGTAGTGACTTGCGCGAGAATGGTTTCGCGGCGCCCGGTGAAGGAGGGCCGCACATAACCGCGCTGTAAAAGAGTGCTCTCGTAGTTCGCAGGCGTGGTGATCCGAAGCGGCTTCGGTGCAAGAAAGCGATGCCCTTGAGTAACGTTCCCAGCGACCGTGTCGAGCAACGTGATCGGCAGAACGTCCTTTCCGTACATCATGAGCAGCCAGTGAACCGGCCGCACGAACTCCGCCTCGCTCGATCCCCAATGCATGCGCCGCGGAATCGGTAATGCATCCAGCGCGCTCTTCACAATGCCGGGGATGAGCTCCGAGACCATCGCACCTGGCTTGGTGCCGACAAAAAACAGGAAGGTGCCTTTCCCTTCGTCGATGCGCTGCAAACTCTCCAAGGAAGTCCCGCAGCTTTCCGCGAACGCAAGCGCCGCGCGTGTGGGTGCACCGTTGGCATCGAATGCCGCGCTCACCGGCGGACCCTTACGCTTGAGATCCTGATCGGGCTGGCGTCCGGCCAGTCTCTTGACCAACACCGCGAGCCGCCGCGGCGTCGCATAGGAAATGAGGTCGCCATGCTCGAGATTGGCCTTGTCGAGCCCGGCTTCGATGCCGGACAACAACGCCTCCTCGAGCCCACGAAGCGCTTTCGGCGGCAACTCCTCCGTGCCGATCTCAACCAGGAAATCGTGTCGTTCAATCTTCATGCCGCGTCCTCGCCACGGATCGGAGCGGCAAGATCTGACCTGGCCTGCTTCAACATCGGAAATCCGAGCGCCTCGCGGCTCTCGTAGTACGCCTTCGCTACACCGCTCGCGAGCGTGCGCACACGGAAAATATAGCGCTGCCGCTCGGTGACGGAGATCGCCCGCCGCGCATCCAACAGGTTGAATGTGTGGGACGCCTTGAGCACCTGCTCATAGGCCGGCAGTGCCAGCTTCGCCGCCAGCAGCTCCTTGCACGCCTTTTCGTGATCCTCGAAATGTCGCAGCAGCGTCGGCACGTCCGCGTGCTCGAAGTTATATTTCGACTGCTCCACCTCGTTCTGGTGGAAGACGTCGCCGTAGGTCACACGGCCGAGCGGACCGTTCGTCCACACGATGTCATAAATGCTCTCGACCCCCTGGAGATACATGGCGAGCCGCTCGAGACCGTAGGTGATCTCGCCGGTGACCGGCCGGCACTCCAGGCCGCCGACCTGCTGGAAATACGTGAACTGGGTGATCTCCATCCCGTTCAGCCACACCTCCCAACCCAGCCCCCAGGCTCCCAACGTCGGCGACTCCCAATTGTCCTCGACAAAACGGACGTCATGGACGAGCGGATCGAGACCGAGCGCGCGCAGGCTTCCCAGGTAAAGGTCCAGGATCTCCAGCGGCGACGGCTTGATGACCACCTGGTACTGGTAGTAGTGCTGCAGCCGAAAAGGGTTTTCCCCATAGCGCCCGTCGGTCGGCCGACGCGAGGGCTGCACATAGGCGGCGCTCCAGGGCTCCGGACCAATGGACCGCAGAAAGGTCGCGGTATGAAACGTACCGGCACCGACTTCCATGTCGTAGGGCTGCAGAATCACACAGCCGCGGTCGGACCAGTAGCGTTGCAGGGCAAACAGCAGCTCCTGAAACGTTTGCGGCGGGGCGCCCAACGGGCCGGCGATTTTCATGCTCGAGACTCAATGATTCCGGGGACGGGGGTTAAAGGCCCGCGAGTATAGCGGCTAAACGGCCGGCGCCGAGCGCGCCGACCCGGCGGCGGGCCGACTCAGCGCCGCGCCCCGATCCAGCGCCGCACCTTCCCCCGGCACTCACCGCCTCAGCCATCCAGGAGCCGCAACGCATAGACCTGGCTGATGCGCTCGCCATCCCAGATGTACCGCAGGTGCGTCCCCTGCCGGCAATTCTGGATCAGCCGCGGCCGATACACCGCCAGGCATTCCCCTCCAGCGTGCCGGACGCTCTCGTAGGCGATCCCGTTCGACCCGGCAAGCTTCAGAGCGCGCGCGAATTTCTGCGATGCGACATAGCTGTCAGGATCGTAGAGGTCGGCCATCTCCTCGCGCTTGCCCCGGATATCGTGAAAGCTCGAGGACACGTCGCAGAGGTACGTCCGCATATCGAGCTCCATCGGGCTCTCGTGCGTCGCCCGAAGAAACGCTTCGCGGTGGAAGCGCGTCTCGGCGATCGAGGTTTCCAGGCTGGCCGCCGCATAGAACGCGCCGAATGTGCTGTCCGCGAACCGGCTGCCCTCGGGATTCAAATGGGTGAAGGCGGCCATGATGACGGTCGCACCCGGGCCGAAAACGCGGTCCTCCGCTGGCACGAGCTCGATCTCACCCACTTCGTCGCGTAAACGGGGATTCGTCAGAGACTCGAGCCAATACAGCGCGTCCCAGTCCTCGGCGTGTGCTACCCGCTCGAACAGAGCGATGGGTGGAAAGCGGCTGGAGATGACTCGATAACAAGGTTGCCAGCGCACCTCGCCGACGGCGGGTGCCGGATACGTCGTCGCCATGAAAACCGCTTAGCCGCGCTGCGCGTCGAGGTATTGCCGCACGATGTACAGATCGGCGACGTTGCCCGAGAGCATCCGGTCGAGTGCGGATCGTCCGCCAAATAGCGGTGCATCGTTAGGGCGACGCACCCATTCATCGGCGGCGTGGTTGTCCGGGAGCAGGAGCTGGAGGGCCTTGTAGATGCCCAGAAGATAGGAGAGCCGTTCGAGAGTATCGCGCGGGAGCTTCGGATTCGGCTCCTTGCGCCATTTGAAGTAGGTCGATCGCGAGCCGATACCGAGCAATGCGAGCTGCTCCGGAATCGAGAGGTGCCAGAGGTCCGCGATTCTCGCGAACGCCCGTAACCCGGCGCCGCCGGCCGCGGCGGCTTCCTTGGCGGTTTCCCGCCTCGTATGCACCGAATGAAGCGAGCTCATACGGATCCCCACCTCTCGAAGTCCATATATGGACTAACTATACCACGAGTCCATAAATAGACAAGGTTGCACCAAGAACAGGCGAACCGCTCCGCAGCCTGGGGGCGAGCCTCAAAAAAGGCGCCCGCTGACGCTCTTTCGTGGTGCAATCTCGCCCGCGATTGCACCATATGAGTGCGGTTTGCCTTGGCGGTGTTGCTAAGCGATTGATTTTGCAAGCCCGTCAAATTGGCATAAGGCCTGCACTACCAGCACGCTCCGCCATGCCAAGGCCGAGTGTGGACAGTAACGGGTCAAGCTGCACGCAGGCGACCTTCAGGACTCATGAGGCGGGACCACCCTTTTCCGGAGAGCGATATGTCACCCACCGATGTCATCAAACTAATCAAAGAAAAAGAGGTCAAGTTCGCGGACTTGCGCTTCACGGACACGCGCGGCAAAGAGCAGCACGTGACCATCCCGGCGCGGCTCGTCGACGAGGATCTGTTCCGCGACGGGAAAATGTTCGACGGCTCCTCCATCGCTGGCTGGAAGGGCATCAACGAGTCGGACATGATCCTCGCACTCGATGCGAGCACGGCCGTCATCGATCCCTTCTTCGAAGAGACGACGGTCAACATCCGTTGTGACGTCATCGAGCCGAGCACGATGCAAGGTTACGAGCGCGATCCGCGCTCGCTCGCCAAGCGCGCCGAGGCGTACCTCAAGTCCACGGGCATCGCCGACTACGCTTTGTTCGGCCCCGAGAACGAATTCTTCATTTTCGACAGTGTCGTCTACAACAACGACATGAACGGCGCGTCCTACCACATCGATTCGGTGCAGGGCGCCTGGAACTCCTCCAAGCAATATGAGACCGGCAACATGGGCCACCGCCCGGGCATCAAGGGTGGCTACTTCCCCGTGCCCCCGGTCGATGCCTTCCAGGACATCCGCTCGGCCATGTGCCTGGCGTTGGAAGAGATGGGCCTGAAAGTCGAAGTGCATCACCACGAGGTCGCCACCGGCGGCCAGTGCGAAATCGGCGTCGGGGCGGGCACGCTCGTGAAGAAGGCCGACGAGGTGCAGATCCTCAAGTACGCCATCCTGAACGTCGCCGCGGGCTACGGTAAGACTGCCACGTTCATGCCCAAGCCTCTCGTGGGTGACAACGGCAGCGGCATGCACGTCCACCAGTCCCTGCAGAAAGAAGGCAAGGCGCTCTTCGCGGGAGACAAGTACGGCGGCCTGTCCGACACCGCGCTGTACTACATCGGCGGCATCATCAAGCACGCGAAGGCCCTCAACGCCTTCACGAACGCCGGAACCAACAGCTACAAGCGCCTCGTGCCGGGCTTCGAAGCACCCGTGATGCTCGCGTACTCCGCGCGCAATCGCTCCGCTTCAATCCGTATCCCCTTCGTATCGAACCCGAAGGCGCGGCGTATCGAAGTTCGCTTCCCCGACTCGAGCGCCAACCCGTACTTCGCGTTCACCGCCATGATGATGGCGGGTCTGGATGGCATCCAGAACAAGATCCATCCCGGCGATCCGGCGGACAAGGACCTCTACGACCTCGAGCCCGAGGAGGCGAAGCACATTCCAACCGTGTGCCACTCGCTCGACATGGCGCTCGAGCACCTCGACAAGGATCGCGAGTTCCTGACGCGCGGCGGCGTGTTCACCAACGACGTCATCGATGCGTACATGGGGCTCAAGATGCAGGAGATCACGCGATTCCGCATGTCGACCCACCCGGTGGAGCTCGAGCTGTATTACAGCTGTTGATGGGTACAGTGTGACGCCGAAGAACTCCTCCACTCACCTTCGCGTCGGGCTCTCCCCGGTCATCGGGGAGAGCGCGCGAGCGGGGGGGATCATCGGATCCGTCACCGCACGAGCGGTCGTGCATCACGAACACGACCGCTCGGTTTTGTCCCGGGCGCCGCATAGGGCTATGCTCACCCCATATGCGCGTCGCTCTGTTTACCTTAATGTCGGTCGTCTGCACGGTTGCAGTCTCGGCCACCGTTTATCGGTGGGTCGACGAGAACGGCGTGACCCATTACAGCGACCAGCCTCACGAGAACGCAGAGAAGGTTCACGTGGCGGCTCCCCAGACCTACAAGCCGGGCCCGCTGCCAAAGACGCCGTCCTCCTCGGACAGCGCGCCCTCGCAGCAAGCCAACGGCAACGCCTATCAGTGCCAGGTGACGGCGCCGGCGCCGGACGCGACCTTCCCCAACGCCTATTCCGTGGACGTTACGGCAAGTATCAACCCTTCGCCGCAGAACGGCGACCAGGCATTTCTCCTGATGGACGGAGCGCGAGTGCCGAACTTCCCGCCCGGGGGCGGCTCGGTCACGCTTTCCAACATCGATCGCGGCCAACACACGTTGCAAGCGGTCGTGCAGGACGCGAACGGCAAGTTGGTTTGCCAGTCCGCGAATGTGTCCTTCACGGTGTTGCAGCCCTCGGTGCTGAATCCCGCGAACCCGAATTTCAAACGCTGACGGGCGCCTGGGCGTACCGAGGGGTACCCCATGGCGACTGAGTACCCGCTCCCCTCCGCGATCTCCCACTTCGATCCGACGGATCTGCTCGATGCGCTATCGACCGGCATCGTCATGCTGGATGCACAGCTGTGTCCGATCTACGCCAATGTCGCCGCGCAGGATCTCCTCGCTTTCAGCCTGAACAAGGCACGTGGCCGCCCGTTCGGCGATTTTTTACACGACGCTAATGGGCTGATCGCTATCCTGCGTAGAGCCCTCGATAGTGGTGAGGGATTCGCGGACCGTGAGCTGACCGTGCGCCCAGCGGGAGCGCCGCGTGACGTCCGAACACTGGATGTCACGATCACTCCGCTCGAAGGGCAGATTACCGGGACCCACCTGTTGCTCGAACTGGCTGACACCACGCAACGCAAGCGCATCTCGCGTGAAAACGATCTGCTCGCCCGCCTGGACGGCAGCCGGCTGATGATCAAACAGCTCGCGCACGAGATCAAAAATCCCCTGGGCGGCCTGCGCGGCGCGGCCCAGCTGTTGGAGCGCGAGCTGCAGGGAGCGTCACTCAAGGAATACACGCAGGTCATCATCGGCGAGGCGGACCGCCTCACCGCGCTGGTCGACTCCATGGCCGGTCCGAACCGGGCGCCGCGGAAAGCCAACATCAACGTCCACGAGATCTGCGAGCACGTCTATCACCTGCTGCGAGCCGAAGCGCGCCCGGGGATCGTGGTCGATCGCGATTACGATCCGAGCCTGCCCGACACCCTGCTCGACCGAAATCAGATGATCCAGGCCTTGTTGAATGTCGCGCGCAATGCGTTGCAGGCCATCGGGCCCGTGGAGTCCGGCGGCAAGGTCATTTTCCGCACACGAGCGCTGTCCAACGTCAGCATCGGCAGCGCCCGGCATCGCCTGGTCGCCAGTCTGCAGATCGAGGACAACGGTCCCGGTGTACCGGATGAGCTGCGCTCGAGCATCTTTTATCCCCTGGTCACGGGACGCGCGAGCGGCACGGGTCTCGGACTCGCGGTCGCGCAGGAGCTGGTGACCCGTAACGGCGGCCTCATCGAGTTCGAGAGCGAGCCGGGCCGCACCGTCTTCACACTCTTATTGCCACTCGGAGAATCCACATGAACGGCCAGAATCTGCGCGTCTGGCTCGTCGACGATGATGCGTCCATTCGTTGGGTGTTGGAACGAGCCCTGCGCAACGGTGGAATGGCGCCGCGGGCCTTCGAAGCCGCGGAGCCGGCGTTGGATGCCCTACGCCGCGAGTCGCCCGACGTCCTCATAACTGACATCCGTATGCCCGGCCAGTCCGGGCTCGAGCTGCTGAAGAAGATCCGCGATACGCGCCCGGCGCTTCCGGTGATCGTCATGACCGCGCATTCCGACCTGGGCAGCGCGGTATCCGCCTACGAGGGGGGTGCTTTCGAGTATCTCCCGAAGCCCTTCGACATCGACCAGGCCGTCGCGCTCGTCAAGCGCGCGGCCACTGCCAGCATCGTTGGAGGAAGCGACGGCGGGGGCACTCCCAGAATCCCCGAGCTTCTCGGCCGTGCGCCGGCGATGCAGCAGGTGTTTCGTGCGATAGGCCGTCTCGCGCGCTCCAGCGTTACGGTGCTCATTACGGGTGAATCCGGTACCGGTAAGGAGCTCGTCGCGCGCGCCCTGCACGATCACAGTCCGCGCTCCAACAAACCGTTCATCGCACTCAACACGTCGGCGATCCCGGGCGACCTGCTCGAATCAGAGTTGTTCGGCCATGAAAAAGGCGCGTTCACGGGCGCCGATTCACAGCGCCGGGGCCGCTTCGAACAGTCCGATGGCGGCACGTTGTTTCTCGACGAGATCGGCGACATGTCGACGCCATTGCAGACGCGGTTGCTGCGCGTCCTCGCGGAAGGCGAGTTCTATCGCGTCGGCGGACAGACGCCGATCCGAGTCGATGTCCGTGTGATTGCCGCGACTCACCAGAACCTCCAGGACCGGGTCTCCCGCGGACTCTTCCGCGAGGACCTGTACCACCGGCTCAATGTCATTCGGATCGAGTTGCCACCGCTCCGCGCCCGCTCGGAAGACATCCCCGACCTGCTCGCACACTATCTGACGGTTGCGGCGCACGAGCTCGGAGTGGAGCCGAAGTCTCTCTCCAAGGATGCCGAAGCGCGGCTCGCAGCGTACGGATGGCCTGGTAACGTGCGCGAGCTGGTGAACCTGTGCAGACGCCTGTCAGTTCTCGCGCCCGGGACCGAAATCAGCGTGGAGGACCTTCCGCCAGAGCTCGGCACACCCGCGACGACGGCTTCGGGGGATGCGGATTGGGCCAAGGCACTCGCGGGCTGGGCGGATCGGCACGCGATGAACGGCAAGAAGCCCCTCCTGGACGAGGCCCAGCCCGAGTTCGAGCGGGTTCTGATCCGCGCGGCGCTGAAACGTACCCAGGGTCATCGCCAGGAAGCCGCGAAACTGCTCGGATGGGGGCGTAACACCCTGACCCGTAAGCTCAAGGAGCTCGGGATGGACGCGTCGGAATAGTCGAGTCGCTCGCGAACGGGTAACTTGCGCGCTCCAAAACGGTTGAACGGAGCGCGTGAGTCTTATGCCGAGCTTGGAGAAGTTCTGGCAGGTCGAGTTTCTGGGGAATGACGTCCGCTCCTGGACGTTTGCCCTGGTGACCTTCCTGGTCACCCTGACCGTCCTTCCGCTCGTAAAAGGGTTCATCAGCGCCCGCCGCCGTCATTGGGCGGAGCGCGAGCAGCCGCACCACATCGGTGGGGTCGCCGGCGCCCATCACGCCCTCGGTCTGGCCGGCCTGCTCGTCGAGCGCACGAGCCGGGTCTTCCTGTGGGCCGTCGCGGTCTATCTGGCCTCGCGCGACCTCACTTTCACCCCCAGGGTCGAGCGGATCCTCACGATCGGTATCGTCCTGATGTTCTGGGCGCAGGTCGGCATATGGGCCATGGCTGCCGTGCGCTATGCCATCGATCTGCGGAGGAAGAGCTCCGCGGGCCTGGACGCCCTGCTGACCAGCTCGATGGACGTGATCCTGTTTGCGGCCGGCCTGTTGATCTGGGCCATGATGTTGCTGCTCGCGCTCGATAACCTCGGCATCCAGATCAAGCCGTTGCTCGCCGGCCTGGGTATCGGCGGCATCGCCGTCGCGCTGGCCGTGCAAACCGTGTTGAGTGACCTGCTGGCGTCCATGTCCATCGCGCTCGACAAGCCCTTCGGCATCGGTGACTTCCTCACCATCGGCGAATGTCAGGGGACCGTCGAGCACATCGGTGTGAAAAGCACCCGTCTGCGCAGCCTCTCGGGCGAACAGATCATCATGGGTAACACCGACATCCTGAAATCCCGGGTGCGCAACTACGGTCGCATGCGCGAGCGGCGCGCCGTGTTTCAGTTCGGTGTTGCGTATGACACGGAGCCCCAGTCACTCGCCGCCATTCCGGGCCTGGTCCGCCAAATCATCGAATCGACTCCCGACACACGCTTCGACCGGTGTCACTTCCTCAACTACGGCGCCACCACGCTGCAGTTCGAGGTGGTGTTCTACGCCACCAAGCCGGATTTCAACACCTACGCGGATGCGCAACAGGCGATCAACATCGCCATCTTCGAACGGCTGCGGGAGATGAAGGTGAGTCTGACACCGCCGAACCGCACGCAGGTCTATTTCGAGAACACGCTGCCTACGGGCAGCGCCCGGCAGGAGCCGGACAGCGATCAGGGCTTGCGGACGTAAACGTCGATTTTCCCGCGAGGGCCGATCAGCCAGGACCCGATCCAACCGGTGATTCCCACGATGAGCGCGGTGAGGAGGGCCGACCAGAAACCGCCGTTCATGTGAAACCCGGGCAGGATCCACGCCACGAGCCCGACCATCGCGGCGTTCACGACGAGGAGAAAGAACCCGAGCGTCACGATCGTGATCGGCAGGGTCAACAGAATGGCTATCGGCCGGATGATGGCGTTGACGACACCCAACAGCAGCCCCGCGAGAACCAGCGTGCCGGCATCATCGATACGAATGCCGGAGACCCAGCGCGTGGCAATCCAAAGGCCGAGCGCGCTGATGACGGCGCGCAGCACAAAACCTGTCATGTGGTGCCTCGATCTGGCGGCGCCAAGTTAAGCCGCGCTGTCACTCATTTGCCGCTCGACGAACACTTTCAGCCGGGTCATGGCCGCCTGCCAACCCAGGCGCAGGCGCTTGTACTGAGCGTCCCAATCCAGCGTAGCGGGAATGCCCGATCCGAGCAGGCGCACAATTGTACCGGGAGCCATCGGATCCAGGATGAAGTCGTCGACGATCGGATCCTCGCTCGGCGGCAGCTCCTGGGAAGGCAGGTAGATCAACCGTAGCCGCCGCCCCGGATCGTAAACGTCGATGTGAGCCTCGAGCTCGACGACCCGATCGACGCTGGCTCGGAACAGGCCCCCGGGCTTCGCCCGGATGTCCGCCTCCGGCGAGCACCAGCGCTTCAGACACTCGGCCTGGGTCAGCGCCCGCCAGACCTTGTGCGGATCGGAGGCGATGTCGACCCGGTGCGCATATCCTCTCAGCTTGTCGCTCATAGCATGCAATTCTGCCATCCGTGGGCGGCGCGTCGGCAAGGTATTCTACCGGATCGCGTTTTTTCAAAAATTTCAGTCAAGGGGGGAGGCGCTCTCATGCCGCTGGTACAACTGGTGATCGGCCTCGCGCTCGTGCAGTTCTTTTTCTTCCTCTTTGCCGTAGGCAAAGCCAGGGTCACCTACAAGGTGTCGGCGCCCGCCACCACCGGAAACGAGGTCTTCGAGCGCTACTTCCGGGTCCAGATGAACACCATGGAGCTGCTCGTGATGTTCGTACCCGCGATCTACATCTTCGGCCAGTACTTCGGCGGCTACCTGGCAGCCGGACTCGGTGTCGTGTACCTCGTCGGCCGGCTCATCTATTTCACAAGTTATGTAAAGGATCCCAAGTCCCGGGGCATGGGCTACGGACTGTCGGTTCTGCCGATCATGATCATGGTGGTCGGCGGTGTGGTCGGCGCCATCCGGGCGGCGGTGCTCACTCTCTAGAGGTGGCTGCCGGGGCGCCCCGACTGCGGAAAAACGCCACCACCATGGGTAACAACGAGAGGACGATGATCGCAATCGTCACCAACCCGAAGTTGTTCTTCACCAGCGGGATGTTGCCAAACAGGTAGCCACCCCAGATGAACAGCAGCACCCAGCAGAAGCCCCCGACGATGTTGTATCCCTGGAAGCGCGCGTAGGGCATGTGCCCGATGCCCGCCACGAACGGCATGAACGTCCGGATGATCGGCATGAAGCGCGAGAGAAAGATCGCCATACCGCCGTATCGGACGAAGAACTCCTCCGTACGGCGCAAATAGTCCACTTTTAGAAGACGATACCGGCCGCTGAATGCGGCGGGCCCGATGAAGCGACCCACCGCATAGTTGACGGTGTTACCCAGGACCGCCGCGATGCCGAGAGAAACGGAGAGGATCGGCGCGTTGAGCGTGCCGCTGGTGTCGACCGCCGCCAGTGCTCCAGTCGCGAACAACAGCGAGTCACCCGGAAGAATCGGCGTTACGACGAGCCCCGTCTCCGCGAAGATCACGCAGAAGAGAATGCCGTAGACCCAGAAGTGGTACTGGCTGAGCAGCTCGACCAGGTGGCGGTCGAGATGCAGCACTAAATCAATGAACCAGGCAAGCACCGCCGTCGAGTCCCCTGTCGCTCCTCAAATTCGAGCGAGGATAGCGCGGAAGAGCAGGAGGTCGCTCGCCTGAGTGGACCGAGGAACTGCTTTCGCCGCCCGCCGCGCTTCGTCCGCTCAGGGCACCATCGCGCGCACTGACAGCGGCGCGGCCGGGCTTCGGATCAGCGCGTTGTGGTTCCTTAGGGTGTCGAGCCCCAGGCGCACTTCCTTGTCGCGGGCCACGAGCGGCTGCCCCTGCTTCGCGGTGATCAGTTCGGCCGGAGCCTCTTCCGGACCGTCCTCCACGATATCCGGAATGATGCCCTTGCCATGGATCGACGCACCCGAGGGTGTGAAGTATCGAGACGTGGTCAGTTTCACGGCGCCGCCATGGGACAATGGCATCACGGTCTGCACCGACCCCTTGCCGTAGGTCTTGTGCCCGATGAGTTCGGCGCGACCATGATCCTTCAACGCACCGGCGACAATCTCCGAAGCGGAGGCGGATCCACTGTTCACGAGCACGACCATTGGCGCGCCATCGATGAGATCGCCGGGCGTGGCGTCCATGCGGAAGCGGGCATCAGCTGTCCGCCCATCCGCCGAAACAATCACGCCTTCGCTGAGGAACGCGTCCGCGACAGCAACGCCGGCTTCGAGGACACCGCCCGGATTGTTTCGCAGGTCGAGCACGAGGCCGTGCAAACCGTCGGGATTGTCGCGTTTCAAGCGCTGAATGGCACGGGTGACGTCGTCGGCGGTGGTTTCACTGAAACTGGTGATACGCAGATAACCGTAGCCCGGTTCGAGGGTCTGCTGCGCGACGCTGTGGACCTCCACCTTCGCGCGCCGCAGAGAGAACTCCAACAGGCCGTCCGTACCGGCACGGCGGATGGTCAGATTGACAGTGCTGCCCGAAGCGCCACGCATGTGAGATATCGCGCCGGCTAGATCGGCACCGATGTCGTTACCGTCAATGCGGACGATCTCATCGCCCGGCAGCAGGCCAGCCTGCTGGGCCGGAGAGCCGTCGATCGGGCGCAGAATCTTGACCGCCGAATCCTCCGCCACCACTTCGATGCCCACTCCGGGGTAGGAGCCCATGGTGCTCAGGCGGATTTCTTCGAATTCTTCACTATCGAGATAAGCGGAATGCGGATCGAGCGCCGCCACCATACCGCGAATGGCTTTTTCCATGAGCGCGTGATCGTCGACGTCATCGACGTACTCGCGCTTGATGCGCTCGTACACTTCCGCGAACTGGCGCGCCTCTTCCCAGGGCAGCGTCGTTGAATTGCGCGCCTGCGCGCCTTCACTCGGCCGCTCAGCCAGCACGCCGCCGGTAACGGCTGCGGAAAAACCAAAAATCGCCCCCGCGACGAGAGCGATCAGCGTGCGCGATCGCATCGACATGTGCTCAAACCCCCCGGTTTGGCTGACACTCATACCAATTCATTGGGGATACACCAGGCCCTCGCCGCGGGTCAATCGGATTCTGTCAAGAATGTTGAAAGGTGCGTATCAGTGCACAAACTCAATATTCACGAGGGCACTGTCTTCCACGCGGCTGCCCAGGGGATGATCGAGGGAACGGGTCACGGCTGTAGCGGATACCAGCAGAGGCAGCTCGGCCAGCAGGTCATCGAGCGGCGCCGGACGGCCGATCGCGAACCCCTGGCCATAGTCCACCCCAAGCGTGGCAATACGAGCGCGGATCTCCTCCGTTTCCACGTACTCGCCGACTGTCGCAATGGACATACTGCGTGCAAGCTGTGCAATCGCGCGCACCATGGACTCGGCGCGCGGATCCTTCAAAACATCGCGCACGAAACTACCATCAATCTTCAACATCGTCACGGGTAGCTGGCGCAGGTAGGCGAGTGAAGACAAACCTGTGCCGAAATCGTCCAATGCCACCGCGCATCCCAGGCGGCGCAGCCGCCGGATCAGGCCCTCGGCGCGCTCGATGTTCGCGATCGTTGCGTTTTCGGTGATCTCGAAGCAGAACAGTTCAGGATCGAGCCCGCTGCAGGCGACGCGCTCCAGCAGGAAGTCCGGAAAGGCGTCGTCATTCAGCGACTGCCCGGAGAAGTTGATGGCGAACGCGAGCGACTTGCTGGCGAGCAGCTCCGCGTGCGGCTGGAGCATCTCGATCGCCTTGTTGAGCACCCAGCGATCGATCGCCGGCATCAGTTGGTAGCGCTGCGCCGCCGACATGAAACGATCCGGACCGAGTGTGCGCCCCTCGTCGTCGATCATCCGGATCAACAACTCGTAGTGCGGGCGGGCGCTCTCCGCGCCGGCGAACGGCAGGATGAGTTGTGCATCGAGTCGGAAGCGCCCGGCATCGATGGCATCGCGCAGCTGCCCGGCGATGTTGATGTCGGCGAAGCGCCGGACGAGGCTCGCGTCGTTGGGATGGTAGACCTCGACGCGGTTGCGGCCACGATCCTTCGCGGCTTTGCACGCGGTTTCCGCCGCGGCGAGCGAGTGCATGAGCTCGCCGGAGGCGGTGTCGAGGAGCGCCACACCAACACTGATGGAGACGTGCAGACGTGAGTCGCCGTGCATGGTGCCGAGCTTCTCAACACCCTGGCGCAGTGACTCGGCGAAGTTTTCCGCGTCGTCCAGTTGGGTCGGAAGCAACACGGCAAAGCGGTCGCCCGAGATGCGAGCGCCGAAGGCGCCCCGCGGAAGCCTGGCACGCACCAGTTCGCCGAGCTGACCCAACACGGTATCGCCGACGTGCATGCCGAAGTTGTCGTTGATGACGTGAAGCTGGTCGACGTCGATATAGAGTGCGGTCCAGTGACGCGCGCCGCTCTTGTCAGTGACGACACCGCGCACGCGCTGTTCGAATGCCGGACGCATGTACAAACCGCTGAGCGCATCGAAACTGCTTTCTATGATACCGACGGCCTTGCGGGCGAGGATGTCACCGAGGCGCGCGTCGCGATCCATGAAGTCCTGACCGACCTCGTCGCGAAACAGGGCGAGCACGCCCATGGTGCGTCCGGACAGCGAGCGCAACGGACACGACAGGATCCGGTACGGCATGATTCCCAGTGAGCTGTTGGCAGCGAGCTTGTTGATGATCACGGGCTCGCGCCGCATCTGGGCCATGGAAAGCAGCTGCCGATGAGCCCGCGCCACGAGTTGCATGTCCGCGGGCCGCTCGGTGCTGCGTGAGCGAACCACCGCGATGCTCTTGTCGGGAACGATCAGGGCCACCGTCGCGCAATGCAGATGGTCGACAGCTTGTTGGAGAATGCTTTTCAGGTCGTCGGCACCGTCCGACGTGGTCGGATGATCGGCCGCGCCGTCGGCCAACAGCAGCTCGAGGTCCTTGTCGAGCGCGCTGACCGTACGATTGAGAGCCTCGATGGCGACGCGCGCCATGAGATCACGCCGCAGGCATTCGATCGCAGGCCTCAGCAGCGCGTAGGCAAAAGAGAAGTTGCGGTTGTCGGTGTCCTGGTCGGGCGTGGCGCGGCAGACGACGGCCAGCACAGCCATCAGCTCCGCGGCATCGTCGCGAAGCCAACACAGATAGACGGGAATGTTGCCGGCGAGCACTCGTGCCTGGCCCGCGTTGTCGGGGGCGGTACGAGCGGTGGTCAGTGCATCGTCCACGACGTTGATGAGGTCCGGTCCGGTGGTCGTCTCACTCGACCAACGCAGATCACCTCTCGTGTCGAACAATGCAACGCTCGATGCGCGCGGCAGCAGGGATCGGATCAGCTGTACGTAAGGCTCGAAACCATCCCAGGGGTCCGCTGCAACCGGTGTGCTGGTGCTCCTTATTCGGTTCATTCCCCGCCGACCGGCAAAGAGTTCGGTAGGGAAAGATGAGGCTTTGGTCGCCGCCGAACATTGCGCGAGTTGGCGGTTCGGGGAAGTGATCGCACTGCGGTGCCCAAAAGATTGAACCTCTTCTCAGCAGGATCGGCGGCAATGGTTTTGCACTGCACAATATCGGTCGGTGGGGCCCGCGGCTCGCCGTCAGGGCTCCCCCGATGAGCTCTCCATTAGGGCTCCCCTGCCTTGAACCAGGGGCGCGGGTCGACCGGCTTGCCCCCCTTGCGGATCTCGAAATACAGCTCCGGCCGGTTGCTGCCCCCGCTGTCACCTGCCGAGGCGATCGCATCACCGGCCGCGACCTTTTCGCCGACCGCTTTATAAAGCCTCTCATTGTGTCCATAGAGGCTCATGTAACCGTCGCCATGGTCCACGATCGTGAGCAGCCCAAGGCCCGGCAGCCAATCCGCGTAGATGACCCGACCCTGGTAGACCGCCCTGACCGGCGCGCCCCGATCGGTGGCCACCAGGACACCGTCCCACTTCACACCGCCGGCCCGGGTCTCGCCGTACCGGGCGACGATGTGTCCGCTGACGGGCCAGGCGAGCTTGCCCCGCAGGCGGGCGAACGCATCGTTGGAGTCGACCGGAAACTTCTCCATGGCTTCGCGTAACTGGCGCAGCAACTTCTCCAGGCCGGACTGCTGGCTGCGAAGCTTTTCCAGGTTCTGGGCGCGGGTATGAGACTCGGCCTCGAGGTTCGCGAGGACGACCGTGCGGCGTGAGCGCGCCTGCTCCACCTCCGTGAGCTGCGCACGCTGCTGCTTTTCCAGCTCCGCCAGCTTGGCGTCCTCCTCGGCGAGCTGTGTATCCAGCTCGTCCAGGCGCGCCACGTTGTCCTCGATCGAGTGGATCTCATCGGCGCGCGCCCGGCCGAAATAGCCGTAGTACGCGAACATGCGGCCCACACGTGCCGGATCTTTCTGATTGAGCAGCAGCTTCAGCGGCTCCTCGTGACCGATCAGGTAGGCCGCGCGCAGCTGCCCGGCCAAGGCCACACGGCCCTTGGAAAGGCTGGCCTGGGCGTCGCGCTTCTCGGCCGCCAGTCCGGCCCGCTTCGAAGCCCGCTCGGCACGCTCATGACGCACACTTTCCAGATTTTCGCGTGCTTTTCCAACCGAGATCTCCGCCGTACGCAACGCTTTAGTGAGGCGGTCACGCTCCACCTGCTCGCCGCTGACCTGCTTGGTGATCCGATCGATCTCGGACTTCACGGCTTGGAGCTGGGACTCCGTCTTTTTGGCGTCGCTCTCGGTTTCGGACCGTGGCGGTGGCTTTGCCTGCAGGGTGGTCACAGTAACCAGCATCAACGCCAGGCTCACCAGTAACGGACCTGCAGACATGAGGGCGCTATAATGCGCGCCCTTTTTCGGGCCCGCGGGGCCACCTGGTCGCTCATCCATGGAACGTCTCATCGAGTACACCAACCATCATCCCTGGCTCGTCGGGGCCCTGGTGCTCGTTTCCATCGTCGTCGTGCTCTACGAAATGCGGTCGCAGTCGGAGAGCCGGGCGTCCGTTTCGCCGCAGGACATGGTGCGGTTGATGAACCAGGGTGCGTTGTTGATCGATTTGCGTCCCCTCGAGCAATACACGGC
>DAITMW010000031.1:0-41044 GCA_036834945.1 Steroidobacteraceae bacterium
GCGCTGAGCTTCTGCTCCAAGGCAGCCAACTGTACGAGCGTCTCGAGCATCTGCGAGTTCTTCTGGGCGGCGCCGGACTCCTGGTAGAACTTGAACGCCTCGGTGTTCTTGTTGGCCAGACCCAATTCTTCCGCCTTCTGGAACAACGGCAGCGAGTCCTGCCATTGCTTGCGGGCGGAGGCCAACAGATCCTTCTCGGGTTGGGTCGTGCTCGCGAGCGTGCTGAACAGCTTGTCGAGCGCGGCAGCCTCGGCTTCAAAGTCCTGCATGGCTTTGTGCAGCGCCGCATCCTCTACCTTCATTTCCGCATCGTCCGTCATCAGGATCAGGTTGCGGACACTGACTGACACCTCGTACGCCGCACCGCGCATCCCCGTCGCGTGGGTCATCTCGACGTTGTTCTCGTCGGTGACGGTCCTGAGGCCTTCATTGACTTGCGCCATCCGGCTGATGCCGAGGGCAATGACACTCACCAACAGCACCAACACCAGGCCGAATGCCAGGGCGAGGCGTGTGCTCACTTTCATCGCACCGAACATCATTAGATCTCCGTTCCGAATTTTGCTGCGGACGCAGCAGGCGCGCCGATTCCTACCGCTCGGTGATCGGCCGAATCACGGCGCACTGAAGCCGCAAATGGAAAGCTGTATCTAATTGATGACTACGTCGCAGGACGCAGGCGATTTGGTGCAGTGCAACCGCACCCGGGAGTCCGTATCAATCAAGAAACATCGAGCGAAAGTAGCGAATTTCCAGCTGAAAGCTTCGGGGAACGCGGTGTGTCAGCCCGCGCCACCTGCACTTAGCAGATCACGCAGCATGGCTACCTCTGCCGTAATCGCTGTGTGCAGAGCAGGGTCGACGTCGGGAGCGAACAACGGAGAGTGGTTCGACGGCAGTCGCGTGCCGGTCGCGCGGGCCTGCTGGAGTTTCTGCGGATCAGCACCGCCCAGGCTGAGATAGAAGCCGGGGATGCCCTCCTCGATGAATGCTGCGAAATCCTCCGACGCGGCGATCGGGTCCTCGGCCACGACGTTATCCTTCGTCAGCGCCGTCTCCAGTGTCGTCCGCAGGTGCTGTGTCAACGTCGGATCGTTGTAAACCGCGTTGGTTTTCTCGTACCTCTCGACCAGGGGCGCGCGGGGAGCGCCCGCAGCCTGCGCCTCGGCGTTCGAGATGCGAGTGATGGCATCGAGTACCTGCTTGCGCACGTCCTGCTTGTAGGTTCGGACAGTGAGGCCCAGCTCGGCCTGGTCCGGGATGATGTTATTTTTTGTGCCGGCATTGACGTAGCCGACCGTTACTACCGCGAACTCGCCAGGCCTCACTTCGCGCGACGTGATTGTCTGCAGCGCGAGAATGGTGCGTGCCGCGATGACTATTGGATCGACCGTGGTGTGCGGTGCCGAACCATGGCCGCCCTTGCCGTAGATCGTGATCCGCAGTGAATCGGCGTTGGAGTTGTAGATTCCGGCGACAACTCCCACCTTACCAGCGGGCAACTCGTTTCCGACGTGCAGTGCGAGCACGTCGTCTGGTCGCGGGAAGCGCGTAAAGATGCCGTCACGAACCATCGCAGTCGCACCGCTGATCGTTTCCTCGGCAGGCTGTCCTACGAGCATGAGCGTGCCGTGCCAAGAGTTTCGGCTGTGCGCCATGATGGCGGCGGTCGCAACGAGCGCGCTCATATGCAGGTCGTGTCCGCACATGTGCCCGACCCCGACATCGTGGCCGGCCGGGTCCTTCGCACGCACCTTGCTGGCGAACGGCAGGCCCGTTTTTTCCTCGAGCGGCAGCGCGTCGAGCTCTGTTCGCAGCATGATGGTTTTGCCGGGACCGTTCTTCAGGATCGCGACGATCCCAGTGCCTCCCACGTGCTCGGTGACGGTGTAGCCCAGTGAGCGCAATTGCGCGGCCAGTTTGGCCGCGGTTTGAGTCTCAGTGCCTGACAGCTCGGGATGCTGATGCAGGTCGACGTAGAGGTCATATGCCTTTGGATATACGGCATCGACCTCAGCGGGGGTGGCCTGGGCCGGCTGAGTGAGCGTCAGTGTGCCTGACGCGGCCGCCACGGCGGCGAATGCGGGGAGAAACCGTCGACCGTTGATCATGAAATATCCTCCCGTTCACTCCGAGCGGGCGAGCAATTCGACCAGGTCCGCTTTCCAGTTCACCGCCCACGTGTGGGTGCCATGGCCGTGTGTGTTGGTGGTCTCGGGCACGAGGCGGAAGCGCGCGTGCGGCATGCGCTTCAGCGCTTCTTGCGGATAGGGGAAGTTGCGCGGGTTGATGAAATCGTCCGCCGAGTTGATCCAGGTCATCGGCGCGGTGATTTTCTCCAGGCCCGGCCAGGGGTTGTAGTTCCGCGAGGAGTCGAACTGGTAGATCATGTCGTTGGCGTCGCGGCTGGCCATATCTTTCGTGACACGCGCCCGCACCTCCTGCACCGCCGCGTCACGATCGGGCCAGAGCGCCTGGAAGTTGAGTGGCGCGCCGCCCGCGATCACCGAGATCGAGGACGCGGTGCGGATACCTTGCGTCGGTTGGGACTTGTATTCGCCCTTCGCCCAGGTCGGGTCGTTCTCGATTCCGTCGATGATGAGCTGGCGCCACATGCGGTTGAGGCCCGCGATCTGCATGGGCTCACAAGCCATCGGCATCAGGGCTCTGGCGAATTCGGGATACGTCTCGCCCCAGACGAAGGAGTGCATGCAGCCCATCGAGGTGCCCATGATGAGCCGGAGGTGTTTGAGGCCGAGACCCTCGACGAGCAGCCGGTGCTGCAGCTCGACCATGTCGTCATAGTCATAGCGCGGGAATTTCATGTGCAGGCCGTCGGACGGCTTGGAGGAGCCGCCGTGTCCGATGTTGTCCGGCAGGATGATCCAGTACTTATGGATGTCGAGTGGCTGGCCGGGGCCGTAGAGCTCGCTCGCGAACTGCGGCACGAGGAACTGGTGGCCGCTGCCGCCCGTGCCATGTAGCACCATCACCGCGTTATCGATCTCGCCGGCGGCATTGCGGTGTGGCTGGCCGAGCGTCGTGTAGTGCAGGCGTACCTGAGGAAGCGTCTCACCCGAGCGAAAATGGAAATCCCGGACGGTGAAGTCCGCCTCCTTGGTGGGCCAGGATTGCGCCGGCGGCTGCGGGGCGGGCGTGGGAGTCAGCGCCGGTGGGGCGGCGGATTGGAGTAAGGCGGCGAGGAGGACTGGCAGCATGGGCGGATCTCGAGTAACGGGTGATAGGTGCGCAACTGGTCTAAAGCGTGAGTGTTATCGGGTGACGTCCGTCGTAGTGTAGCTCGGCATGGCGGTGGTCACCGGCGATGCTGACGTCGAAGCGGCGAGGCAGCGGCGGTAGCGGATCGCTTGGAGCCGATTCGCCAGCAGCGGGCATTACTGTCAGCCGGCGATGCGCATTGTCCCAGCGTAGCTCGATCAGCCGATAGCGGCCGCGACGATAGTCGAATGTCTCTCCGTCATCCTCGTAAAGCTGGCATCGGCCGTCGGCACCAGGATGGACGCGAAGCTCGATGGGGTCATGACTGTTCTCGCCGGTATGCTGTTTGACCGGCCCGAGCGGCAAGATCGCGCCGGCACGAACATAGAGCGGCAGGGTCGCCAGATCAACCTGACGGACGATCTCGCGGGCGCCCTCCAACATCTCTCCCGTCCAGAAGTCATACCAATGTCCCTGCGGGAGATAGATGTGTCGCTCGGTTGCCCCCTGCGTAACGACCGGAGCCACCAGCAAGTCGCGCCCATAGAGATACTGGTCAGCCCGGGCCACGGCGGCAGGATCATCCGGATAGTGCAACCACAACGCGCGCACGATCGGCACACCGGTCCCACATACGTCGTGGACCGCGGAATACAGATATGGCATCAGCCGGTAACGCAACTCGAGATAGCGCCGGCAAATCGGCTCGACGCGCGGGTCCCTGAGTGAGGCAGGATCGGGGTGCCATCTGGCTGTCTCGGGTACGCCGCGCTCTCCATCGCTCCAGCCCCAGGGAGTGTGCATGCGCCAGTCGCGGCCGTGCGAGCGAAATAGCGGCGTGAAGGCCGCGAATTGGAACCAGCGGGCGAACAACTCACCGGAGTATTCGTCGGTCGCCACGAAGCCTCCAATGTCGGTGCCCCAGTAAGGAATGCCGGAAAGCGCCGTGTTGATGGCGAGCGGCACGTGGGTCGCCAACGTCTGCCAACGTGATTCGACGTCGCCGGACCAGAGAAAGGCGGCGAAGCGCTGCATGCCGGCGAAGCCGTTCCGATGCAGCGCATAGACGCGCCGGTTGGGCCGCCAGAGTTGCTGTCCTTCGAAATACATCCGGTTGCGGGCGAGGCGCGAGGGTGCGTCGAAGCCGTCACCCTGGTCCGGCCACCAGCCGTCGATGCCGAGGTCGATGAGTGGCTTGTGGAAGGGCCAGTAGCAGGCGACCTGCCGGTCAGGTGGCCACGTTCCATCCGGCAGACGCCCGCTCGGCAGTGGCGGCGCTGTGCAAGCGTCAGCGACCTTGCCAAACATCTTGCGCCCTTCCACGACGACGTGAAGCACAACCTTGAAGCCGGCGCCGTGAAGTTGGGAAATCGCCTTCGCGGGGTCCGGAAAGACCTTGCTGTTCCAGGTGAATTCACCGTTGTTGGTGTTCCAGCCGTTGGGACAGAAGCCGGTTCCGAGATAGATCAACGCATCGCAAGGCAGCCGACTTTCGCGGAAGCGTCGCGCTTCGCCGAGGACCTCCTCGGGTGTCCCCAGGGTCCGATGTGACTGTTGGTATCCGAAGGACCAGAGCGGCGGCATCTCGGGCAAGCCGGTGATCCGCGCATAAGCGCGCATCATGGTCTCAGGCGAGTCACCCTGCACCACGAAAAGGTCGAGGGGCGCATGCGGCTCGTTCGAGAGAAAGCGCCCCTCCACGCCGGTCAGATCGAACGCGCCGACAGGCGTGTGGACGAATAGCGCCCAGTTCCCCTTCGTGCCGATCAACCAGGGGATCGGCACCCGCGCACCATGTGTCGCGAGCTCGTAGCCGCCCTGTCCGCTATGCATCTTGTCGAAGCTGCCGCGGCGATCGAACTGCGGGCCACCCTGCCCCAGACCCAACAATGGCCCCGACCCGGTATCGAAGCCCAATGAGCCGTCGGAGGCGAAGCGCAGCCGCTGCACGAGGTGACCAGCGGAATCGCGCACTTCGAGGACGAGCGGCTCGTTGGCAATCGTCACCGAGAACTCGCCGCACCGGACGGTTTTGGCAGGCCCGCCGCCGGTCAATGGAATCGACAGGCTGCCTCGCGCAGTACCGCTTGCCGCCGGGTCGAGGGCACCGTCATCGGGTGCCTCCGCCACGCCTGACGGACTGAGGACGATGCGCAGGATGTTTGAAGCGGGTGACGCAAGCAGCAGTCGGGCAGACTGCATGTCCACCTGTACGCCCTCGGCTCCCGCGGGCTGATCGATCAGCGCGCCGCCCAGGGCTGCGGCGCCCAGACCTCGCAATACCGAGCGTCGGGAGATGCCACTGGCCATCAAGGCTTGGGCGAGAAGAGTGGATGTTCGGGCAGGGTTTTCAGATCGACGATACGACCCTGGGCGACAACCGTGCTCACCTTCTCGATATTGTGGATATCGGTGAGCGGATCGGCGTCCAGCAGGACGAGATCGGCGATCTTCCCCTGCTCGATCGTGCCGAGATCCTGCGAGCGGAATGCCGCGGCCGCACCGGTCTTCGTCGCCGCGACGATCGCCTCCATCGGTGTCATGCCCAGTTCCACGAAACCTTCAATCGCGCGGATGGTGCCTATGCCCGGCTCGGCTTCGTCTGGCTTGGGCTCACGGCGAAACTCGGGCGCATCGCCCAGAAAGGAATCGGTCGCCGGCGTGATCTGGCAATGCGCGGCGACGAGCTTCAGCGCATTGCGCCGCTGGATGTCGACTTGTTCATCCAACATCTCCAGCCGTCTTGCGACTTCGGCGTGTGTGGCCGCTGGCGGCAGCTTCGCGATCTTCGCCTCGGCTTCGGCCCGGTGCGCCAGGTGACGCTGCCACGACGCGCCGGTGAAAAAGTTCGCCCGCATCCCGCAGAACTTGTGCGTCTCGACGATCTCCTTGATGAGCGAGTCGGGCAGGTCGCGGCTGTGCAGTTCCGGATGTTGGATCAGGTCGATGCCTGCCTCAACGGCCAGGCGCAGGCCCTCAGGGCTGGTGGCGTGAGTCTGCACTGGCTTACCGCGCTTGTGCGCCTCCTCGACGATCACCGCCTGCTGCGCGGGCGAGAAGCCGATCAGCGAGGGGTGCATGAAGTGACTGGTGCCACCGTATTTGATGACGTCGACGCCCTTGTCGAGGTAGTGGTTCATGGCGACCCGTAGCTCGTCGGGCGTCATGTCCATGATCTCCTCGCCCATGTCCTGGGCCATCAGGTCGTTCCACTTCTCCTCGAACATGGACAGGTCGGATGGCTTGGTGAGCGAGAAAGTGAGGGAGAACGTGCCACCCCAGCCGAGGATGTTGCCCGCCAGCAGGAGGCGCGAGCCCACGAGCTCGCCTCGGTTGATTTTGTCGCGCACGACGATGGAGGGCGGAAGGACACCATAGCTGTCGACCAGTGTGGTGACGCCGGCTTTGAGCGAGCGCTGCGCGACCTCCAGCGCCAGCTCCTCGTTGCGATCACCGTATTTGGCTGAGGTGTCGCGGCGGGAGGGCTGACCGTAGACCGTGAGATGAGCGTTGTTGTCGAAAAATCCGGGGAGCAAGTAGCGGCCGTGGCCGTCGACCACCTTGCCGTGCCGTTTGGCATCACGGGCATTCGCGATGGAGACGATTCGGCCGTTGGCGACCTGCACGGTCATTTGCGTGCGCGGCGGTGCGCCCGTGCCGTCGATCACTGTGACGTTGACGATCGAGAACGAAGGTGCGGGGGGATCGTTCGCAGCCCCTGCACGCTCCGTGGCCCAGGTCCCAGCGAGCACCAGCAAGGGTCCCCATTTACGCAAGCAGCTCAGATGCATTTCGCCCCCTTTTGGGAGCAGTATACCGTATACGATGCGTTCAGCGAGCGCTCACAGCGACCCCGAATCGATCTCGCGCCATGCGCCAGGGGCGAGATCGTCCACCCTCACCTGCCCTATGGCCGCGCGCACTAATCGTAGGGTTGGAAAACCGACGCGCGCGGTCATACGACGAACCTGCCGATTCTTACCTTCGCGCAGCGTGATCTCGATCCATGTCGTCGGTATCTTGGCGCGATATCGGATAGGCGGGTCGCGCGGCCACAGATTCGGAGGCTCGCTGATGAGCCGCGCGCGAGCGGGCCTGGTCGTGAAGTCGCCCAGATCAACGCCCTTGAGTAACGGTGCAAGGGCCTCCTCGGTTGGGGCGCCTTCGACCTGTGCCCAATACACCTTGGCGAGCTTATGGCGTGGGTTCGCGATGCGGGCCTGTAGCACGCCGTCGTCCGTCAGCAGGAGCAACCCTTCGCTGTCGGTGTCGAGTCGGCCAGCCGGGTAGACGTCCGGGACGTTGATGTAGTCGGCGAGCGTCGGGCGACCGGGTTCGGGGCGAAACTTGCAGATCACCCCGAAGGGCTTGTTGAAAGCAATCAGCATGCGCGGTGCCGCGGGCTCAGGCGAGAAACTGGTCGATCAGGTCCGGTGGAACCGTCGTCATGGGAACGCCAACAGAAGCGCTCCGGCGCCGGCTGTGACGTGTACCTCCATGACGGGTTGCAACCGGCTCGAACCACTCGCGCACGTCGGCATCCAGTCCTACACCATGCATGTAGTTGTAAACAGCCTTCCGTAAACCGGTCCCCAGGTAGTCGTGATCGGTGCCCACGGGATCGTGGAAGTCGACGTCGTTATGCGCAAACCGGATATTTTGCGGTGGCTGTAAGGTAATGCCGTACTGCTCAGGGTGCAGGCCGATTGGTGAGTGCGCCGTCGCCGTGAACCGATGCCAATACGCGGATTGGATGCAGCCCGCCGCGAAAAGCTGACGTACACGCTCGAGCGCGTCGATGGTGTCCTGCGCGGTCTCTGTTGGGAAACCGTACATCAGATACGCATGCACCATGATGCCGGCATCGGTGAACGCGCGCGTCACACGAGCCACCTGCTCTACCGTGACGCCTTTTTTCATGAGCTCCAACAGACGATCCGACGCCACCTCGAGACCCCCGCTCACGGCTACACAGCCCGACTGCGCCAGGAGCCGGCAGAGCTCGGGTGTGAAGGTCTTCTCGAAGCGGATGTTGCCCCACCACGTGATGGTGAGTTTTGCGGCGATCAGGCCTTTCGCGAGCGCGCGCAGGCCGGCCGGCGGCGCGGCCTCGTCGACGAGGTGGAAGCCTGTCTCGCCCGTCTCATCGATCAGCGATCGGATGCGTTGGATGACGAGGTCTGTGCCCGGCTTGTCGTAGCGGCCGATGTAGTCGAGGGAGACGTCGCAGAATGAGCATTTCTTCCAATAACAGCCGTGGGCCAGGGTGATCTTGTTCCAGCGGCCGTCCGACCAGAGGCGATGCATCGGGTTCAGCATTTCCAGCAGGGACACGTACCGATCGAGCGGCAGGCCCTCGTAGGTCGGGATGCCCGTGTCGCTTTGCGGAAAATCGTGCTGTGTCACATCGTTCTCGAGCCTCACTTCGTCGCCTGTGCGCACGTAAGTCCGGACGAGCTCAGTGGGGCGTCCACCGAGTCGGTGGAGCAGATTCAGCAGCGGGCGCTCGCCATCATCGAGCGTGATGTAGTCGAAGTACTCGAATACCCGCGGATCGCGCAACGAGCGCAACTCGGTGTTGACCCAACCTCCGCCCAGAATCAGTGTGCTGTTGGGTGCAACCTCGCGGATCGTTTGCGCCATGCGAAATGCGCCATAGACGTTTCCCGGAAACGGCGCGGTGATGGCGACGACGTCGGGTCGTTGCTCGACCAACTCGCGCGTAAGCTCATCAAGCGCTGTATCGACGAGAGTCGGCTCGCCCGTCAGTGCCGCGTGTAGCGGGTCGAAGGAGGCAGCGCTCGCGGCGAGGCGTTCGCCGTAGCGCGCGAGATCGAAGCGCGGATCGATGCCAATTCGCCAGACATCGGCCAGGTCGTCGATGTACAGGCTCGCCAGGTGACGCGCCTGCTCCGTCGTGCCCAGAGCGCCGAAAGCGGCAAGCAGCTGCTCGTCAGGTGCAGCTGACTCGCCCAATGTCGGTGGGCTCAGTTGCGCGAAGCGCGGTCCTTCGGGAAGAAACGCGCGCCCGACGATACGAAGAGCCAGGCTCGGATTGCGGCGTTGGAGGAACCGAATCGTGGGTTCCACGGTGTCGATGTAGCCCTCGGCGTGGGCGAGAAAGTGAGCGATGGACGGCGGAATGGGGGCTTTCTTTCCCACCGCCCGGGCGCGACGCCGCAACTCGTGCGCCATGCGTGCTATGAGCGGTTCCGAGAACAGCCGCAGGAACAAGGTGAGTGAGGCATCCGCTTGTGTCACCTCGAGCCCTAGGTCGGCTGCGTGCTTGCGCAGGAAGCCCATCAGGTACGCCGTCGCGGGATACGGCGTATTGAGCTGAACCATGGGTGGGGTGACGAGAAGGCAACGCATTGGGGATGTAGCGTAGCGCACACGCGGGTGTCGTGGGACTGCGGACTCGTGTAATGTTCTGCCCTCAACTCCCTTTTCTCAGTGGGTAACCCGCAGTGACCAAACTATACGTTGGAAATCTTCCCTTCTCCGCGACCGAGGACTCCGTGCGCGCGCTCTTCTCCAAGCATGGAACAGTCGAAAAGGTTACGTTGATCAACGACCGCGAGACCGGTCGTCCGCGTGGCTTCGGGTTCGTGGAGATGTCCAACGCGGATGCGTCCCGCGCGATGCAGGCGCTCAATGGCGCCGACTTCGATGGTCGTCCTCTCAAGGTGAACGAGGCTCAGGACCGCGAGCGGTCGGGCGGCGGCGGCGGCCACCGTGGCGGTCCGCGCCGCTACTGAGCGGAAAGCGCCAGCCTAGCCGGAAGATTGAAGCGCCCGACCCGGCTCGTCCTCGATGACCAGCTCGAAGTGCTGGCATCGGGTGTCGAACCGGGAAAGGAGCTCGCGTGCACGAGGCGCGACGTGGGCCGCCTCGTAGTCGTCACCCGCGAACTTCCGGATCGCCTCCAGCGAGGCGAAGCGGGTGATCGTCATGAATTCGACTTCCTCACCGACTCGGCGGCGAATGACCGAGGCTCCCCGGTAGCCTTCGATGGCGTGAATCGAGGGTAGGAAGGTCGATCTGAGGAATTCCTCATAGAGGTTCGCGGCTGTGACATTGTCCGTCCAGCCTCTCCAAAGTCTTGCAATCACGAAGAGTCTCCGTCAGTTGCTGGTCCGCGGTCCATGGGGAGTTGGTCGTTGCTGCTACCGGGTGCGGCGGCGCGGTTGATCATGGGGTTGCACTTGCAGCGCTGCCTGTCTCGACCAGTTTCTTCAGCCTTGCGACCTGTGAGCCCAGGACGGTGTCCACAGCCTTTGACAACGCCTCGAAGCCGTTCTTGACGTAACCACCGACGGCGTAGGTCAGCGTGAGATCGGTTCCACTGCTGGCGCCGGCGAGCGTGACAGTCATCGATCCGGCGA
Source organism: Steroidobacteraceae bacterium (assembly GCA_036834945.1). Classification (GTDB taxonomy): domain Bacteria; phylum Pseudomonadota; class Gammaproteobacteria; order Steroidobacterales; family Steroidobacteraceae; genus 13-2-20CM-66-19. The sequence goes on from DAITMW010000031.1 coordinate 10,605, forward strand.
CGCCCATCGCCTGTAACGGGCCCAATGCGCCCCGAAACCGCACGGCTTTACCCGGCTGGAGATACACGATGGTGAGATGCTCGACCGATCCGCCGTTGGGCAGAGTCTCGCACCAGCAGCCACCGGCCTTTGGGTCGAGAGTCAGGCGGCGCGCATCACCCGAATAGGTGTGCTTAGGATCCCACCATCTTTGCGGCTCGAGTAAGGCGGCATATACCGCCTCAGGTCGCGCTGCGATATGCGTCTGCTCACGCGCTTCAAAGCCACTAGTCCCCACTCCGGATACCTCGGCGATCGCAGTCGGGGCTGCGAGTGCCACCACGAGCGCGTAGCCCGTTGTGTCGATTATTGCCATGCGGGGTGCTCGACTACGGTGAATTGCTCATCGCTCGTCGGTGGCTGGAAGTAGACGTTGACCGCGTCAAAGAGCTCGTCGGATACGTCGCCCCAGTAGATGCCCTCCGGCTTTGTGCGGTTGCGCTCTCGTATGCGTTGTCTGCAGAGCGATTCGTCGGCAATGATGTAATGCAGCTCGTGGCTCGCGCCCGCTGCTGTATAGACAGACCGAACCCAGGCGCGATCCCGGACGGTGTTGCCTCCGAAGTCGTAGACGACATCGTGCCCCGCCAACAGGATCTGGGGCACGTGCTCAATGAGGAGCTTGCGGATTCGTCCGCGTCGCTCGAGGTATTCCGTCAGGTTGGAGGCGCCGTCGAACAGGCGGGCAAGCCACTGGTCCTCGCAGATCAGGACGGCCTGGCGATCCTGGGCGATCCGCCGGGCCAATGTCGTCTTACCCGAGCCGGCCCGGCCGCAGAGAAAGTGCAGGACACCAGGACGGGTACCCTCGCGAACCATATTTCACCTTCGGCACTCTGATCCGAAGGGGCGATGTTACGCGAAGGGTTACGTGCCGCGACACACGCGCAGGCCCTGGTCGGGGCCCGTACCGTTGGCTGCCAGGCTGCCGCGGAAAGCGGGCTGGCAGCTGAAGTCGGCGCCGATCCAACCGCCGCCCTTCCAGACCCGGCGAAAGCCGGCCGGGGCTCCTTTCGGGTCCGGTCCATGGGCGCGCAGCTCGCCGTACCAGTCCCAGCACCATTGCCGCACATTTCCGGACATGTCGTAGAGGCCGAGCTCGTTGGGTTTGCGGGTGCCCACCGGCTTGGGTTGGTCGTGGTTGCGCTCTATCAGGGGCCAGTTCCAGGCTCCCGACAGGCTTCTATCGCCGGAGTTGCGCCAGTACCAGGCGACCTCGTCGACGTTGTTGCCGCCGCTATAGGTGTAACCGCGGCTTCTGCGGCCTCCGGTGGCGGCATATTCCCACTCCGCTTCGGTCGGCAGGCGATAGCCGTTGGCTCCGGGATGGGTGGTGACCGTCCATTTGATGTTGTCGAGGTCACCGTACTGCGGGTCCGGCCCGTTGCCGGGGTCCCGGGTGTGCTTGTCGATGGTGTAGTACGGTTGCAGGCCTTCCTTCAGACTTCTCTTGTTGCAGTACTCGATGCTGTCGTACCAACTGACCCTTTCCACCGGCAGATTGTCGCCTCGGAACTTCGAGGGGTTGGTTCCCATCACTTCGACCCATTCTTGCTGAGTCACGGCATATTTGCCGATGTAGAAGTCCGAGACGGTCACGCCGGTGGCGTAGTAGTTGGATCGGATGTTCCTGAAGGTGCCGCCCTTGATCAAGACGAACTCGGGCGCGCAGGCTGCCGGGGCAGCGTGGCTCACAGCCAGGAGGGCTGCGAGGACGATGAAGGCTCTCATGGAAATATCCCTCGCGGGCAAAAAGAGGCCGGCGGCTGGGCGCCCACCGGCCTCGGGCGAATGTCAGTCGATCCACACGGGGTCTTTACCAGACGGTGGCGTTGACCGACCCGCTGGCGCCGTTATAGGCCTCGGTCGCCAGGATCATGTAGTTGAAAGCGCCGAGGGGCATTCCCAGGCCCTGCCAGTGGCTGAAATGGGTCCCCGTGGTGACCGTATGGTTCGATCCCATCGATGACCCGCCCCAGGCATCCAGGTATTGCTGGAAAGTCGCGGTGCCTACGATGGACGGCTGGTTGACTTGCAGGTGCTCATAGGTGCTGTAGGTGTGGCCATCGCTGGAAACAGTACCTTTGAACGTTGCGTTCGCCGTGAACAGCTGGCCGAACTCGGTGATGTAGTATTCGACGAGCGGGTTGGTCGTCCATCCATAGACGGAGATGGTGTTGTAGCCCCTGGCGGCGCCGACATTGTAGCCGACACTCATGTTTCCGCCCGTGCGCCAGCCTTTTCCACCGACCATGTCACCGACACCGGACCAGGTGATCGCGTAGTTACCCGGGTATTGGGCGTTCAGTGGAAAGGTCATGGTGGAGGAGCCGCCACTGGTATACAACGAATAGAAGTAGCCGTTGTTCGTACCCGTTCCATTGTTGGTGACCGTCTGGGCGTCCGCCGCCGTGATCACGCAGCCCGCCACGAGAGCGGACAGGATTGCCTTGTGAGACGAGGAAATGAACTTGTTTGAGTGCATACGAATTACCCCTCATTCCTTGATGGCGCCTGTCATGTTCCCCTAGACATGACGGCGTATCGCGTTTGCACGAGTTGTGCTGCCGCAACGCGCGGCAGCGATGTGGAGTACACGGCATCGGGAGCACTACGGTCAAGGTCCCGTATGCGACGGTAGTGCGTTGTTACTACCGTGTCAGAGCATGGGAAACACGTGACGGAGACGTCTCACGTACTGATGGGATCGAGCGCGTCCGGCCGACCGTCTTCGAGGCGTGCTCGGAGCACCGGCAGTTCGCGGGATGCCTCGCCGGCAGGAGGTAGTATTCCGGTCGGTTGATCGTGCTCATTGGAGTTGCCACTGTAGGTTGCCCTGGATGTGCACGCTACGCGGCGGCCGGCGTCGGGGGCAGTGCCAAAGGTCATAGGCCCGTACGAGCTGGCTATTCGAGCCCGCCCTCGTCCCCCTGTCGGTCCACTGGAGCGAGATTCCGGCAGCTGGCGGGCGTTTTCGGTACCGTGTCCACTGGGTGGGGCCGCGCTTCGGCCCCGCGCTTGATACATAACGCGCGCGGAGCGCGCCTGGGGTTGTCCATAAGATGCGTAGTCAGATCATTGCGGCGCTCGGCGCTGCGACGCTCGCGACATTAGCGGGTCTCACAGGTTGCCAGGTCGCCAAGGATGCAGGGAGTTCCTCTTCGGTCGTGGACGCCAGACGCCTCGTGGCGGCCGACTCGCCCGCGAACGCGGGGCAGTGGATGATGTACGGTCGGGATTACAGCGAGCAGCGTTTCAGTCCGCTGACGCAAATCAACGCGAGCAACGTCAAGCAGCTCGGCCTGGCCTGGTATGCCGATCTCGCGGAACGCGGCGGGGTATACGAGACCACGCCGGTCGCGGTCGACGGTCGTATTTTCGTGACCAGCCCGTGGAGCAAGGTCTACGCGTTCGATGCGAAGACCGGTAAGAAGCTGTGGAAGTACGACCCGAAAGTCCCGGGTGAGTACGCCGTGAAGCTGTGCTGCGGCATCGTGAATCGTGGCGTGGCGGTGTGGAAGGGTAAGGTCATCTGGGGGACGCTCGATGGCCGGCTGATCGCAGCCGATGCGGCCAGTGGTGAGAAGGTCTGGGAGGTGCAGGCCACCGATCCGAAGAAGTGGCTGTCCATTACGGGCGCGCCCCGCGTCGCCGATGGCCGCATTTTCATCGGCGAGGCCGGCTCGGAATTCGAGGAGCGCGGCTACCTCGCGGCGTACGATGCCGATAACGGCAAGGAATTGTGGCGCTGGTGGTCCGTGCCCGGCGATCCCTCGAAGCCGTTCGAGCAGCCGGAGCTGAAGTGGGCCTCGAAGACCTGGTCCGGCGACTATTGGAAGTTCGGTGGTGGCGGCACGCCCTGGGACGGTATTACCTACGACGCGGTGACGGGCTATGTGTACATCGGTACGGGTAACGGCGCGCCGTGGCCGGCGGAGGTCCGCTCGCCCGGTGGCGGCGACAACCTGTTCACCGCCTCCATCATCGCGTTGGATGCGAAGACCGGCAAATACATATGGCACTACCAGGAGACGCCGTCCGAGAACTTCGACTTCGACAGCACAGCGCAGATTTCGACGGCGGACCTCGTCATCAACGGTCAGAAGAGGCACGTCGTCATGCATGCGCCGAAGAACGGCGTGTTCTACGTGCTCGATGCGAAGTCAGGCAAGGTTCTGTCGGCGGATCTGTTCGTGCCGACGGCCAACTGGCTCACCGGCTTCGACAAGGATTTCCGTCCAATCCTGAATCCGGAGGCCAACTACGGTAAGACCAACGAGGGCTTCTACCTCGTGGGGTTCCAGTCGCACGTCTGGTATCCGATGTCCTTCAATCCGGGCACGGGGCTGGTTTACATCCCGACCAACTACGGCAGCTTCGGGTACGTGGCCGAGGCCGGCGCGAAGATGGGCAACCAGCTGCTGTCCATCAACATCACGAAACGTCCGAAGGGCGCGCCACCGAAAGTGGAAGGGGCCGGCAACTATCTCGTGGCCTGGGACCCGGTGAAGAAAAAGGCGGCCTGGGAGCAGCGCGAGGGCAATGGCCGATCCGGCACGATGACGACGGCCGGCAATCTCGTGTTCCAGGGTACCCTGCCCCACAACTTCACCGCGTTCCGCGCTGACAATGGCGAGAAGGTGTGGACCAGCGACTCGCAGGCGCAGATCGCGGGCGGCTCGGCGAGCTACTCAATCGATGGCGAGCAGTACGTCGCCGTGGTGGCCGCCGGCCAGGGCGGATTCGGCAATCCCTATTGGGCACCCAATTACGCGCGGCTGCTGGTGTACAAAATCGGCGGCAACGTCACCCTGCCTCCCGCGCAGCCTTACACGCCTCCACCGCTCAATCCTCCAGCGGAATTCGGCGATAAGACCGTGCTGACAAGGGGCGAGACGCAATACACCGAGCACTGCGCGAGCTGTCACGGCAACAACACCGCGCGTGTCACGAGCATCTTTCCCGATCTGCGTTATGCAGGCCCGTTGTGGAGCGCGGAGGCGTTCAAGTCCATCGTGATTGATGGGGTGCTGCAGGACAACGGCATGGTGTCGTTCCGAAAAGTGCTGACACCCGAGGATGCCGAAGCCATCCGTGCCTACGTCGTGCATATCGCGAATGTGGCGAAGAACGATCCGCCTACGCTGGGCCGCCCTCCTTCGCTCGCCGGGCAGGGGCAAGGTGGAGGCGCACCCGCCGCACCGGCAAAGGGTGCGCCAGCAGCTGGGACGCCAGCTCTGCATCAATAAGACCCAGGGCAAGCGCGCCGGTCATCCGATCGGCGCGCCGGGCCCGACGCGGCTCACCAATTTCCTTCCTGGATACGATCGACCGCGACTCGAAGATACGCTTCGTCGATCTTGCCGGCGGCCCGCAACCCTTCGCCAATGCGCTGGATTTCCAAAGCGCCTCGCTTCAGGCTCGCCTCGCTCGTGTGGATGCTGTAGTAGCCCAACACGAGATCGTGGGGATGTTTTACCGCTGAGCCGAGCAGAAATTTCGTGTCCCGTGCCGCCATGAATTGCAGAGGTGCGGTTGATTCGTCAAACACCGCGAGCTCACCGGCGGTAATGACGTCAGGTCGGACAAGCTCGCCCTCATAGACGAAAGCCCAGCCCACCTCGTGACCCGCCGGCGGGTCGTAACGCCAGCGCTCGCCCTTCTTCAGGCGCACGTCCAGGTAGTTGATGGACTCGGGGGCGCGGATGGAACTGCGCGTGTTTCCGCTTCGCCCCAGGGCAACCCGGGCGGGGCCGTTCTGCGGTACGTCTCGCGCCATGATGTATTGGCTCTCGGGCGGGGCCTCCTCGAGCTCGCGTGGCATGGCTATCCAGAGTTGGAAGCCGTGCAGACGCTCGCGGTCGGTCATTTCAACAGAGTGCCAGACTCCGGCGCCGGCACGCATCCACTCGAGGCTGCCGGCATGGAGTACGCCGCTCTTACCCGTCGTATCCTCGTATGCGACGTTACCGCTCAAGACGAGCGTGAGGGTCGCGATTCCCGAGTGCGGGTGGATTGGAAAGCGTGGCGGATCCTCCTGCGGCGTCAAATCGAAGTAGTCCAGTAGCACGAACGGCTTGATGAGATCTCCGAGGTCTTGCGGACCGAACAAACGCGTGACCGGACCGTGGGGCGCGCCGCGTGTCCGCTCGATTACGCGCCGCTCAGGGCTCTCCGGCTCGGCTTTCCGATTCTGCATGGATGCGAATTTCATCTGTCACTTCCCGAATCAGTCGTTCCCACCAACAGTCTGTAGGACACCCTGGTACCCGGCATCGCTCGGAAGGGAGAGTTTCGGCAGAAATAACACCTGTTAATCGCATGTGACTTTCGGCACTTCCCTTGAGCGCATCCGCTCCTGACAATAGGCCCAACATGCTGGTTTGAGCGCAAGAGGCCGTTATGAAACGCTACGACTGGAACTGTCTCGATGCCGGGCGCCTCCAACTTCAGGTTCGGGAAGTGACCCCGGTGGTGCGCCAGGAGCGGCAGTTCGCCCTCCGCGACGCACTCCTCGAGCGCTTTCCGAGTGACACCGAATCCGCAGCTACTGCTGCCTCCCATGCGCGTGGCAATGCCTGGCATCACTGATCACAACAACGCGAACCGAACGCCCCACCCCCTCGTTTCGGACGCGTCCCTCCGGGGCCGGTGTACAACCGGCCCCTTTTTTGTGCACCCTTCGAGTACCGGCCGCATATGACCTTCGACACTGACGTCAGAGGCGTGCGGCGCGTAGCGTTCGCAGCCATGGCAACGATACTGACAATGGGTTGTGAGCTGGTGCTCCTCGGACTTCTGTGGCTCCTGTGGCGCGAATCGGCGCGGGCGGACCAGGAAATCGAGACGCTGGCGCAGGGCCGCTGTATCGTGGATTGCGCGCAGGGCCAGCCTGTCGGCGCATCGAAGTTCGATTAGCGGGAACATGAGTCCCATGGATACCCGCCGCCGCAAAGACATCTCCCGCCGCTCACGGCTCCACTGCTCCGCGGGATGCTGGTACGGGCGGTTGCTGCGGTCGCTGGGCCGCTGCGCCTACGCCAGCAGCCGGGACCAGCGGCGCAATCCAAACTAGCTCGCCGCGATCGCGGCGGTTTCGACAATCCAACTCATCAGTAAGGCGGCGTGCGAGCTGACTTCGCTCACTGCCGCTGTTGCGTTGAACGCTTGGTTTCCTCCATGCGCTCTGCTTCCGCTGCGCGGCCAAGCAGCCCTATCAGCGCGAACACTGCAGTCGCTGAAGCTATCCAGAGGATGATCGTGATGACGGCCATGGGCGGGGATCTTGTCCGCGCAATGGGCGTTCGCGGCAGTGCCAAAGGTCATCGTTTTGCGGGCGCTGCGGAAGTGATGGGTTGCAGACAACAGTGCGCCCAGAGTGTGTTCGATCGTCGGCGACACCCGAGCCCGTGACGGGCATGCACCGGCATAGATCCAACAATCCCAGGCGATTCATTTTCCATTCATTTTCAAATACTTATAACAATTCAAAACGAATGGGGCCGTGGGCTGGCACGGCGCTCGCACTGTAGATCAGCGAGCAGATGCTCAACACTTTTTAACCCAACTCAACAACCCTGCAACTCCTGGAGAACTTCAAATGCGTATCGAAAACCTCAGCAAAGAGCTCGACAGCCAGACCATGACCGCCGTGCGCGGTGGCGACAACGGCAATTCCGCCACGAACGTCATCGGCCAGGTGCTGAACCAGTCCGTGCCCACCGCGGTTCTCGCGGGTGGCCCCTCGAACACCAACGTTCACGTGAACGGCACCCAGTACGCCACGATCTGGAACGACCAGGACGCCGGCGACTCCTTCAAGGCCCTGTTCCCCTCACTCGTGCGCGCGTAACCCTTTTCGATCACACCCTTCAACCTTTTCGGAGAACTTCACATGTTGATCCAAGACCTCAGCAAGGAACTCGACACAGAGACGATGACCGCGGTGCGCGGTGGCGACAACGGCAATTCCGCCACGAACGTGATCGGCCAGGCCCTGACCCAGATCGTCCCGGTCGCGGTGCAGTCGTACGGCCCGGCGAACACCAACGTTCACGTCAACGGTACCCAGAACGCGACGATCTACAACGACCAGGACGCCGGCGATTCCTTCAAGGCCCTGTTCCCGTACTTCGTCCGCTAAGCAACACTTTCATCAACCCCTTGCAACTTTTCTCGGAGAAATTCACATGTTGATCCAAGACCTCAGCAAAGAGCTCGACGCCCGTTCCATGACCGCCGTGATCGGTGGCGACAACGGCAATGCGGCCACCAACACGATCGGCCAGGTGCTGAACCAGTCGGTGCCCGTCGCGGTCGGCGTCGGCGGCCCCGCGAACACCAACGTTCACGTGAACGGCACGCAGAACGCCACGATCTGGAACTACCAGGACGCTGGTGACTCGTTCCGCACCCTGTTCCCCTACTCACTGATCGCCGCCTGATCGGCCGCGACCTCAACCCATTCAGCGGAGAACCTTCAAATGCGTATCGAAAACCTCAGCAAAGAGCTCGACGCCCAGTCGATGACCGCCGTGATCGGTGGTGACAACGGCGCCTCGTCTGCCTCGAGCATCCTGCAGGCGATGTTGATCAGCGCGCCCGTGGCCGTGGGCTACGGCGCAGGCTCGGCCGGCAACACGTTCATCCATGTTGACGGCAGCCAGAGCGGCGACATCTCGAACCACCAGACCTCGGGCGACAAGTTCAGCGCCTTCCTGGGCTCCCTCAAGGGCCTGTAATCGAGGAATGTTGGCTTGAATGAGGTGGGGGCCTCACTGGCCCCCACTGCTGGCTTGAACGAGGTGGGCGCCGCGATGGGCCCCACTGGCCTGAACGAGGTGGGGGCTTCGGCCCCCACCTCAACCTTTTTTGAGCGGCCCCTGGCGGCCGAAACCCGGCGGGTAGTCGACGAGACGCTGACTGCCGCCGGCCTTGGGCAGATCCGCCTGGATCGGCCGCGCGCGGCTGAGCCCGCCGCCCACGATCGACCGCATGGCCTCGCGGTCGAGCTCATCGCTTTGCGGCAAATCATTGATGGTGATGAATGTCATGGGGGCCTCCTTGCGCGCCACTATAGGCGATGCGCACCCCGGGACGGAAGCGCACGCGGACAGTGTCGCGAACGAACCAACAGTCGCACGCGACAGTGTTGTCGCGGACCCGTCAAACCGGGGCTGAACGCAGTTTCCCGAAGCGGATGCAACGCATGGCAACAGGGCTATTTATCATTATATTTCATCGACTTATGAGCGCCCAGGTATCTCGTGAGCGCACCTGGCACGGCGCTCGCAATATAGAACACCGTGAAGATGACCAACTCAACAACCCCCTCACATACTTTCTGGAGAACTGTCATGCAGATCGAGAACCTCAGCAAAGACCTCGACACCAAGGAAATGACCGAAGTGGTCGGCGGCGACAACGGCAATTCCGCCGTCAACACGATCGGCCAGGTGTTGAACCAGTACGTCCCGGTCGCGGTCGGCGTGGGCGGACCTGCGAACACCAACGTGCACGTGAACGGCCATCAGGACGCCACGATCTACAACGAGCAGGACGCCGGCGATTCCTTCAAGGCCCTGTTCCCGAACTTCCCCCGCTAAGCGGATCCACACTCTCCAACCTTCTCGGAGCACTTCAATGCAGATCGAAAACCTCAGCAAAGATCTCGACACCCAGGAAATGGGCGCGGTCAGCGGTGGCGACAACGGCACCTCGGCGGCTTCCACCATCCTGCAGGCGATGCAGATCGATGCGCCTGTCGCGGTCGGCTACGGACCCGGCTCGGCGGGGAACACGTTCGTCCATGTCGACGGCAGCCAGAGTGGCGACATCTCGAACCACCAGACTTCCGGCGACAAGTTCAGCGCCTTCCTCGGCGCTCTCAAATCGTTGTAATGTCCGGTACGTTACGGCGGGGGCCACGGCCCCTGCCGTAACGCGGAGTAAACACCATGGCGACCATGACCATCACCGATCTTCCCAGCAGCCGGGCCCTGGATTACAGGGCCATGTCGGCGATCCGGGGCGCGGCCGGTCCGGGCGACTGGGTCCTCTACGCGTTTTCGCCCTACAAGACCCCGACGGCCTCGGTCCTGCCGACCATCAACTTCTACCAGACGAACAACTACATTGCCGATAACCTGACGCTGCAGACGCAGAATATCGACGTCAAGAACTCGGCTCCGGGTGCCTCGATCAATGTAGGGGCGAACCAGAACGCGTTGACCGTGAACGTAGCGTGAGCATTGACACAAACTCGTTTCATTGGAGCTCGGCCTCGCGGTCGCATCCGGGTCGCGTTCGCGAAAACAACGAGGATGCCTGCCTGGACCAGTCCACACAGGGACTCTGGGCCGTCGCCGACGGCATGGGCGGACATACCCTGGGCGAGTTTGCCAGTGGCCTGGCGGTGAAGGGCCTGATGGACCTGCCCGCCGCGCAGGATCTGGAGCAGCGGGTTGCCGCTGCCATGGACCGGTTACAGGAGGTCAATCGCCGTCTGCGTGATGAAGCGCAATGGCGTGAGGTCCCCCTGATCGGCACCACCATCGCGGCGCTCGTAGCGGCCGGGAGTCTTTGCAGCTGCCTGTGGGCCGGAGACAGCCGGATCTACCTGTTCCGCGACGGGCACCTGAAGCAGCTGACACGTGATCACAATCATCTCGAGGCCGCGCGCTCACGACGCGTCTCGAGATCGGACGACACCCTCGTGCGTCCACGGAAGAACCTGATTACCCGTGCACTCGGAGCGGAGGACACGTTGGACATCGACCGAACCAACGTCGAGTTGATGGACGGCGACATCTTTCTGCTGTGCACCGATGGGTTGAGCAACGAAGTCAGCGAGCTGTCCATCGAGCAGGCCTTGCTGCCGGGAGTCTGCAGCATGGCGTGCGATGCGCTGCTGGACATGGCGCTCGATCGTGAGGCCCGGGACAACATTACGGTCGTCGTCGTCCGTGCTGAGAATCCGAGCAGCCCGGACCGGACGATCATCCAGCGTATGCCGTAACCCGATTCAGGTGTCCGGCCGGGAGGTGGCGCGAAACTCCCTCGCACGGATGCCATGCTTCTTCAGCAACACCTGGAGATGCGATCGATTCATGTTGCAGCGTTTCGCCAGCTCGACCACGACGCCGCCCACTTCCTGCAAGCCTCGCTCGAGGAATTCACGCTCGGCCAGGTCACTCGCGGCACGCTTGGCCTCGCTGAGCGCATCGCCACTCAAAGGCCGCTCTTCGTCAGGGGAGGCGGGGCTCGATGCGAGTCTGGATGGGGTGGCCGGGCGGATGTCGGGCGGCAGGTGCTCGATGTCGGCGGTCTGCCCCGCCAGGCAGGACAGCCGGTAGATGATGTTGCGCAGCTCGCGAATGTTGCCCGGGTAGGCGTAGTCGAGCAGGAACGCGCGTAGCCGCCGGGTCATCTCTACCGGCCGACGCTTGAGCATCTCCGCCGCCTCGTCGCCGAAGTATGCGAACAGCAGCGGAATTTCGTCCTTGCGCTCGCGCAGCGGCGGCAGGGTGACGTGGATGACGCCGAGCCGATAAAAGAGGTCCTCGCGGAACCGGCCTTCCTCGCTCATCTTGCGCAGGTTGCGGTTGGTCGCCGCGACGACGCGCGTGTCGACCCGGATCGCCTGGTCCGAGCCCACCCGCTGGATTTCGTGCGCTTCCAGAACACGTAAGAGCTTGACCTGCCCCGCCAGAGGCAGCTCGCCGATCTCGTCGAGAAAAATCGTTCCGGTGTGGGCACTCTCGAACTTCCCTTTCCGATCGCTCACCGCGCCGGTGAAGGCGCCCTTGCAATGGCCGAACAGCTCGGACTCGAGCAGATTGTCGGGGATCGCACCGCAGTTGACCGACACGAAGGGACGTTGCGCCCGATCTCCGTTGGCATGGATGACGCGGGCCATCAACTCCTTGCCCGTACCACTCTCGCCGTCGATCAACACGGGCAAGCCCGTGGGTGCGGCCTTTTCCGCCGTCTCCAACGCCTCGAGCAGCTTGGGGTTGTCTCCGAACGCGCCCTCGAAGATGAAGCTGCGCTCGATCAGTCCCTGGCGCCGCTCGCGCCGCGACAGGTCGCTTCGAGTCGGTTCGGCGGCCGCCGCGTTGATGAAACGCTCCTTGTGCGAAAGCTGCATGACCTCATCGCGCAGCGCGCCGGCCTGGCGGAGCAACTTTTCAATATCCGGCCGGTCGAGCTGCGAGGCCCAGCGTAACGTCGAGCGCAGGATCTCGATCTTTTCGATCAGTCCGGCATACGAGACCGTCGCACTGACATCGGGATCCTGGTCGAGGATCTTCATGCCGCACTCAATTGTTTCTGCACCAGCTCGTAGTACATGCCGCGGCGCTCGACCAGTTCGTCGTGCTTCCCCTGCTCGACGATCTTGCCTTCGTAGAGCACCAGGATCTTGTCGGCGCGCATGATGGTACTCAGGCGGTGCGCGATGACCACCGCGGTGCGGCCTTTCAGAACGTCGTGCAGGTTCGCGATGATGTTGCTCTCGGACTGCGAGTCGAGTGCCGACGTGGCTTCGTCGAAGACCAACAAGCGTGGATCACGGTACAGCGCGCGGGCAATGCACAGACGTTGGATCTGGCCGCCCGAGAGGCCCATGCCGCGTTCGCCGACGACTTGCTGATAGCCCAGGGGCATCTTGCTGATGAACCCGTGCGCATCGGCCTTCTTCGCGACTTCCTCGATGCGACGGCGGTCGGGCTCTTCGCTGCCGCCGGCGATGTTTTCGGCGATGGTCCCGGAGAACAGCAGGTTCGTCTGCATCACGTAGCCGACCTGCGCCCGGAAATATTCCTTGTCGACCACGCCGATCTCGTAACCATCCACTGTCAGCCGGCCCTCCGTTGGAGGATAGAAGCCGACGAGGAGTTTCGCGAGGGTGGTTTTGCCCGAGCCGCTCTGTCCGACGACGGCGACCAACTCGCCCGGCTTGATGTCGACACTGATGTTCTCCAGGACATACGGGGTCTCGTTGCCGTCATAGCGGAAGTACACGCCTTCGAAGCGGATGTCGCCCATCAGCTCGGGGATCGCCACGCGCGAGGCCAGGTCCTCGGGTTTCTGCTCCGGCTCGAGGTCCAACACGTCACCCAGCCGCTCCATCGCGACGGAGGCATCGTTCAGCAGGCTCCAGAGCCCGACCATTCCCATCAGGGGGGCCAGCACACTGCCCATCAGGGCATTGAAGGCGATGAGCTGGCCGATGCTCAGCTCGCGCGTGAGCACGAGATCGGCGCCGGCCCACAGAACGGCGATCGTCGTGGCGGCGTTCAGCATCTGTCCGGCCAGGCCGACCCCGATGTTGAACGATTGCGCCCGGTACTGCACTTCGAGCGCTTTGACGTACTTCGTTTCCCACTTCAACCGGACCGGTCGCTCGATGCCCATGCCTTTGATGGTTTCCGCCCCGCCGAGCGCTTCCATCAGGTACGCCTTCGCATCGGTCGTGGCGCTGAACACTTCGCGGGCGAACCTCTTCACTCGCGGTGTTACCAGCACCGTCAGGGCCAGCATCGGGATGACGAATGCGATGAGCAGCAGAGTCAGCTTGACGTTGTAGAGGAACAGCACCGTGAAGTAGATGAAGATCATCAGCAGGTTGAGCACGGTGGTGATCGTGGATTCGGTCAGGAAGGCCCGGATCGTCTGGTTTTCCTGGAAGCGCGCGAAGATGTCACCCGTCTTGCGCTTGGCGAAGAACGAGTACGGCAACGACAGGGTGTGCCGCAGGAACTGCGACATCATCGTGAAGTCCAGCTTGCGCACCATGAAGTTCGCCAGGGCAGCCCGGACCGTGGCGGTCAGCTGTGTGAACAGGTTCGAGACGATCAGGCCGGCGATCAGCAGGTGCAACAGGTTGACGTTCTGGTGGACGATGACGCCGTCCAGGATGTTCTGGATGATCATCGGCGGCACGATGCCCAGCATCTGGATCACGAACGTCGCCAGGAACAGGTGCAGCAGGATCTTCTTGTAAGGCAGCAGATACCCTGCGAAGCGCAGCCATGGCGAGTGTGTCGCACCGGCGCGGGCGACATCCTGTCGTGGCACAAAGGTCAGGCAGGTACCACTCCAGCCTCGCTCGAACTGCTCCACGCTCAGCTTTCGGAAACCGACTGCCGGATCCGCCACCCACACTTGCGTGCTCGACACGCCGTACACGACGACGTAATGATAACCTTCCCAGTGCACAATGAACGGAAGGTCGAAGCCACGCAGCGTATCGAAGGTGCACTGCACACCTCTCGTGGTAAAGCCGATGGATTCACCGGTGCGCGCGAGACTATCCAACGTCGCACCCTGCGTCGTGACGTTGGCAAGCTCGCGCAGCTTGCCGAGTGTCATGCCGACGCCATAGTGCTTGCAGATCATGGCCAGGCACGCGGCTCCGCAGTCCATCTCCTCGGCCTGTTGGATCCACGCGAAGCGCCGGATGACGTTCTCACCCATCTCCGGCTTGGATTTCAGGTCGATCACCAGCGAGGGCTTGCGGCGCTCGGCCACTTTCTTCTGCCGCTGCAGCTCCCTGTCAATGATGCGGATCCGTTCCTCCAACGCCTCGCGTACTTTCGGATTGCGTTCGAGAATGAGCTGGACGGTCTTCTCGGGGATCACGAGCACGGTGGTATCCGCGCCGGCGATCACTGTCGCGGCCTGCTCCTGTCGCTGCAGGCAGGCCTTCTCGCCGAATGTTTCGCCCTTGCGCAAGGTGGCCAGGCGAAATTCGTCACCGTCCTCGCGGCGAACGACACGCACTTCCCCATGGCGCACGAGGTACAGGCGACGATCGTCACGCGAGCCTTGTTTCAGGATCTCCTGCCCCGCGCCGATACGCTTCACACCGACGCTGCGCGTCAGTTCCTCGAGCTCGTTCTTGTCGACTTTGCTCTTGAGGTCGAACAAGTGGCTGATGAGGCCGCCGGCCGAGCTGATGGCGACGCGGCCGGCGATCAACGCGCGGGCCGCCGGATTGCCCGCGAGGATCGGGCTGATGACGCTGCGCGGGATGAACAACAACTCGGTCTTGCCGGAGGCGCGCGCGGACCACTCGTGTTGGTATTCGCGCAGCATGACCATTTCGCCGAAGACTTCCCCTGCCTTGCGCACACCCAGGCTGGTTTCCTTGTCGCCGTCCGCGGCAAACACCCGGATCGAGCCGGACTTGACGATGAAAAGACCTGTGGCCACCTCGCCCGCCGTGCACACGGTGTCGCCGAAGCCGAGCAGCTTGGACTCCGCGCTTTGCGCCAGGCGCTCGATGTCATCGCGCGTCAGCGACGAGAGCAGGTCGACGGTTGCCAGGAATTCGGCGGGTGACTGGGTTTCTTGTGCTTGCATGGCGCCTGGCCCCCGGGCCGTCAGCCGGCCTCGATCACGTGTTCCTGGGCGCGTGCCCGCAACCAATCCTCACTCAACAGACGCCGCACTTCGGTGGCGGTGTCCTCGTCGAGGCGGGCCGGATGCTTGGCGTTCACCCGGAAGATCTCGAACGCCGTCCGATCCCCCGACGTAAAGGGTCCCAACAGATCGCCGGCGGCCGCGTTGAATACTTTCGCCTCGACGTCGGCTCGCATCGATCCGCGCAGCAGCTTGCCGATCAGACCGCCCTTCTCCCGGGTATCGGCGATCGAGTGCTCGCGCGCCATCTCCTCGAAACTGTCGGGGTCGTCGCGCAGCACCGCGATCATTTCCCTGGCCTTGGCCTCGGAATCCAGAACGATGTGACTCACCTCGATGCTGTCGAATTTGGGCGAGTGCAGCTTGAAGTACCCTTGCACGGCCTGGTCGCTGCAGACCTTCCGCATCATCTTTTCCTGGTACAGGCTGTTGGTGATGAAGGCCTCGAACTCCTCCACGCTGACACGCATCGCATCGAGGTACTTGTTCGTGTCGGACGCACGGTGCAGGCCGCGAACACGGCGGAACTGGTCGGAGCGTTCCTGGATCTCGGCCTCCGTGACCTGGATGCCCGCCTTTCTCGCGCCGAGCGCAGCCAACCGGTCGCGCACGAATTGCTCGAGGAGCGCCTCGAACTGGCCGGTCAGTTTCAGGATCCGAACGAACTCGGCGAGGTCGATTGCCTTGCCATCTATTTTTATGACGGTCGTCATCTTGATGCGCTCCTGGCGGCTCAGCCGCCGATTTGCCGGAACGGGTCCAGGGCCAGGTCGATCAAGCGCCGTTGGCGAACGACGATCTCGACGGCGGCCGTCATCCCGTAGCGCAGCGGATACCGGGTATCCGCGACCTGGTAGTAATCGCGCTCCAGGGAGACCCGCGCCTCGTACACCGGCTGCCTGCTCTGCAGCGAGGGCTTGGTGGCCGGCGAGACGTATTCCAGCGTGCCGTTGATGACTCCGTAGCGTTGGTACGGGAATGCGTTGAACTTGAGTTTGACCGGCAGACCCTCCCGCAGGAAGGCCCGGTCGTTCTCGGCAATCTCGACTTTCACGACGGAGCGGGAGTTGCTCGGGGCGATGCCGCCCAGCGGGGAGTTGGCCTGGACCTTGTCGCCCGGCTGCGTGGACGACAGGTCGGTCACGACGCCCGAGACGGGGGCGACGATCTGCAGGAAATTGTCCTTGTCGATATTCTCGAAACGGATGCGGGCGGCCGTGTCGGCCTCGACGCGCGCGGTGTTGAGTTGCAAGCGCAACTTCTCCTCCGCGGTGGCGAGCTCGTTGGCGGCCGATTCGTACTCCAGGCGCAACTTCTTGAGCTGCTCGCCGCTCGATTCGAGTTGCGCTTCAGCCTGCACGAGCTCCTGGCTCTGGCGCGCGGTCAGCTCGTTCACCCTCGACTGCGCCGAGCGGTAGGCATTCTCGGCTGCCAGCCTGGCGTTTCTCTTGCTCTCGACCTGGAGCAGCGATACACCGCCTCCGCCCGGGCCGTTGAGGACGCGCTCGAACTTCTCCACCTCGAGCTGGGCTGCGTCGCGCGCCCGCCTCGTTTCCTCCACATTCGTACGGGCCTCGGCCATCTGCGCTTTCTGTTGGTCCACCAGCTGGGTCGTTCCGAGCGCGGTGCGCTTCTGGTGTTGCTGCTCCTCGAGCTCCATCGCCTGCCTGAGGGTGGCCGCCTTCTGTTCCAACAGGGCTTTCTTTTCCGGGAACTGGCGCCACTCCCGTTCGGCGTTCTCGAGTTTCAACTGCGCCTGCATGGCGTTGCTGGCCGCTTCGATGGCCCCCCTGGCATTGAGCCGTGCCAACACGTCGCCCTTGGCCACGGGCTGACCCTCGGCCACATAGAGATTTGCCAGCTCGCCGTCGACAGGTGCGTAGAAACGCCTGACCTCCGAGGCCGGCGCCAGAGTGCCCTGCTCGGTGACGATCACGTCCGCCCGACCGATGAACGACCAGGCCAACCCGCTCAACACCAGCCCGATCATCGTGTAGATCAGTGCATGCAGTGCCCGCCACGGCTCCGCGGTCAGGATCGCGATGCCCTCGGTGCTGTGGTCACCTAGAGCGTCGGCCAAAGGAACGAGGCGCTTCAACTGTGTCATTCGCTCGGATCTCCCAGCAGCGCCAATTTGGCTTTCAGCAGCTCGGGCTCCACGACATTGCTCAGGTCATTCAGCTTGTTACGCTGCTGACGGACTTCCGCTTCGATCTCGTCACGGATCGCGGTCCACTGCGCCGCTCCGGCCGGGTCGACTTCCGAGTAGAGCAGGATGCCTTGCTGCGCGGACTTGCTCGCTTCGGCCAACAAGTGAGCGCAATTGCGATATTGGTCGGAAATCGAGGTTTCGATCCGCTGCGAGGCATCGATGGCGCCGGTGCTCCGGTACTCCTCCCAGAACATGCGTGCCCGGCCCATGGCGTCCTGTGCCCGCGCGATCACGCTGTCCTTTTGCTGGGTCAGGTCTGCCGCGGCAGCGCGCACGAAATACACGTCTTCGCTGGCATCGAGCGACTCCCGGAATACCAACAGCTGGTCGACGAAATCAGCGGCGTTGCGCGACTGCTGCAGCTCGGCGAACCGCGCCGAAACACGCCCCCGGCGCTCCAACTCCTTGGCGACCTCGTCTTCCCAGGGACCCGTCGCCATCTTCTGCAGCCCGGCGAGCGCCTGGGTGGTGTTGCCATCCTTCCAGGCTTGCGTCGCGGCATCGTACTGTTGCAGAAGATCCGCGTGAGGCAGTTGCTCACTCGCGGCCAGCGTGCGCAACCCCTGCTGGAACGGCGGAGTGACGAAGTGCGCCTGCCGCAACAGCGCGAACAGCCGTCCTGACTTTCTGGTACGGGCCTCCTGTCGAATTTCGATGTAGCTCGCCAGATCCTGGCGTACGGCGTCCAACCCACCGAGACCGGGATACTTGTCCGCGGTCTCCTTCAGCAAAGGCTTCAATGCGTCCGGATTGTCGCGTTGCAACTCGGTGGCGATCTTCTCCTTGACGCGCTCGATGACCGCCAGGTACACGGTCGATTCACTTTGCAGCCGGCGCAGATGGGTGAGCGCTTCACCGTAGAAGTCACCGAACTGCGGCACGTGGGAGGCAATCCGGGCCAGGGCGCGCTGGTGCTCGCCCGTCTCGTCATTCCAGCTCCCGATGAGTCGCTCGATGTTGTCCTCGTCCGCGTAGATCCGGATCGGGGCTTCCGGACCACCGCGGGCGCTGATCAACTGCTCGAGGTTTCCCAGCCATTGCAACTCATCGATCATGGGTCGCAGATGGGCGTCGCGCTTGCCGAGATCGGACATGCCCGCGAGAACCCGCCTGGCTCCGTCGAAGTCGTGGGCCTTCACCTTCGCGAGCCATTTCGGCACGTTGGCCTTCAGAGTCGCGTCGGTCGCCAACGCCTTCAGCTCTACATCATCCGGATGCTGCTCGAGGAGTTGACTGGCCAGCGCCGCGGCCCGGGCATACTCGCCACGCGCGAACGCGTTCTTGAGGTCGCGTTCCGCGGCGTTCCAAAAGTACACCACCACGCCGAGTGCGATCAGAGCGGCCGCAACGGCTGCGATCCTCCACCCGCCTCGACGTGCCGCCTCGGGCTCGCCGTTGGCATGTAGCGAGGCGAGCTCGGACAACAGCAACATGGCGCGATTGCGCGGCCGGCGACTGACGATTGCGTCCTTGGCGGCAGGTGCGCTGGGGGCGGGAACCGCCGAGCCGCCCTGGATGACCTCCTCTTTTGACTCGCCTGCTTCGCAGAAGATGTCGAGGAAGGAAGTCGGGGCGGCCATGAACTGGGTTTTGGGGCTGACGGACGCCTGCGGCGTGTTGGGTTTGATATCCGGCGCGGACTTGGGCGGCTCGCTCCGCGGGGCCTCGCTACGGGGCGGCTCGCTACGGGGCGGCTCGACAGCACGCTTCGGGGAGAGACTGACGCTCGCCGGCGCCTGCGGGGCGGGCGTGGGGGGCAACACAGGGGCCGCGGGAGGATCGACATCGCTTTGGGTCGGTCCGACCACGGGCCCCTGGGCGGGTGCAACACCCGGTTGCGGCGCGATGGTTTTGACTTCCGTCAGGCGCGGCCTGGAGGCCTCGCGGCGGGCCGGCTCCGCACCGGGCTCTCTCTTGATGCTCACCCGGTAAACAAAGTGGTTACCACCGAAGGCAACCATGACACCGTCCTGCAGCGGGACGGCGTGCTGCAGCCGCGTGCCATCGATGAAAGTACCGTTGCCGCTACCGAGGTCCTCGATGTAGGCCTGGTCGCCCTTCTGATAGATGTACGCCTGCCGTCGCGACAGGTAACCCAGCTGCCGCCCGTGCTCGCTCTTGTGCTTATAGCGGGCAAACGTCGCATCGGTCTTGCTGACCAGGAACGGGAGCTTGGTGATCTCGATCGGGTCGAGACCCGAGTCGGCCGGTTCGGGCACCAAGGTCAGTGTCAGACTTCCTTCAGGGCGGGCGTGAGGAGTGATCTGCACGCGATATGACAGGGTGTCGGCGAAGCAGATCTCATCACCGTCGCGGAGTTGGCACGGTGCGTGGCCGACGCCTACGTGGTTGACCGACGTCCCGTTGCGGCTCTCCAGGTCTGCCAGGTAGACCTGATCATCCTTGCGGAAAATGCACGCATGGCGGCGTGACAGCATGTTGACGACGCCATTTCCGTAGGTCGCGAACGGTTGCTCGGTGCGCCCTATGGCGAACAGGGCGTCGTCGATGCGGATCTCGCCCAGCTCGGGCCGGGACAAGGGCTTCAGGACGACGTCAGGGTGGTGTGCTGACGGCATTTGAATTCTTGCGGCAGACGCCGACCGGTTAGCGACCAGCATTCGCGACCTGCACGGGGGTCCAGCCTCCCCCGAGCGCTTTATACAGCGTCACCGTGTCCGATAACACCTGCTCGTGGCTGGCCAGGAGTGCGAGTTGCGCCGCCAACAGGGTACGCTCGTTTTCAAACACGTCGAGTTGCGACACCACGCCGACCTCCAGCTGCGACTCGGTCTGGGCCGCCACCACCTGCAGTTGGTCGACCTGCTTCTGCAACTCCTCCTTTTGCTTCCGGTGGGCATCGAGGCTCACCAGGGCATCCTCGACTTCCTGGAAGGCGGAAATCACCGTGCGGCGGTAGTCCTCCTCGACCACCTTGATCTGTGCCTCGGTCGTCTTCGCGTGCGCCCGGATGCCAGGGTTGAGGACTGGGAGGTTGATCGTCGGCATGAACCCGAAAGTGAACGCCTTGAACAGGTCGGCCAATGCGAAGCTGGCACTCCCGCCCTGACCGGTCAGGCTCACCGAGGGCAACTGCGCGAGGCGCGCCTGGCCCATCAGATCGTGAGCTTCCAACACCCGGAATTCGGCCGCGACGACGTCAGGACGGCGGGCCAGCAGATCCGCCGGCAGACCCGGGGGCACCACGGGAACCTGCACGCGCTCCTGGAGCCGATCGGGTTGGATCTTGAGCTCGCCGGCAGGCACACCGACCAGGGTTGCCAGGGCATTCTCGGTGACGTCGCGGAAGCGACGCAGTTCCAACAGGTCCTTCGTCAGGCGGTTGTTCTCCGCCCGCTGGCGCAGCACTTCGGTGCCGGAGATCAGGCCATTGCTCTGCATGTTCTCGTCGATCTTGAGGATCTGCTCGTTGCGCGCCAGCGCGCGTTGCTGCTGGTCGATCTGCTCATCGAGCTGGAGAATCTGGAAGTAGGTGATCGAGACGTCCGCGACGATCTGCAGGTACCCCGCCCGCCAATCGGCCTCGGTGGCATGGAACTCGGCCGTTTGCGCTTGCACACCTTTCTGGGTCTTGCCCCAGATGTCGATGTCCCAGCTCACCTGCGTGCCGACACTGAACTGCTTGAACAAAGGCTGGCCGGTGGTCTTCTGGAAATTGCCGCCGGTACCGACATCCACCTGCGGCAACCCGCCCGCGCGCGCTTCGGCGATCTGCGAGTTGGCCACCCCGATCCGCGCGGACAGGATCTTCAGGTCGATGTTTCCGGCAATCGCCTTCGCCACCAGCGAGTCGAGGTAGGGATCGCCGAACTGCGACCACCACTGCGGGGAAACGGTCTGCGTGGGTGAGACGGTGCTTTCCTGCTGGTGCGACCAGGTTGGCTTCGCCGGGGCTTGGGGGTGCTGATATTCGGGGACGCGGACGGAGGAGCAACCCGCCAGCAACCCGACGCAGACACTTGTGATAACAAAGGCTTGCCGCATTGTTCCGATCCCCTGTTCGAACGCCGGACTCACACGAGTTTCCCGAGCCGGACCGTCAGTTGCCTGCCTGTGCAGCGACTTATCGGTAGTGGGAATATCGTAATTGCCGTGACGGGCGCGACTGTGCCGGATGCGGATGAACGGCGAAAGTTACTTTCGGCACTGTGGGAGGACAGCGCCTGTACGGGTTGGTGTTGGGAACGTCCGATTCAGGCCGGCGCCTGTCTCAGGACAAGGCATTCAGGAAGCGCGCGCGCTCACGGTCATCGCTCAGGTGGGCGGCCAGGGTGGCCACGAACTGCTCCTGGCTGGAGCCGGACTGCGCCGCGCGCTTTGCCAGGACTTTCGCGATCGGGCCCAGGTGGATGGCGAGGAGTTGTGACGCTCGCTCGATGTAGTCGGGTGTCGGAGGGACACCACCATCCGCCGCCGCTGATCCGGCGTCCGAATCTGATCGCCGGCTGGCGGACGCCAACGCAACTCCCGCCCCGGTGAGTCGCAGGAAGTCCTCGCGATCCGGGGTACTCCTGATCTTGGTCGCCACGGAGTGGAGCAACGACACCAGGTCGGTCGTTTCGCGCGCTGCATTGCGGACCAACACGCGGGCGATCGGGCCGACGAAGCGCGCCAGTTGTTTTTCGATCTGGGCCAGCGCCTGGGTATCCCACCCGGGGTGGGATATTGAAGAGGGGTTGGCGGGTTGGGCCGGGGTGGGTGATGCTGGGTTGGCGGGCTGAGGCCGGGACAGCGCCGCAGTGTTGGGGCGTTGAGCCGGGCTCGGTGATGCCGGGTTGGCGGACTGGGGCCGGGACAGAGTCGCAATGTTGGCGCGCTGGGCCGGGCTCGGTGCTGCCGGGTTGGCCGGCTGAGGTCGCGACAGGGCCGCGGTCCTGGGGGGCTGCGCCGGGTCGAGTGACTCCGTGTCGGCGGGTTGAGGCGCCACGGCCGGGGTGTTGGGTCGGGGCTGTTTGGCTGCATGGCTGACGGTCGCGGGCCTGAGCGCCGGCGGCCGCAGCGGCTCCGTGACGGGGCTGTCAGGTTCCTCGGCGCTATCGTGCTCATCGGGACTGCCCGCCGCGGGCAATGGGCGGATGATCGTCAGGTTTGCGTCGTCGGAGGCGCTGCGGCGCGAGACGATCATCGTCTCGTCGCCGCGGGCTGGAGAGCCCCCCTGCTTCGGCCGGCGCGAAACGAGCATGGTCTCGTCGACGCGAGCCGGGCCGCTCGTCTGCTGCGGCCGGCGCGCGACCATCATCGTCTGGTCGGCACTAACGGGACCACCCGACTGCGCCAACAGCAACGTCTCCAGGAACTCCGCGGCGCTCGAGAATCGATCCTCCGGACGCCGGGCCAACGCCTTGAGCACCACGGCGTCGAAAGGCCGCAGCGCCGGCTGCCGTGCGACGACGGACGGCGGGAGTGGGGTCTCGTAACAGACCTTGAACATGATCTTTTCCGGTGTGCCAACGAACGGCGGCACGCCGGCGAGCAGGTGATAGAAGACCACACCGGCCGCGAACAGGTCGATACGGTGGTCGAACATCCCGCCCAGGTACATTTCCGGGGCGATGAAGCCGGGAGTGCCCATGATCTCTTCCGGCTGCGCCAGGTTGGGACATTCGACGCGCGCGATGCCGAAGTCTGTGACTTTGGCCTGGCCATCGCTCATGAGAAGGATGTTGGCGGGCTTGACGTCCCGGTGCCACACGCCGTGCTCGTGCGCGTGCTGCAGGGCCTTGAGCAGCTGTACGACGATGCTGACTGCCTGGTCGGTGTTGAAACGGACCTTGCGCTCGAAACAGTCCCTCAGGCTGTGCCCTTCAACATACTCCATCGCGATATAGGCATAGCCTTCGGCTTCGCCGTACTCGTAGACGCCGACGATTCCCGGATGGCTCAGTGTTCCCGCCGCCCGGGCCTCGATGCGCAGGCGCGCCGGGAGATTCTCGACATCATCGTCCAGCAACTCACGACGGATCGTCTTGAGCGCGATGGCGCGGCTGATCTGCGGATCGAACGACTTGTAGACGATTCCCATCGATCCCGTGCCGACGACGCTCAACAACGGGTATTTGCCAAGCCGTTCCGGTGCGGCCTGTCCGATAATGCCCTGCGTCGGGGTCTTGGGTGGGGACTCCACGAACGTCTTACGCCTGTATTTCGAGGGAACGCTCAAGGTGCAGCTGACGTCAACGAGGTTGCAACGCGAGCGTGCAAGCTGACGCCGTCACGAGACCACGATATTCTGCCACAAACCCCAACGCCAACCGGCAGTACGTGTCTCCTGCCCTGCGGCCGGTAGAGGTGCCCCATGGAGACCAACAAAAAGATCCTCCTGGTCGACGACCACGACCTCGTCCGCTTCGGAACCACCATGCTGTTGGAATCCTTGGACGAGGTGCACTGCGCCATCACACCGTGCCGGTCGCTGGATGAGGCGCGCACGGCCTGTCGTGAGCAGGGTCCGTTCGATCTGGTGCTGCTGGACCTGAACCTCCCGGACGCGAAGGGCCTGCAGGGCCTGCGCACGCTGCGCGATGAGTGCCCGGACATTCCGTTTGCCATGCTGACGGGGACCCAGGACGAGCTCGTCGTCCGCCAGGCGCAGGCCATGGGGGCGGTCGGTTACCTGTTGAAGTCCTGGACTCCGGAACGTCTCAAGGAGGCGTTGAAGGCTCTGTTGCAGGCCCCCGCCGCCGCAACACTCGCGCAACGGTTTCCGCGGCTCGCCGGTTCCTCCCACTATGATCGGGTCGCGGAGCTCGGACCGCGGCATCTGCAGATCCTGGAGCTGATCCTGGAGGGTTTGAGCAACCAGGAGATCGCCAAGGAGACCGATTTGTCGCTCGGCACGGTCAAGAACTATGTTTCCGCCATCCTCCTGGCGCTCGATGTCGAGTCGCGATCACACCTGATGAGCCTGTTCCACTGATCCGTCGCTGAGCGCCGATGAACGCCGCCGCTGAAGCCCGCTCGGCTCGAGCCGATCCACGGGTTGCCGAAGTGCTCCATAGAACGGCGCTCGCCGGTGACCGGCGTGCGGTGGCGACCATGACAGTGGGAGCGTTCTTCGTCGCGTCGGTGGTGCAGCAGCAAAGCGTCTCGGGCTCGGTCTGGGTCTGGTGCGTCACCTGCGTGATGCTGGCGTGCGCGCGTTTGTTGATTGTCGACACGCGCAGCTGGCTGGCGATGCTGTTCGTCACGTCAGCCATCTGGGGAACGGGCCTGGCGTCGTTTCTATTCAACAGTCCGTCAGTGGACACCCTGCTGACCGCGATCCTGCTGGCTGTCGCGGGGTTGTCGGCTCCGTTGGTGGCCGCCTCGCGACCCGCTATCTACCTGTCGCTGTTGCCGGCGCTGGTGCCCGTACTGTCCGCGCTGCTGCTGAGGCCGTCGATCAGCGTGTTGCCGAACTCGGCCACTCCCTGGGTGTTGGCCGTTCTCTCCCTGGCATTCCTGCTGGTGTTGCTGCGACTGACCCTCGATCAGAACGATTCGCTCGCCCTGCTCCTCGCCGTGAGCCTGCGGAACGAGGATCTGGTGCAACAACTGCGCTCCCAGATCGACGTGGTGGCGCGGGCGAATCAGGAAAAGACCCGGTTTCTCGCCTCGGCGGCCCACGACCTGCGGCAGCCGCTGCACGCGCTCGGCATGTTCTGCGCCGCGCTCGATCAACGTCTCGTGTCCAATCTCTCGGAAAGGCCCCTGGTCAGCAACATGATGAGCGCCATCGAGGCCCTGGAGACCTCGTTCGGTGCGATGCTGGACATCTCCAAGTTCGATGCGGGGCTGGTGGAGAAGACAAACCGGACATTCCCCATCCGGGACATCTTCCGCCGCCTCTATCAGCACTTCGGGGGTGATGCCGAAGCACGCCACCTGGCGCTGCGGTTCCGGGCGACCCGCCGGATCGTCCGCAGCGACCCGCTACTCCTCGAGCGGGTGCTCGCCAACCTCGTGCAGAACGCGCTGCGATACACACGCGAGGGCGGAGTCCTCGTGGCAGCACGCCGCCACCGCCAGGGCATCGCGTTGGAAGTCTGGGATACGGGTGTTGGCATCCCCGAAGATCAGCAGGAGATGATCTTTCGGGAGTTTTACCAGATCGACAATCCCGAGCGAGACCGTGGTCGCGGCCTCGGCATGGGGCTCGCCATCGTGCAGCGGCTTTGTAACCTGCTCGAGCATCCACTCGAGTTGGAGTCGACGCCGGGTCGCGGTACGGTTTTTCGCGTTCTCGTTCCCGAGGGTGCGGCCGACGCTGTCGAAGCGACACCGAGTGAGGCTGACACGTTGCCGCCCCGTAAGACCGGCACGGTCACAATCGTACTCATCGACGACGAGCGCGCGATCCGCGAGGCCACTCGTGAGCTGTTGCGTCCGCTGCACGTCGATGTCCTGGTGGCCGCCACCATCGGAGAAGCAGTGGAGGTCGCCAAGGCGGCGCCGGAACGGATCGACCTGATCATGTCGGATTGGCGGTTGCGCGGCCAGGAAAACGGTATCGCGGCGGTGCAGGCGGTGCGCCGTGTTTCCGGGGATGCCACTCCCGCCGTCCTCATCACTGGTGACACCTCGCCCGATCTCCTGAAACTCGCCCACGAAAGCGGTCTCGTGATCCTGCACAAGCCGTTGCAGCCGCGTCATATCGTCAGGCTCGTCAAGCACCTGCGGCGCTGAACGATGTGACTTTGGTCATTTGCCTCACCGGCCGGAACGGAGTGTAGTCGAGGGGTGTGGTGTGGGTGACTCCCCTATGACGCTTGTCCTGCAGGGAATCGCGCTCGACGATCAGCCGATGAGCCAGCCGCTCATCGGTCGCTTCGATGAACGAGGCGGTACTCTGGGCCGCTCGGATACGGTCACCTTCACCCTGCCCGATCCGGAGCGGACGATCTCGCGCATCCAAGCCCAGGTTCTTCATCGTGAGGAAGGCTATTGGATCGAGAACGTCAGCGCTGCCATCCCGATCCTCCACAACGGCAGACCCCTCAGCGCGGGTATGAGAGTCATGTTGCGCGAGGGTGACGAGCTCAGGGTCGGTGGCTATACGCTGCGCGCAACATTCGAAGGCGACGAGAGCAGCACGCCAATCCTGCGCGGACGTACGATTGTTACTTCCCTGGGAACCGTCTCGACGGCCGCGCAAACCGTGGTCGGCGGTGAACATTTACGACGCGGCTTGCTCAGAGCCGGCGGAAAAGCCTCACCCGTACCCGTACCGGAGCGACCGCCGACCGAGCTCCAGGGCAGTTTTCGAGCGGCACTCGAGGCGGTGCTGGATCGGCTCGACCCCACGAAGCTGGAAGCGGCCCTGGGCGAGCAGTCGGTTCTCGAGTCGCTGCGGCCGGGGCGCCATAAGGCACGTCTGTGGGATGTGTACGTGGAGCGCTTCCGCTCGTTACGTCAGGAGACGCAGGGGGACCTGCGACGTTTCTTCGGAAAGGCGCTACGGGACGACCCGGCCACGCTCCCCCGGCACGGCATCGACGCGGACGACACCTGAGCCACGGGAGTTGAGTGACCGCAACAGCGCGGCGCTGTGCTCCTCCAGCATTTTGCTCGCATACCGGTAACCCAGTTCCACCGCCCGGTCGAAGGACTTCCAGTCGAGCAGGTCGACTCGCTCGAGAGGAGGTTTTAAAACGAGGTCGGCGAGCTCGCGCTGCGCGATGGTGGTCGCGGCGCTGTTGATCATGCCCGAGCGAAGCAGGATCTGCAGGATGCTCACCCGCGGGCGCTCGCGACGCAGCCAGGGCAGGAGGCGCCAGATTCTGGGTACCTCTGTCATTTCGGCGTTCGTCTCGAACGTACGGTCGGCGCCAACATCAACGGCAACTACAGCGGCATCGAGGCTGTCCCGCATGATGTCGACGGGCAGGTTGTTGATCGTGGCGCCGTCGACGTGCACCTGCTTCTGGGCAAACAGGGGCGGCAACACGCCGGGGATCGCTATGGAGGCCCGTAGCCACAGCCACAGGGGCCCCTGGCGGTGGACCGCGGCCTGACCGTTGGTGAGATTCGCGGAGACGCAGAAGAACGGCAGCTGCAGATCCTCGATATGGGCGTCCCCGAACTCGGCGCGTAGCAGGTGGTTCACCCGGCGCCCGGCGACGAGCGAGACAAACGGCAGCGTGTAGTCTCCCAAGGGGTTTGTGTCGACGAATGAGCGGTGCACCCGCTGCTTCATTTCAGCGTAAGTCCAGCCGGCGGCCCATCCCGCGCCGATAACCGCTCCAATGCTGGTTGCTCCTATGGCATCCACTGGGAGATTCGCGGCCTGCAGCGCCCGCATGACACCGATTTGTGCGAATCCGCGCGCACCTCCCCCTGAGAGAACCACTGCCAGAGCGCGTCCTGTAACGAGCCTCGCGACTCGCGCTATGTCGGCCGGTCCCCGCACGTGGTGGTGTCGTCGAGCCGAATGCAGTGTGACCCAACGACGTGACATTTGCGTGCATCGCGACCCGTCACTGAGGAGGACGATCTCCATGGGCCGGCCGTCGCCCGCCACATCGCAATTCGCTTCGAATACACGCCACGCCCGTGGCGGGCTTTCGTTCCGGGCGAGCAACAGCGCGATATCGGCACGCCGCAGGCAGAGTTTCGACCAGTTCGTCGGCTGCGGATCGGACACGTAAACGACAAAATCGTTGGCGCGCTCCAGCCGATGAAACCAGTGACTCGTCTGGTCATTGGCCGCGGTGCTCAGCACGATCTCCGTCCGCCCCATCTGGCGCAGGCACTGCGCCAAGGTCGTGGCAAACCGCGCCGCATCGACATCCGGCCCATTGGGTACGACAACCAAGGCCTTCGGGGCTACGCGGGGTTGGGCACCCCCATGCTGAAGTGCTTCCAGCCGCGATGTGACAACGTTGACGACGTGACGCAACGTCTGTGGTTGAGTCGCCACGAGTTTCTCAAAAGTACTAACGGATAACCGTGCGACTTCGGTGTCATGTAGTGCCACGACTGTGACAGAACGGTTTCTGCCGGTGATGACATCGGTTTCCCCGACCGTTTCGCCAGCGGGAATCCTTCCAGTGAGCCGCGAGCCACCTCCGGGACGTACCGAGTAGATACCGAGGGCACCATTGACGACGACATAGAGGCCGTCGACGGCCTGACCCGCGCTGAAGAGAGTCGCTCCGCCCGGCAGCGAGAACCATTCGATCTCCCGCGTGATTCCATCGAGGAGATTGGCATCCAGGTCGCGCAGAAGTGGCAGCGCAGCAAAAAGCGCCCGTAAGTTGCGGCGATCCAACGCGCTCTGGATCATCGTGTCGGGGCCAGGGTGCCTCGTGCCGCCGTGTGTCATTTGGGCCACCGCTCATCAACACGCCTGGAGCTGAGCGATTTGACATCCGGCGGATATCTCAACACATCTACTCCATATCGTGTTCCCGCAGTGGAATACGACATACGCAGATTCAGTTAGTTACGTTTGTCACGAGGCGCTTGACATCATCCAGTCGCTGTGTGCACGCTCAGTGTCGCCCGCAGGATACGCCCCCATGCGGTGGACAACAAATGACAACCAGCCCTGAGCGAATTCGCTTTCGCCGGCGCGACGTCAAGCAGCTCCAACGGATTGCCTTGGCTCTGGCCGTCCTCTGGTTTTGTGTCGCTCCGGCCAAAACTCCGGTGAGCCCGTTGAGCGGCGTCGTCTCGATCGCCGACGGTGGCCCGTTCACCATCATCCGTCAGAGCGCGATCTACTCGGGCTCGAAAGGAGTGACACTGCTTGCCGGCGACATCATCGAGACCGGGCCCAGCGCGTTCCTTGCGGTCGGACTCACCGGCGGGAGCCTTCTCGGCATCGGTCCCTCGAGTGAGGTCTACATCCTGCCGCGCGCTGACATTCCAACGCTGGTCGTGCTTCGAGGCTGGCTGAAGGCAGACGTTCGCGGCAGCGCAGGAGTCCAGACCATCCGACTCAGCGGCACCCGCCTGGGCATCCAGAGTCAACACGCGGTCATGCTGATTCACGCCGACGACAATCTCGATGCGGTCTTCGATGAACAGGGCTCCGCAACGCTGCTGCTGCGCGAGGACGCCGCGACACGCGTCGACGTATCCACCCAACCGAACCAGTTCTTCGTGCGCAAGGATCGCGAGTCAGTGGTGAGCCAACCGCGTCCGTCGCCGGCGTTCGTGGACGCCATGCCAGTTGCGTTCCGCGATGCACTTCCGGAACAGGCAGCGAAGCCGTTGCAAAAGCCGGCGGAGGCGAAGCGGGTCCGTGACGTGACCTACGCCGACGTGCAGTCGTGGCTCACCATTCCTCGCGACTGGCGCACTGGCTTCATTGCGCGTTTCCGCGGGCGCCTGAAGGATCCGGCGTTCTTCGCCGCCATGGACTCGCACCTCGGCCAGTTCCCCGAATGGGTTGTGATCCTGCATCCGCCACCGCCGCCGGAGGAGGAGGAGCTTTCCCCTCAAACCCCTGCCGGAGTCCAGCGCAGCGCCGGAGCCACTCCGCATGCTGAAGCGACGCCGCACTAACCGGAATCACAACCAACCCGTCAATCGTAGCAGTGGGCCGTAATGAAACTCCTCTTCAAAGTCAACATTCTCCTGGTGATCGTATTCCTCCTCGGACTGTGGGCGAGCTACACGGTGGCCCAGCGCCTGCTCCTCGACAATGCGCGAGAGGAGATCCAAGGCAATGCCCGCATCATGATGGAGTCGGCCCTCGCGGTGCGCGCCTACACGGTCTCGCAGATCAAGCCGCTCCTCGATACCCAGATGCGCTACC
>DAITMW010000032.1:0-39618 GCA_036834945.1 Steroidobacteraceae bacterium
CCGCGGTGGCTGACGCATGTGAAGGTGAGGCGCAGTCGCTTCTACCGGCACTGGCTGCACTGGAGGACGCGCTTGCGCTGCTGTCCCTGAGCAGCCGTGCGGAGCGTTTGCGCACCGGTGAGGGTAAGAGCAGTGCAACCGCTTGACCGGCCTGTATGGGCGAGCCTGACCACCTATCACGCCTCGGCGTCCGAAGGTAACGAGTTGGCTCGACGCTTCGTGCGTGATGTCAATCTGTTTGCATCGTCCCGCGATGAGACTCCCGAGGCTGTCGCCGCACTGGCGGAATTAGTTGGAGCCGACGAAAGCGTACTCGTGGCGCAGGTTGCGGAGATCGTCATTCCGCCCGGTCTGGTCGCGGTCAAAACAGCGAAAGCAGTCCAGATGGTTGCGACCGGGGGCGTACCAGCAGAAACAGCGCACGAGGACATCGTGAAGCTCACCGACGCGGACGCGCCCGAAATGTTGGCGTTGGCCAGGCTCACCGAGCCGGGTCCGTTTTTGCCACGGACCCATACGATGGGCGACTTCCTGGGAATCCGGATCAATGGGCGCCTCGCCGCGATGGCCGGTGAGCGCATGCGCTTTCCTGGCTACACTGAGGTCAGCGGCGTTTGTACGCATCCGGATTTTCGCGGCCGCGGCCTCGCGCGTCGACTCTCCGCTTCGGTGCTTGCCGCGATCGAGGCGCGTGGCGACCAGGCATTCCTACATGCCTGGAAGACCAACCACGCCGCAATCACCCTCTACGAATCGCTGGGATTCAAACTACGTACGGATGTCAACATTGCGGTGCTGGCCCGCAATGGACACTGACCCGCTGCCGCGGGTACCTAGTGTTTCGGGCGGTTCCCTACGCAAGCCGTGGCGGGATCCGCTCGAAGAAAATCCGCCGTCCAGTTGGTCTCCCATGTTTGATTATCGTAAGAGAAGGCCTGCTCCCAACGCGCATGGTCGTGGTCGAGCTTGGTCCAGACGTAGCGGACTTTGATCGGGCGACCGTTCTCCGCGTCGGCGGCATAGAACTCGCCGCGGTTGCCTTGAAAGCCGCCTACCACGGGAATGGGATCCAGCTTGCCCGTGGCGCTGCTGACCCAGTAGATCGACCATTGGTGTTTCTCTAGATCAAACGTGCGCAGTGTCAGACCGGCGCGCCGGGTTCGGGGCATGTAGAGCTCATCCACGGTCGCGATCCCATCGAGGTAGAGCGCCATGCACAACGTGGCGGGAAACTCTTCCCACTCCTTACTTCCCACTCCTCGGGCTTTCAGGCGCCGTTGCTGTGTAGTCCATCCTCCAACGAAATAGTCGAAGTCGTGCGCGGAGCCGGTGAGTGTGGTCGAGTAGCCCGGTGGCACGGCGGCTGCGTCAGCGGATGCTGAGGTTGTAGCTATCGTCAGCATTGCGCATAGAGCGCACGATACGGCGGTCATCGCTTGCAAGACGAGTACTCCTCTTAGGACTACAGATGTAGTCGTGAGGAAAGTTTACACGTGTAAACGAAGCGGTCAAGTATATTGGGTGTTCTCCGACACATTCGAGGCAGACGCGATGTCTGACAGCCGGTACGTGATGGTGATGACTACCTGCGCCAGCGACGAGCAGGCGGCTCGGATCGCGACTGCGCTGGTCGAGAAGAGGCTGGCCGCATGTGTACAGGCCAGCCATATCACCAGTACCTATCGATGGAAGGATGCGGTGGAGACCGAGCCCGAAGTCAGACTGCTGATCAAGGCGAGGAGTGCGGACTATGAGGCCATCGCGGCACTCATTGCCGCGATGCATTCGTACGAGAATCCGGAGGTCGTGGCGCTTCCGGTGATTGCCGGAGCGCCGCTTTACCTCGATTGGATCGAAGCGGAAACGCGGCGTTAGCCGCGCAGCTCGACGGGCCTGCCCGTGCGCGCCGACTCGTAGATCGCCATCATGATTTTCACATCGCGGAGGCCTTCCTCGCCCGACACCTTGGAGGGCCTTTTCTCCAGGATGCATTGCGCGAAGTTGTCCATCTCCACGGCGAACTGGTCGGTGGGCGCGAATTCCAGCGGCTTGCCGTCGCTGCGCGAGCCTTTGTTGCCGCTGTAGTTGAATGCGGGATCCATGCCGAACCAACCGTGCTCGGCGATTGCACGGAAATAGCCGGTGGGTGCGGCGTTGTAGCTGGCGCCACAGTGACTGATGGCCCCGCTCGGAAATCGGGCCTGCCAGATCACCGATTCTTCGACCTCGGAGAAGCGCTCGGGATCCCCCTTGGTCGTGGTCCCCGAGATCCAGGTCGGCTCCTCGCCGGTGAGGTACCTGGTGGCCTGCAGAGCGTAGATGCCGACATCCATCAACGGGCCGCCACCCGCCAGCTCGCGTTTCAGCCGCCACACCCCGGGTGGGCTGTTGAATCCGAAATACGCGTCGATGACCTTGACCGAGCCGAATACCTCCTCGTGCGCGAGGCGTATGCATTCGAGATGATGTGGCTCGAACTGGCAGCGGTACGCCACGCCCAACATGCGGTTCGCGGCCTTCAGCGCATCGATCATCTTCTGGCAGCGCTCGACGGAAATCTCCATCGGCTTCTCGCAGAACACGTGTTTGCCGGCCTTGGCGGCGGCCACCGCGTTATCCAGGTGCATCGCGTTCGGTGTCACGATGTAGACGACGTCGATGTCCGGATTGTCGGCCATGCGGTGCATGGTGTCGTAGGTGTAGACGCTCTTGTCCGGTATGTTGTATTCGGACTTCCACTTCGCGGCCTTGTCCGGAGTATCCGTGATGATTCCGGCCAGGCGGCAGTTCGCCGTCTTCTGGAGTGCCGGCGCGATCTGTTGGGTACTGAGACCGCCGAGTCCACACAGTGCGAAGCCCAGCCGCTTGCGGGAAGCCGCGGCCAGCGCGCGGGTCACGGTCGTACTGATGAAGGGGGCAGCCGCGACTGCAGCCGCCTGCGCGATGAATCTACGGCGTCCGGTCATTCTCGAGCTTCCTTTCTAAGATGTTGTTCGGGCTTGCGCGCGCGACAGTTTACACCGGCGAGGTGAAGCTTTTTTCACGGGTAGCGTCAGGTTGCTCAGCCGCAAGGGCTCGGGAGTGATCTCGTTCGCGGGCGGGAGGGTGAGCAGTACCTGTCTGACCTCGGTCGGCAGCGACTGCGAGGCAGGTTCGGTCGGTCCGAGCCCGGGTCGCGCGGCCCAGGCTGCGTAGCTTCCTGATGAGATCAGGGTACAGACCAATGCCGTGCCCAACGAACGACGTAGGGCGCCGGGCAGCGGCCGTTTGAGGGCGGCGATTCTCTGGGTCAGCGGGTGGGTGGATTGCCAGTGGCACCCCGCGGGTACCGCGGCCGTCACGGAATCTGCGGCGAGTTGGGTTTTCAGCAGGGCGTCGGCGTAGCGGCGTCGCGCCGTTCCCGTGGAAGCCAGTACCAGCGCATCACAAGCCAGCTCCTGGTCGAAACGGAACCAGCCGATCGCCCAATGCATCAGGGGATTGAACCACGACAAACACAACCATCCCGCGGCGATGGCGTTGGTCAGTGCATCACCCCGCCGCACATGGGCTCGCTCGTGCGCGAGCACCAACGCGCGCTCATCCCGGGTGTAACGTCTCTCGAAGTCGGCGGGTAAAATCACTCGGGGCCTGAGGGCACCGATGACCATCGGCTCGATGGCCGTCGCGCTCCGGTACGTCCCATTGGGCAACATCGACAGCTTGCCCAGGGACCGGACGAACGCCCGCTGGCGTGCTATCGCAACGGACAGCATGACCACGGTTCCCAAAGCCCAAACAGCCAACGCGATCGCCTGCCCATCGAGACCCGGATCGGCGAGTACGACTCCGACAGCCTCGGCCGCCGGCATGAGAGGTTGTGGAGGTGTTGGCAACAGCACCGTCAGAGTGCTCAACGGCACCATCAGCCACAATCCATACGCGGCCCGGGCTCCCGCGATCCGCCGCAACGGTGTCCGCAATACACCCACGAGCACGACAGCGACGCTGGCCGCGAAAGTCAGCCCCAGGAGGCAGATGACGACATCAGTCACTGTCGAGCTCCTGGATCAGGCGCTTGAGGTCCGCGAGGTCTCTTTTGGACAGTTTCCGTTGCTTGCTGAAGTGGGCGACGAGGGGGGCCACCCGACCGCCGAACAGGCGGTTGAGGAGACCCTCACTTTCGCTGGAGAGCCACTCCTCACGGGTCAGCAGGGGAGAGTAGAGATGACGGCGGCCGTCTTTTTCCGCGCGCACGGCACCTTTCTTGACGAGGCGGCCCAGCAGGGTCTTGATGGTGGATTCCTGCCAGTTCTGCTCATCCGCCAGGGCGGCGATGACCGCCTCGGTGGCCAGCGGGCTGGAACGCCACAACACGGCCAGAACGACCGACTCCGCCTCGCTGATGGACACCGTCGCTTGCATGACCGGCCGCAGGTTTACACCTGTAGACCGGGCTGTCAAGCTCAGCGTTGGATCGCGAAGACTCCCGTGACGAGCAGGCTGTGCTGGGCGTCGTCCATGACCTCCACGCGGTTGCGTCCCCGGACCTTGGCTTCGTAAAGCGCCTGGTCGGCGAGCTGGAGCGCGCCACGCGGTGTGCGGTCGGTTGTCGGCTGAATCGCGGCGACACCCACACTGATGGTCACGCGAGGAGCGGTCCGTGATGCGCGGTGTTCGATGTTCAGCCCCGCCACCGCCTTGCAAATCCGCTCGCCTGCGGCACGAGCCTCAGTGTCATTGACGTCGTACAGGATGACGGCGAATTCCTCTCCCCCGTAACGGGCCAGGATGTCGTTGGGTCGGGAGACGAGTTTCTGTACCGCCTGTGCGACCCGGCACAAGGTCTGGTCGCCGGCCTGGTGCCCGTAGTGATCGTTGTAGGCTTTGAAGTGATCGATGTCGATCAACAGGATCGACATGGAGTGACCGGTGTCGATCCCGTGCTGCCAGAGTTGCTCCAGGTGCTCGTCGAAGACGCGCCGGTTGCGGGTACCCGTCAACGCATCGCGCTGTGCCAGCTCAGCGATGAACCCGCCTTCGAGGAACGAGCGGCGGGAGGTCTTCTCCAGATTCCAGACTGCGATGACACAGGCAATGACGCCGCCAAACAGGAGCACGTCGCTGCGTAACGCAACCTCCGGCGGCAGTCCGAACAACGTGACACAAGCGAGATAACTGATCGACGTGACCGCTGTACATACGAGAGACGTGCGCAACGGCAGCCCAAGAAAGAAGAACGGACCGATGAACGTGATGGGCATCACGATCAGCATCTCCGTTTGTCCGCGAGCGACGGCCGCGGCGACCTGGGCCGCGATGATCGCGTTTCTCACCGGCACGATGAACAAGGACCACCGGGGATAAAGGCGCTCGAAATGGCGACTCCAGGCGATCACGGCCAGGGAAATGGAGCCCGCCAGGACCAATGCCAGGCCCGCCCACAGCACCGGGCTCGAAATCCCTTCGATGCCCTCTTCGAGCGCGCGCAGAGCCGTTAGCGCGAATCCGCAGATGGAGGCCACGCGAATGAGGGTCCTGCTATCGAGCAACCGCTCGCGCAGGTAGCGCTTTTCCAGAGTCGGCGCGAAGCGCATCGTCGGCGGGTCGCGCTGCAGCTCCGCTGCATAGAGCGAGTCGGGATAGATACTTAGATCGAGTCTGGGAGCCTTGGCCACGGCACGATATTAAGTCCTATCGCCGGTGTGGAAGCGTGACCTGCACCGCAGATGACGCACCGGCCCGTATGCGTACGGGGCCGGTGCGTCCGTCACTGGTTCAGTGGGCCGTTGCGGCGGCCTTGACGATGATCGTTCCCAACATCTGCGGATGGATCGAACAAACATACCGGTAGGTCCCGGGCTGGTCGAACTTGTACGCGAAGCTCTCATTCTGATCCATCGCGTTGGAGCGGAAGTTGGTATCGACCCCGTGCACGGTGTGCGGCTCGGCATCGAGATTCTTCCAGTGCACCGTCGTACCCGCCGTCACGGTCAGCGATATGGGCGAGAACATGAATTCCCGGATCGAGATCGTCGTGTCCTCGGTGGCCGCTGGCGCTGGCGCTGCCGCTGCCGCTGCCGCGGGTGAGGACGCCGCCGCCGGTAGCGGTGCCGCCGAGAGCGCATAGAAAGAGGCCACGACGAGCGAGGGCATCAAAAGGATGACTGCGATTTTCATATTGGTCATTTACGCGAGAGTGGTGTCGGTTACGGTTACTGCAGTGGGATGCCGCATGAGTGTCAGGTTGCTGACGCCGAGCCGGCCGGGCAGCTCCTCGGCGGAAACCTTGAGCGGCCCGGGACCGGATCCGTCCCCGGGAGCGGGTTGCGGGTAGGCCGTGGAGCGCGCCGTGTGGAAAGTGATGTTGCCTTCGACCTTCTGCACGATCTGATGGATGTGGCCGTTGAGAACCGTCACGGACCCGAAGCGCTTGAGATAGCTCATCGCCTGGTCCGCATCGGAGGTTCCCCAGCCCCAGGGCGCATAGATCGTCCACATCGGCATGTGCGCGAACACGACGATCGGTGTGCTGGCCGAGCGGCCGCGCAGATCCTTCTCGAGCCAGTTGAGTTGCTCCTGCCCCAGGGCCCCCAGGCCAGTGGGTTTGAAGTTCAGCACGTTGATGAGACTGACGAAGTGAACGCCTTGATGGTCGAAGCTGTAGTAGCCCCGGTCCTGTGAGGGCTTGCCGAAGCGGCTGAAGTACTCGGTCACAGAAGCGTCGGCGACGTCGTGCTCGCCGGGGGTTGTGTGCAGCTCGGTTACGTTGAGCTGCGACATCAACAAGGACGCCGTGTCGAATTCCGATGCCTTGGAGAGGTGGGTGATGTCGCCTGTGTGAATCACCATGGCCGGCTTTTTCGGCATGGCGTTCACCATGGCGATGGTCCTGGTCAGAGTGCCGACGACGTCCGGGTTGGCCTCCTTGTTGAAGCCGATGTGGGTGTCGCTGATCTGCAAGAACAGGGGAACGCCGCCGGCCTTGGCGGCAGGGTCGTTGCCGGCCGCCAGCGCCAGATCGAAGGGTGTGAGTACCCCCGCGGACAGCGTGAACAGGGTTCCGGCCCCCCCGAACGCAAGGCATTTCAGCGCCTGGCGGCGCCCCTGATCAAAAGAATCTTTGGTTGACACGCCGGTCTCCTGTGACTGCTGCCGGTGGTGGCAGCTACAGGCAAGATCGGCGCTCGCCGTGCTCTATTCCCTCAAGTTAAGCTTGTGAAAATAAATTGTCGCTCCGGGAATAAACCGGCGCTCCCGACGATCTGGCTATCAATGGGCAACTTCGTGGACAACCGCGCACAGCGCTTCCGGGAACTCATAGAGCCGCTACTCAATGACGCCTATACGCTCGCCCGTTTCCTGGCCCGCGATCCGATCGCGGCCGAAGACATCGTGCAGGAGGCCTCCTTGCGTGCTTTCCGGCACGTCGAGTCGCTGAGAGGTAGCGGTGAGGCGCGGGCCTGGCTGCTGAAGATCGTGCGCAATTGCTTCTACGCGTGGCGGGAGAAGGTGGGGCAGGTGAACCTGCAGTCGCTCAATGTCGACTCAACGGGAGATGACCCCAAGGGCGCGACGGAGGAGGCCGACGAAGCGCAGCTGGACCTGGATCCCCAACACATTCTGGAGCGCACCGTCCAGCGTGACGCGGTGCGCGCGATGATCGAGGACCTGCCGGTGCAATTCCGCGAGACCCTGGTGCTGCGCGAGTTGAATGACTTGTCTTATCGGGAGATCGCGGACCTGACCAGCATGCCCATCGGCACCGTGATGTCGCGGTTGGCCCGTGCTCGCGACCTGTTGCGCAAGATGTGGCTCGAGCGCGCGGGCGAAGGAGCTCTCATATGAACTGCGAGGAGCTGAGCCGTTGGATCGGCCCATTGTTGGATAGGGAGCTGGATGCTCGCAATACTGCCGAGGTCCAGGCGCATCTCGCCGCCTGCCCGGGGTGCGAGCGGCGTTATGAGGCGCAGCAGGCTCTGTCTTCAAACCTGCGGCGATTGGATCTGGCCTACGCCGCTCCGGTGTCGCTGCGTCAGCGTATCAATGCGGCGTTGGAAGCCGAAATGTCAGCGGAGGTGGCTGCTCCGAGCACGGTTACGGCGCCTCGCGCGGCGACGGCTCCAGGCACGGTTCCGGGCCCCCGCGCGGCGACGGCTCCGAGCACGATCACGGCGCCCCACGCGGCGACGGCTCCGCGCACGGCAACCGCTGCCGCCGAGGTGCGGACATCCTCTCGCACCGGTCGCCGCCGTCCGGGCGAATGGCTCTTGTGGGCAGGCTGGCCCGTGGCGCTCGCGGCAAGCGCGCTGTTGGCAACGGTGTTGCTCCAGCAACGTTCGTTGGAAGCCAATGACATTGTCGGTGCGCACGTCCGCTCGCTGCTGGCCAACCATTTGTATGACGTCGTTTCCACAGACCACCACACGGTCAAGCCGTGGTTTGCCGGAAAAATCGACTTCTCGCCTCCGGTCCCGGATCTCTCCTCGCGGGGCTTCGAGTTGGTCGGGGGGCGGTTGGACTATGTGGAGCGTCAGCCGGTGACCGCGGTGATTTATCGCAAGCACGGCCACATCATCAATGTGCTCGCCGGCCTGCCGGGCCGGGGCCTCGACAAATTGCCCGAAAGCGGACATGTCCAGGGCTATTCGCTGCGCTCCTGGCGCCAGGCGGGGCTGGATCTCGTGGCGGTCTCCGATATCGATCCGCGCGAGCTCGTCAGCCTGCAGCAGGGGTTCGAGTCACCGCCGCCGCAGACCTCCGACGGACTGCGTTAAAATGGCCGGATGGATGACAAAGAGCGTCGCCGGTTGGGACTGGACGCGCCGATTACTCGTCGCGATTTCGTAAACGGAACACTCGTTGGGGCCGGAAGCGCGTTGCTGGGTGGCGCGTCGTTTGGACCACCCGGCGCGCTTGCCGCCGGTGCCACCGCCGCTGGGGCGAAGAAGTCACACACTGGCGCCACTCCTGCTGACGATGCCGAGGACACCTTCACCGGCTACGGTGGTGTCGGCGACTACGCCAGGGCGAATGGCAACACCTGGCCCGTCGTCCAGGCCGCGCACCGGATTCGCGATGGAGTGTATGACACGGTGGCGCTGGCGGGCGCGAAGGCGGCGGGTGATTTCGACCTCGTCGTCGTGGGTGGCGGCATTGCAGGCCTCAGCGCCGCGCACTATTTCACCAAGGCGGCCGGTAAGAAGCGCGTACTGATCCTGGAAAATCACGCGATGCTCGGCGGCGAGGCGCGCCAGAACGAGTTCCTTATCTCGGGTGAGCGGCTGTTGGGGCCGCAGGGATCGAATGATTTCGCGGCTCCGGCGCCCGGCAGTGGCTCGCTGACCGACGCGTTCTTCACCGAATTCGCACTGCCGCGCGAGTACTCCTGGCAGAGCTGGGACACGCGTTTGAAGCCATTGCGTTTTGCCCGCGACAACTATTCCAACATGGACGGCTTCCAGGAATCGCAGATCGACGTAGGCTATTTTTTCGGGGAGGGCGCGGATGGCAAGCCCCTCTGGCTGCGCAATATCTGGAGCAACGGTCTGAAAGACGCGCCGTTCTCCGCCGCCGCCCGGCGCGATCTGCTGAACTGGCGAGCCAACAGCCGACCGGTCAGCGAGTCGGAGAACCGGTATCTCGACACACTGACGTACGAGGATTACCTCGAGAAGGTGCATCGTTACGATCCGGCTGTCACCCGTTTCGTCGCGCCGATCGTCGGGCTGCTCGCGGGTGTCAGCCCTGATGCCGCTTCGGCCCGGCTGGGGAGACAACTGGTCGAGTTGCCCAACAGGCCGATGGCCCTGTCTTTTCCGGGTGGCAACTCCACATTCCCGCGTGCCTTGCTGAGAGCGTTATTGCCCGCGGCGCTGCCCGGCAAGGACTTCAACTCACTCCTCTACGGCGCGGTCGATTTCGCGGCCCTGGATGGCAAGTCGAAGTCACAGACGATCCGTGTTCGACTCGAAGCAACCGTCTTGCACGTCGAGCACACCGGCAGCGGTGTGCAGGTGACGTATGAAAAAGGCGGATCGCTCTTCAAGGTCGGCGCACGCACCGTGGTCATGGCCAGCGGTGGTTGGGTCAACAAGCACATTCTGGCCGACATGCCGGACGATCTGCGCGCGGCTTATGACCAATTCGCCTACGCCCCCGCACTCATCGTCAACGTGGCACTACGGCAGTGGCGGTTTCTCTACGACCTCGACATCACTGCGTGCCGCTGGTTCGATGAGGCCGATGGCCTGGGCTACTGTTGTAATCTCCGTCAGACGATGACGGTCAACGGGCAGAGCCCGCCCTTGCATCCTGATCGACCGGCGATTCTCACCTTCTACATGGGCTTGCCCGTGCCAGGGCTGCCGGCCGCGCAACAGGGTGCCACCGCGCGGGCCAAGCTCCTCGCGACGCCCTACTGGGACCTGGAAGTCAGGGTACGAAAGCAGATGACGCGCCTGTTCGCTGCCTACGGATTCAAACCGGAGCACGACATCGCGGCCATCGTGCTCAATCGCTGGGGCCATGCGCGGCTGATCGAGCCACCGGGATTTCATTATGGGACGAATGGGAAGCCGAGTCCGCTCGAGCGGGTACGCGAGGGCTATGGGCAGATTGCGATAGGACACTCCGAGCTCAATGGCGCGCAGCACTGGGGCTCTGCCCTGGAGTATGGCAAGAGGGCGGGAGAGCGCGCCGCGGCCCTGTTATGAAGCGCGTTCCAGGTAACGCAACAACAGGTCGAGGCCGCGGGTGCGCTTCTTGTCCTGGTGCATCACGATGTAGAAGTGCCGCTTCAACGGTGGCAACTCGGTGGCCGGGGCGACCAACTCACCGCTCTTGAGCAGATCCTCCACGACGTAACGTGACAGGCAGCTGATCCCGAGGCCGCTGGCCGCCGCACGCTTGATGGCTTCCGGATTGCCGAACTGGATGCCGGGCCGCAGGTGATGCAGATGCGGGATCAACAACTGGTTGATGATCTCGCGCGTGCCCGAGCCCTGCTCGCGTAACAGCCAGGTCGCGTTACTCAGCGCTTCCAGTGAAATCCGGCCCTTGCGTCCGCGTGGCAGGATGGGGTCGTTGGCGGCTGTTACAACGACCAGGTCGTCTTCGAGCCATGGCTGCACGGTCAGGGCC
Organism: Steroidobacteraceae bacterium; assembly: GCA_036834945.1. Classification (GTDB taxonomy): domain Bacteria; phylum Pseudomonadota; class Gammaproteobacteria; order Steroidobacterales; family Steroidobacteraceae; genus 13-2-20CM-66-19. Next base: position 11,122 of record DAITMW010000032.1, read on the forward strand.
GGCTCGTGACAAGGTCCCTCGATCAGCCCCAAGTCGAGCTCGAAGGCCGCCACACTCGCCGCGATCGCCGCCGTGTTGGCGATAGCCACCTGTACTTGCCAGCTCTGCTGGACAGGGCGCGGCAGACTGGCGCGAAAACCGGCCAAAACGGCGGGCAACATGTAATTGCCAATGGTGGTGCTGGCCCCGATGCGCAGCGTGCCGATGTGCGACTCCCGGTCGAGCGCCCAGCGCTCGATCCAGCCCGCTCCGTCGAGCAGTGCGAGTGCCTGCGGCAGCAGGGCCCTGCCGTTGTCGTTGAGCTGCAGGCGCTTGCCGATGCGATCGAAGAGCTGCAGCTCGAGGGTACGCTCGAGCTCGTTGATTGCGGCGCTGGTCGCCGACTGGGACAAGGCGATGGCGGTGGCAGCCGCGGCCGTGCTGCCGCTTTCGGCTACGACCCTGAAAATCTGCAGCTGCCGCAAGGTGAGACGCAAGGCATTCATCCGGGCTCTCCCATCCGATCAACCTACTTCATAGGTCGATATTACAGAAATAATCCGTTGGATTGCTTGAAGCCTGAGCTTCTACAGTGCCCGGCATGGGCGAGAAATTACGACTGCTCCCGGGATTGGTGCTCAGCGCCGCGCTGGCCTGGATCGCCATCCGCCTCGGAACACTCGACTGGCTCCAGTCTCACGGAATGAGCGCGCTCACGGTTGCCATCGTTCTGGGCATCCTTCTGGGCAACACTCTGTATCCCTATCTCGCGCAGAAGAGCGGGCCCGGCATCACCTTCTCCAAGCAGACGCTGCTGCGCGCGGGCGTGATCCTGTATGGCTTGCGTTTGACGCTGCACGATGTAGGCCAGGTCGGTATTGCCGCCGTTCTGATCGATACCTTGCTGCTGTGCTCGACGTTCGCGCTGGCCTACCTGGTGGGCACCCGGTTTCTTGGCCTGGATCGCTCGACGGCGATGTTAATCGGAGCGGGTAACGCGATCTGCGGTGCGGCCGCCGTGATGGCGACCGAGCCGATACTGCGCGCCAAGGCGGAGCAGGTGACCGTCGCCATCTCCACTGTCGTCGTGTTCGGCACGGTGGCGATTTTCGTATACCCCGCGCTCTATGAGCTCAACCTGCACTGGCAGGTGGTGCCGGCCGGAACCCGGGCGTTCGGCATCTATGCCGGCTCGACGATTCACGAGGTGGCGCAGGTGTTTGCCGCCGGGCGCTCCATCAGTCAGGAAACCGCCAACACGGCGGTGATCACCAAGATGGTGCGGGTGATGATGCTCGCGCCCTTCCTGATCGCGTTGTCGGGGTGGTTGGCGCGCGATAGCAAGGGAGCTGTCGCGAACGACGGGACTGGTGCGGCGCAGGCCTTCGATGGCGCGCAGGCGTCCGGGACCGCGCAGGCTTCCGGTGCCGCGCAGGCCGCCGGTGGCGCGCAGGGCCCCGGTGTCGCGCAGGCCGCCGGTGCCGCGCAGGCCGCCGGTGCCGCGCAGGCAGCCGATGCCGCGCAGGCAGCCGATGCCGCGCAGGCTCCTGGCACCGCGCGCAAATTCACGATCCCATGGTTTGCCTTCGCCTTCATTGGCGTGGTGCTCCTCAATTCCGTCGTCGTGCTGCCTCATCCCCTGGTCAGCAAGGCGATCGATCTGGACACCTTCCTGCTGGCCATGGCGATGGGGTCACTGGGACTTTCGACCCATTTGTCGGCCATCCGCAAGGCGGGATTGAAACCGCTATTGCTGGGAGCGCTGCTGTTCGGGTGGCTGATCGCCGGCGGTGCGCTCGTCAACAGCGTGGTCGCCGGCTGGGTGCACTGACGCCAGTGTTACCATAGCGCCTGGACTCGTTAGAGAAACGGCGTTTCCCCATCCTGAAATGAGCCCTACAGCGGTCCTGGCCTGGGCGGCGTTTGTATTCGTCCTGCTGCGCGCACTACGTTACCTGTTGGCCGCGCGCGTCTATCTCACGTGCGCGCTACAAGAGGTGGAGGCTCGCCCCGTCGATCGGACGGAAATCGATCCCGGCGAGCTGCGACTCCTGACCTTGTTGGACGAGGAACTGGCGGCGGAGGGATTCCGGCCGCTCGGGTTCGGCGCGGTCACTCCGAGCGTGACCTATTTTGACGGCGCCTTGGTGACCAACGTGTTCGTCAACGAGCGCATCCCGGCTTATGCGCTGGTGCGTCGTCACATGGCGCCTGAGTATGGGCGTCTCGTGGAGCTGAATATCGGAACGGCGCTCGCGGCCGGTGAACAGATCATCACGCTCAATACGCCTTTTTCGAGTGTCTTTATTCCGCCTGGGATGCACATTGAGGCGTTATCCGGGCAGAGCGTAGCTGCGGTGGTAGAGCGACATGTCGCGCGAGTTGCTGTCGCGCGCACCGAGGGGCGGATTCTCGGGCACCGCAGCCTGCAAGAAGCCCTCAGCCTGATCGCGACCGGCACAGCCCGGACCCGCACAATGTTTCGTGAATGGAAGTGGGTCGTGCCGACGGAGGATTCGCGGCTCGATCGGTTCACGTTGCGTGGCGCATTCGCGCTGACGCGGAACGGGTTGGGAGGAAGCCGGAGAAGGCGGGCTGCGCAAGGGGCGGTAGCGCAAGGAGCTTCCGCGCCCCCGCCTCTCGCATCTCCACGCGCCCCCGCGGTTTCCAACGACGAGCAGCGCTCGTTGCTCATCGAGGCCAACCTCCAGGCACTCCTCCAGGTTGCCGAGCACCCGGAAAGCGCTCCAGGAACTCCCTGGCCGTTGCTGATAGTAGTCGCTGCGACAGCGCTGCTGTCGTTCGTCGCCATGGCCGTAGTCTGGGATGCTTCCTTTGCCGCCCTGATCCTGGCGGTCATCACCTTTCACGAAGCCGGCCACGCCACGGCAATGCGTCTGTTGGGCTACCGCGATGTCCATGTCTTCTTCGTGCCCCTGTTGGGCGCCATGACGGTTGGACGGCCCACCGCCACGAGTGTCCGCGACAGGTTGTCGGTGCTGCTCGCGGGTCCAGTTCCTGGCCTGTGGCTCGCCGTAGTGTTGCTGACTATCGATCAGTCCTACGGGTCGACAGGGCTTCTGCGCAGCTCAGCCGTCACGCTCGTCATCCTCAACGGCCTGAACCTGCTGCCTTTCACGCCGCTCGACGGAGGCCGCGTGTTGGAAGCTTTGACGCGACCCGAGAGTGTCTGGCGGCTGGTCGTGCATGGCCTCAGTACCGCGGGCCTGTTGGTACTCGCCGCCGTGTTGCGAGACCCCATCATCGCGGCTATTGGCGTGTTTTGGGCGGCGATGTTGCCCAAGTCTCTGGCGAGCTACAGATTGCGCAGCGCCGTCGCCGCGGCCGTCAAGGATAGAGCGGATTTTCGCGGTGTCGCGCGCACCGCTCTCGAAGTCATGATGACGCCACCTTACACAAAGTATGGGGCGGTGACCCGGCAGGCCACCGCCCGTGCAATTGCGCGTCTTTTCTCGGAGTCTCTGGCGACCCCAGCTGATCGTCGCTGGGGTGCGATTGTTTACGCCGCCGCGTGGCTGCCAGTTGTGGTCGCGCTGATGCTGTGGAGAATGTGACGGATCCGCTGCCGGCCCGCCAGGGCACCCAATCCCAACAGGCCGCTGGCAAATAGCCAGAAGCCGGGCGGCAGGGGCACTGTCGACACTTCCAGGCCGACACCGGGTCCGGTGAGCGACTTGTACACGTTGCCGGTGGCCGCGCCCTGGAAGTACGCAAACGCTTCCGCAGGCGCGGAGCCCGTCTGATTCACGATTCCCGGTAGGTCGAGGTTGCCGCTCTGGTTCGTGGGGTCCACCTGCAGAGCCAGCCAGTAGTCACCGTCCGTCGGTGCGGTCCAATTGACCGCGGTGCTGTTCCAGCCGTCGGCTGTATACGTGCCCGCGAAGGACTGCAGCGGTGCGCGGCTGGTCGCCCGCGCGAACAGACCCGTGCTGGAGTAAATGTCGAAGGTGAACGTGTAGCCGGGTTCCGCCGAGCCCTGCAGTAAATAGGCGGCCACGGACGTGATGCTCTCGCCCGCCGTCGCATGGAATTCACCGGCAAACCATTGGCCTGAATTCAGCTCGTACGTGGTGCCGGAATCGCCCGGAGGCGTACCCGTATCCAACAGGAAGCTCGCGCTGGCCATGCCTGGGGTGAGGAGGGCGGCGGCCAGCACGCCACCAATGAGAGGGATCTTGTTGTTCATGAGTATTGCTTTTCTGTTTTATTGCAACGCCGCGACGTCATAGATCTTCAGGTCCTGCACGGGCCCGAACTGATCGCTGAACCCGCTGACCTGCAGCGACACCTTGCCGCTCGCATGGACCGAAACCAACGCCCACGCGTAATACCGATCGTACGGATTCGTGAGCTTCGGCTCGGTGCAACCCGGGGGATTGGTGGCGGAGCAGGTGCCGACGAGCTTGTCGTCGAACGGCGAGCCGCCCGATCCGACGATCACCTGGTACGGCGTGCCCTGGTACGTTCCGGTGGGGTCCGCGAACTTCGCGACGTTGACCGTGTGCTCGTGTCCACTGAAGTAGGTCGCGTTGTACTGCGTGATCACGCTCCAGAAAGTGTTACGGAAAGCCGGCACGTTCTGCGCGTTGACGGTGGCATCCAGGCCGCCGGGGCCGGGGTTGCCGCCCGAGGCGGCCGAGTAGTTGTAGGTGAACGCCGGCTTGTGGCCGAACACGAAGAACTTGGACGCGCCGCGCTGCTTGGCCGCCGCGAAATCCGTGGCCAACCAGTCCGAAGGAGCGATGCCATCCGCGCCGGACGGGTCGGTGTTGATGATGGCGAAATGCAGCAGCAGGCCGGGTTGCGCCTGGATGTCGAACGAGTAGGTGAGGTCCTGCTGCGGGCTCGAGATGGGTCCGTTGTTCGTGCTCGCCTGGGGCGCGGTCGCCTGGGTGAGGCCGTTCGCATTCGTCGCGAAGAAGCCGGTCACGTTCGAGAAGCGGATGTTCGTCACCAGGTCCTGCACGAGGTCACTGGTGTTGAAGCGGAACATGTTCTCGTTGTCCGCGTAGGCCGTCTTGCCCGACAGGTTGCCGTGCGCGGTGTCATCGCAGTTCGGGTTCGGGGCGGTCGCGCTGTAGGGTGCGGCGCTGTAGCTGCACTGGGTTTCGTGGTTGCCCGGCACCGGGATCACGTAGGTCCCGTTCAAGAACAGCGGCGCGACCATGCCGCGCCAGTACGCGTATTGTACGAACTCGAACACGGCATCCGGGCTGACGGACTGCGCGCTGCTCCAGCTGTTGGGCTTGCCGTTCGCCCAGGCGGCCGGCAACGTCGGTCGGCCGTAGCCGTAGACCATGTCACCGTTGAAGAACAACAGGTTGGGGTTCTGCGCCTGGATGCCGGCAAGGATCGCACCGAAGGCCTGCGTGTTCTGCACGTACTCGTTGTCCTGCGGCAGGATGGTGCCGGTCAGGCTGGGTACGCCGCCTTGAGTCGTCGGGCTCGGATTGGCGAGGAGAGTCGTCGCGTCGGGCTTGTTGGGATCCGTACGGCTGTCACCCAGCGTCGCGAAGCTGAAGATCACCGGGTCGGCGACTTGCGCGGTGGCCACGCCGGCGGACATGGCAGCAATGGAGACCGCACACGCCACACTCGCGCGGCGCTTGAAACTCTTCGGCATGGAAACCCCTTCTATCCCCGGTGTTATGGTTGCGGCCTGAAAATAGCGATTCCACTTAACAGATTTATGACGGTTTCGAGACAAACAACCCGTTGTGCTCAGACCGGATGGCACTTGACCGAGTAGCTCGCACCGGACTGCTGGTCCATGTCCATCCAATAGCCCACACGCGTCGGTTGGTTGGGAAACACGGTGGTGATCTGGCGATCGGCGATGCTCAGTTTCTCGCCGTTCTCGAAATAAAAGCCTTTTACCTGCGTCGTGCAGCGGATGATCCGGGTGTCCTGGCTCGTCACGAAGACGGTGTAGACGACTTCATCGTTGTTGTAACCAGCGAGCTCCCACTTGGCCTCGCTGATGAATTTCGGGGCATCGCTGTCGGGAGCCGAGGCCTTGTCGGGCGCCGCGGCCTTGTCGGGCCCCGCGGCCTTGTGGGGCGCCGCGGCCTTGTCGGGCACCGCGGCCTTGTCGGGCCCCGCGGCCTTGTCGGGCGCGGAACTCGCCTCAGTCGCGGGCGCCGCGCCAACGGGCACCTGGCGTGGCCGCGCGTTGTCGGCGCTGCAAACCGTCGCGAAGCACATCAGGATACTAACGAGGAACTTACGATTCATGGGGGCACCTTTCGCGGTCGCGCCTTGGACAGCGACCACACAAAGTCGAGTTGCTCGAACAGTTGCCTACGACCGCCCGAGGGGTCTTCAAACCATTCAGCGCGCGGTAGCCCGACGTAGCCGCGGCGTTCCAGTCCGGCGGATGCCTCGAAGATCGGCAGCCGCAACGGCGCGCCGCCAACCACGGCAAGCGACGATCTCGCATGGCACGTAATGCACGACGACGTTTGCTGCATCCCCGCTTCCAGCTCCGAGTTGGCGAGCAGTAGTGGACGACTCGAGTCATCCACGAAACGCGTCAGCGTGCCGCGCAGCCGGTAGTTCTGCCACACCGTGCCTTCCAGACCGATACCGCGAGGCGCCTGATTGCATTCATCCGGCTCGCCGGCGCATGCGAAACGATCGCGCGACGGTAACTGCCAACCGTCCGCGTTCGGTAAAGTTGGGTTGTCGACGTGCTCGAAGGTCGCCCAGAACCACTGCGGCAGCGCCTTGGAGACGATATGCAACGCCGTCAGGCCGTAGAGGCGTTGGGCACCGTCGGCGAGTCGGACCGTGACCGTGTGGTAACGCGCCCGCTCGTCGTCGCGGATGGGGCGCCACTTGGCCTTGATCTCGGTGGCTGACGTGGGAAAGTTGACTTTCCGGCCCGATGCGAGGAGCCGCATCTGTCCGTCTAAGTTGTAGAGCTCGTTGGTCCGGATGTATTCGAAGGCGGGGCGATTCATCCGGATTTCGGTGAGTCGCCTCGCGCTGGCGCTGGGGTCGGTCAGCGGCACCATCTTCCCGCCCACGATGTGCCGGACGATCGGCAGGTCTTTGAGTGAGAACGTTTCAAAGCGGCTTTCGCGGGCGACCGCGGATACGGGTGTCGTGCCCCAGGGCCCCGGATCAACACCGTCGTCCAGGTACACGTCGGCCGCGTTCTTCCAGGCCTCCCAGACCACCGGCCCCTCCGTCCCGAAGGCCGTCTTGGTATTGGCGACATGCCCGGCCAGGTCTGCCGGCCAATTCGACGCAACAAACAACCGCCACGCATACTCGTCACTGTGGTCTGCCGCTTGCCGCGGGTCGTGAGGCTCAACCCACGGCTTGCTCCAATCCATTGCCGCGGCGCCTTGGGACACGACTGCCAACAACAGCACAGCATGGATCCGCCGCGCCATCACTGGCGCACGTCCGCATCGGTCAGCGTCCTTAGAAACGCGATCACATCGTCGATCTCGGCGTCCGTCAACGCGGGCACGTCGCTTCCGCCCCGGTCGAGTGGGGGATCGTGATCCAGATTGTCGGGATAGCCTGGCGGCAGATCGTCTGCCTTGTGGACCGTTCCATCCGGGTTGCGCGGATAGAACTTCTCCGGCTTCAGATCGCGCTCCACGTAGAACCGGAGCGTGTCCTTCAGATTGTGGAACGCGCCGTTGTGAAAGAACGCGTCGCGAATCGCGACGTTGCGCAGGGTCGGGGCGCGAAAGAAGCCGCAGTACTCGTGTTGGTCTTTGAGGTCCGAGCGCTCGGGGCCGCAGAGGCCGAGATCGTAGTAGTTGGAGTCGGCATTTGCCGGAATCCGCGGGTTACGTGGCACACCGACATTCGCGAAGTCGTAGTCGGTGAACACTGGAGGTTTGCCCCCGCGGCTGCTCGTCAGGTGGCAGCTCGAGCAATTGCCTTTCTTCGGATCCTTGAAGATCGCGGCGCCGCGCTCCTCTTGCTCGGTGAGCTCGAGGTCGCCGCGTAAGAAGGCGTCGTATCGACTACTGAAGGGAAAAAACTCCGATGGCGTCGCTTCGAACGCATCCAGCGCCTTCAAAGCCGCGGCGAAAGCGCGCTCCGGGTCCTCGAAAATGTCCCCGCCGAAGGCCGTACGGAATTGCTTTGCGTACGGGCTTTTGCGCAGTTTGGTGACGACATCGGCCGGGCTGGCGTTCGCCATCTCGTTGGCCGCGAGCAAGGGCAGTCTTGCCTGCTCGCCGATCGAGGCTGCTCGTCCGTCCCAGGTGAAGCCGCCGATGGGGGCGATGTCGCCATCAATGAAGCGATGATCCAGCGCGAAGGGCGGCGAGCTTCGTAGATAGCGCAAGGAAGGCACTGCACGTGTGCCCGATTGGGTCATCTGCGGGCCGCCCATTGCGATGGCCTTCCCGGGCGGTGGGCCGTAGGCGCGCGTGGAATCGTGGCAAGTGGCGCACGCGAGTTTGCCCGAGGCCGAGAGCGAAGGGTCGAAGAACAGCTTGCGACCCAGCGCCGCCAGCGGTGTCAGGTCCCCGTCGGGCGGCGGCGCGGCGACGTTCGCCGACGCCGATGCGCACGCGAGGAGGGCCACCGCGAGACAGTAAAGAAACGATCGCATGGCGGCGACGGTATTGCAGATATATGAAGGCGGTGTGAATCGACACCGCCGCAGTGACCTGCGCCGCCGAGTGTATGCGGCGGCGGGGCGCACGACCGCACGCCCTGGCACTGGTCACGCCCGGCGCTGACGCCGCCACGGCGCCACCCGGGCGCGCGCACTACCCCCCGCGTTCGCCTACTTCGCGGCCCCCTTCAACGTCCGCGACAAAAACTCCGCGGTCGCCTCATCCGCCCGCAGCCAGTTGGCACTGCGGAGAAACCCGTGGATCTCATTGGGAATGACCAGCTCCTCGAACGGTACGCCCTGCGTCCGCAGTCGCCGGGCCAGGTCGACCGTTTGTTGGAAAGGCACGTTGCGATCGTCATCCCCCTGGATGAGCAGCACCGGCGACTTCCACTTGTCGACGCTCGAGGCCGGTGAGGACTCCCAGGCGACCTTCAGTGCCTCCTCCCGATCGCCCTTCTCGAAGCGGGTTCCTGCCTTGCCCACCCACCTGTCCATCAGTTGCGACCAGTCATGCACACCGTGTAGGTCGACTCCCGCCGCAAAGATGTCGGAGTTGCGGGCGAGGGCGAGCGCGGTGAGCAATCCTCCATAGGAGCCGCCCCAGATACCGATCCTCTTCGCGTCCACTCCCGGGACGGTCTGCAGGAACCGGGCGCCGGCTATGACGTCCTGGTATTCCGAGGCCCCCGCGAGCCCTCCGTGCTCGGGTTGCTGGTATGCCCGTCCGTAACCGATGCCGAGGCGGTAGTTCACAGACAAGACGACAAATCCGTGCGCGGCGAGGTACTGGTTTACCGCGTAGGCATTGCTGTAGTACTGCATGTAATGCCAACCGAGCAACATCTGCCGCGGCGGGCCGCCGTGAACGAAGATGATGCCGGGCTTGCTCGCGCCTTTCGCAGCCGGCTCGAAAAGCTGGCCGTGAACCAACATGCCGTCGTCGGCTTTGAACGTAACGGGCTTGGGTGTCACGAGCTGGTTGACTGGGAAGTCCGCGGGCAGCTTGCCCGCGGCAAGGGTTGTACGATGTTTCCCGTCGATCCCGACGATGGCTACCTGTGGAGGCTGCTGCGCGCTCGCTGCTACGAATGCGATCGTCCGATCGCTTGCGACGACGGGTTGCCATTCCAACGTATCGCCGGATGTCAGCTCGACCGATCCGGGCTTGTCCACGGCAACCCGGAACAGGTGCCGCCGATCACCATCACCGGTAGTGGTGCCGGTGTTGGCATCGTAGATCATGAAGCGGCGATCCCGGCTCTGTTTGATGTGCTCGACCATGAAGGTCCCGGGAGTCAGAAGGGTCGGCGTCGCACCGCTCGAGCCCGAGGCGGCGACGGAGCCGGAGGCGGCGACAGAATAGAGGTGCGGCCACTCATCGAGGTACGCAAGGAATACCAGCCGGTCCCCATTGCCCCAGTACAGGTTCGCTTCGCCCTCCACCTCCGGATAGGATCCGGCCAAGGTCACGGGGCTTTGCCACACGGCATGGCCGGCCGTCGTCCCGGCCTCCGCGACCCAGATGGACCAGGGGTGCGGTGTTTGTTTCAACAAGGGCTCCGGCGGACCGCCGTCGCCGGGTTGGCGCACGAACGCGACGCGCTGGCCGTCGGGAGACCACCGCGGGGAAAGGTCCTTGCCCGTCGAAGGTGCCAGGTAGACGAGCGGCCGGTCTTTCGCCGTGAAGACGCCGATGAACGAGTGGTCGCCGCGATTCGAGACGAACGCCAGGCGGCTGCCGTCCGGAGACCAGCGCAGGTCGCTGTCCTTGCCGCGATCGAAGAACAATTGCTCCGGCTTGCCCTGTCCGTCGAGCGGAGCTGTCCAGACGTGATCATCCTTCGTGTATACGAGTTGTCCCCGTGACGAAATCGAGGGCGTGTCGCCTTCGGCGATTTTCTGCGGCTCACCGCTACCGTTGAGCGCTACTGTCCAGATCGTGACGACCGGTTGCTCAGGCGAGTCCGCCGGATCCGGCGCAAGGTTGCCTTCCGCCGGCCAGTTCGCGTCATGGTCTCCGCCACGCACGTACACGAGACGTGTGCCATCCGGAGAGAAGGTGAGCTGCGTGATCTCCTGTCCATCGTCCTCCGTGAAGTGGGTGAGTTGTATCGGCGCGAAATCGGGGCCGTGCGCGAACCAGACATTCCGGGCGCCATCGAGATCGCGGACCCAGGCGATCGAGTCCCCCTGTTCGGCCGAGGCGAGCTCGGTCGCGTACGGGTAGTGAAGCATCTGCGCCATCGTGAAGGACAAGAGCAGGGATGTGAGCATGCGCAACTCCGTGTCGGACGAGCCCCGCAGTGTAACCGAGGGCACCGGGCTGGGCCCGCTCACCCCACCTCCGGTCCCGCTCGTCCCGGCGTCATTGCCGCCCGGGGCCGCGTGGCAAGAAGCTACCCCCACACGTCAACGGGAGGCTGAAATGACCACACAGACCATGCCCCAAGGAACCCTGGGCGAGCGTCGCTACGACCTCGACTGGGTGCGTATCGGAGCCTTCATGCTGCTGATCCTGTATCACGTGGGGATGTACTACGTGACGTGGGATTGGCACGTGAAAAGTCCCGAAGCTTCGCATGCCATCGAGCCCCTCATGATGCTCAGCTCGCCCTGGCGGCTGTCACTCCTGTTTCTGGTCTCCGGGGTTGCGACCGGTTATCTCCTGGATCGGCAGGGCGTGCGAGGGTTCTTCGGGCGGCGCTCCGTCCGCCTGCTCGTGCCGCTCCTGTTCGGCATGGCCGTCATTGTCCCGCCGCAGTCCTATCTGCAGGTCATCGAGCACGCCGGCTATACGGGCAGCTATGCTCAGTTCCTGGGCCTGTACTTCACTGCCTACCACGGGTTTTGCAAGGGCACGGACTGCCTGATCCTGCCGACCTGGAATCACCTCTGGTTCGTGGTGTACCTGTGGGCCTACACCGTGCTGTTGTATGTTGGTATACGGCTGGCACCGCGCCTTGTCCCGGGGTTACGTGGTTTTGCCGAGCGTGCGTTCGCCGGGGCCGGCGCGCTGGTCTGGCCGATCGTCTACCTGGCTGCAATCCAGCTCACGCTCGCCCGCTGGTTCCCTCCCACTCATGCGCTGGTGGACGACTGGTATGACCATGCTCTCTACGGAGCAGTGTTCCTGCTAGGGTTTTCACTCGCCGGGTCGCGCGCACCGTGGGTCGCCATGGAGCGCGCCCGCTGGCACGCACTCTCTGCCGGAATACTCGGATGGGCATTCCTATGCGCGGGCATGGGTGCTTTCTACAGCGGCGCGAAGTTCTCACCGGGCCTGCATCAGTTCGGCGACGTGGTCTATGGCGCCGTGCAGTGGCTGGCGATTGTGGCCGTGCTGGGATTCGCGCGCCGGCATCTCAATCACGACAACGCGGCGCGCCGTTATCTGACGGCGTCGGTTTTTCCTGTGTATATCCTTCACCAGACGGTGATTGTCGTGTGTGCTCACGCCCTGAAGCCGTCGCACCTGCAGCCCGGCGTCGAAGGGTTCTTGCTGGTTCTGGTGACGGCCTCCGCCTCCTTCCTCGGCTATGAAGTCATCCGCAGGGTAGGGATGCTGCGCCCCCTGTTCGGGCTGGAGCGCAGCGCCCGGCGTCCCGCGACCCCCAATCGGGCGTGGGGGCCGTCCGCGTTCGCGGTTCCACAGGACATCAACTGAGAGCCGCGACAGGGGTAGGATGCGATCATGGCAAGTACCGAAGCTTCAACTCTGGCGGCCGACTCGATCGTCGCGATCTGGCCGGGCAAACATTGGGGGCTGTATCTGACTTTCTCCGTGCTGCTCGGTGCCTACCTGGGGCTCAACCACTACATCACCCTGCGCAACGTCCAGACGATCGCTCCCTGGGAGCCCTTCTTCTGGGAGATGAGCAGTGTCCTGGTCATTTGCCTGCTGGTCCCCTTGATCGTGCGCTTCGAAGATCGCTTCCGGATCGATACGCATGCCCGCGTGCGTGTCATCCTCGCCCACGCCATGGCGCTCCTGGTGTTCTCCACCGTGCACGTGCTCGGCATAGTGTTGGTGCGCAAGTTGGGTTACCTGTTGGTCGGGGGGCGATGGGACTTCGGCAACGTGCCCGTCCAGGGCTTTTACGAATTGCAAAGGGATGCCATCACCTATTTCATCGTCCTGGTCGGTGTGGTTGCGCTCCGCGAGTTCCGTAGGCGCCGCGCGCGCGAATTGCGAGCCGCCCAGCTCGCCGCGGAGCTCAGCGAGGCGCGCCTGCGGCATCTGACGGCACAGATCGAGCCCCATTTCCTGTTCAACTCGTTGAATGCGATCTCGAACCGCATGCACGAGGATGTCGATGCCGCGGACCGGATGATCAGCCAGCTGAGCGATCTCCTGCGGGCCTCCTACGAATCCGACCATCACGTACTCGTTCCCCTCGAGCGGGAGTTGGGTTGGTTGCGCAATTACGCCGCGATGATGGGCGAGCGCTTCCGCGGGCAGCTCACCTTCGAGATCGGCATCGAGCCGGGACTCGAGGCCCTGCGGGTGCCCCGTCTGCTTTTACAACCGATCGTGGAGAATGCCTTGCGGCATGGCCTGACCGACGGCCGGGGCTGTGTACAGGTGGATGTGCGGCGTGACGGGCCCCGCGTCAAATATACGGTGAGCGACGACGGCACCGGTTTCCCTGACACTCCCATCATGCGTGGCACGGGCCTTTCCAATATCTCGCGCCGCCTCGAACTACTGTTTCCCGGCGAACACACCCTCGAGTTCGGCAGCCGTCAGCCGCGCGGCGCCGTGGTGACGGTCAGCTTTCCGGTCACCGCATGACTTACTCCGTCGTCATTGTCGAAGACGAGCCGCCCGCGCGCGCCAAGCTCTCGCGCTTCATCGACGAGCTGGAGGATTTCCGGGTAGTCGCGGAGGCCGCCACCGTGGATGAGGGCATCGCTGCGGTCACGAGCGTGGTGCCCGATGTGATCTATCTCGACATCCAACTCGGGACCCGCAGCGGGTTCGACGTGATCGACGGGGTGCGCGATGTCGGCTCACCATTGATCGTTTTCACGACGGCTTACTCCGAGTATGCCGTGCGGGCCTTCGAGGTCGAGGCCGTCGACTATCTGCTGAAGCCGTTCGATCGCGAGCGCTTCATGCGCAGTGTGGAGCGTATCCGGACCGCGCTGGCCGAGCCGGACCGCAGCGATCTGGAGGAGCGCATGAGGCGTCTTCTGGCTGGTATTCCGGGCCGGCCCGCCGCAGCACGACAGATCCTGGTGCGTGAGACAGAACGCGCGTTCTTTCTCGACGTTGACGATATTCAGCGGGTTTCCGCAGCGGGTAACTACGTTGAGGTCCATGCCGCCGGCAAGGCTCACCTGGTGCGGGATTCTCTCACCAGCTTCGTGGCACAGCTCGATCCGACAGAGTTTCTACGTGTGCATCGCTCTCATGTCGTGCGTGTGAGCTTCATTCAGGAGCTGCGGCCGATGTTTCACGGCGACTATGAGCTGGTACTGCGCGATGGCCAGACACTTGCACTCAGCCGTCGTTACAAGGCCCTTTTACCAGCCGCGATTCGCGACCGACTTTAGCGAGCGCCGCCTGCCGTTGTTGGAGGAAGTGGCGGACGGCTGGATCGCGCTCCAGTCCGATAGCTACTTCGTACGCCCGGTGCGCTTCCTCGCAAGCACGGGTCCGCGCAAGTAACTCGGCGCGTGCCGCCCAGTAGGGTTGATACTCCGTCAGCCGGCCGTCATGAGCCAGATTTTCCAGTATCGCCAGTGCGGCCGGTGCTCCCTCCACTTCGGCGAGGGCCAAGGCCCGATTGATCGCCACGACGGGCGACCCGGACAATGCCAACAGCGCGTCGTACAGCTCCACGACAGCGTGCCAGTTGGCATCGCCGTTACGGCGGCGTGCCACGTGCGCCGATTGGAGCGCGGCCTCGAGTTGATAACGGCCGATCGAGCTCATCGGGCTCGCACGCAGCAATAAGGCCTCCGCGGCCGCGATCAGTTCCGAATTCCACAGCGACATGTCCTGCTCGGCGAGCGGCACATACTCGCCCTGGGCGTTCCGTCGCGCCGGACGTCTCGCCTCCACATACAACATCAGCGCGAGAAGCCCGAGAGCCTCAGGCTCATCCGGCAACAATTGCGTGACCAGTTGTCCGAGAAACAGGGCTTCCTCGGCAAGGTCACGACGTGCGACATCGGTGCCGCCCGAGTCGGTCCAGCCTTCCGAGAAAGCCGCGTAGATCGCATCCAACACCGCGCCGAGCCGATCGGGCAACTCCTCGCGCTCGGGGACGCGAAAGGGGATTCCCGCCTGGCGAATCTTGTCTTTCGCGCGCACCAGGCGTTGGCCCATCGCGGCCGGTGAAGTCAGGAATGCCGAAGCGATCATGGCGGCGTCCAGACCGAGCAATACCTGCAGGATCAACGGTGCGCGCACGCCGGCGTCGATCGCCGGGTGCGCGCAGGCAAACATCAACGCCAGACGTTGATCAGGGATCTGCAGCTCGTTGGCGGTACTCGCCGCCGCGGCCGCCTCCAGCTCCTCGGCGATGATCTGCAACTGTCCGCCGGCGGCTTCGCCAGTGCGTCGCCGCCGTGCGAAATCGATCAACTTCCGCCGGGCGGCGGTCAGTAGCCAACCCTCCGGATTGGCGGGACACCCATTCCGTGGCCAATCCAGGAGCGCGGAGGCGAACGCTTCCGACAGGGCGTCCTCGACGGAAGCGACGTCCCGCGTACGAGCCGCGAGAAAGGCGACGAGCTTGCCGTAACTGCGGCGCGCAACCGCGTCCGCGATGCTTCGAGCTTGCTCGCCGCCTTCGGACTTCACGACGGCTGCATCGTCCAGATCGGGCGTACTTCGACGATACCGTGAGAGGAAGCGGGGCAACGTGCCGCCCAGGAAAGCGCCGCGTCCAGATCGGGCGCGTCGATGAGGAAATAGCCTCCGAGCTGCTCCTTGGTCTCCATGTAGGGGCCGTTGAGGACCTGCGTTTTGCCATTCGAGACGCGCACGGTGGTGGCGGTCGAGGTCGGCTGCAGCCGGCCCGAGGCCTGGTAGGCACCGGCCTTCTTCAGCGCCTCCATGAAAGCCTGGTAGGCCCCATAGCCCTGTTTCTGCTCTTCCGGCGTCATCTTGGCGAAAGCGTTCTGGTCGGCGTAGGCCAGCAGCATGTATTGCATGTGAAATCTCCTGAACTCCTGGCGGGCACCATGCTCCGCCAGCACGATGACGTCCGGGGTGCCGTCATTTCGACAGCATATGATCCAGGATGTCCGCGTGCAGCGGGTCCATATGGGTATACAGCAAGCCGTGGGGTGCTCCTGCGTAGACCTTCAAGCGGCAGCCCGGAATCAGCTCCGCGGTGGGCTGCCCCGTCAGCGCGAGCGGAGCGGAGACATCGCGATCCCCATGGATGACCAGGGTGGGCACGCAGATATTGCGCAGCTCGCTGCGGAAGTCAGTCGTCGTGAGCGCTATGTTGCATGCGATCGCCAGCCTGGCCGGCCAGGACGACAGCAATCCCGCACCCCAGCGCATCATGGCAGGTGAGGTCTCCGGCACGAAGAATGGCGCGGTATTGTCGGCGACCCATTTGGGGTAATCCTTGCGCCAGCTGTCGCGGAGCGCCTCGAGGGTGGCTTGTGGGATGCCGTCGGGATTATCAGCCGTCTGCAACATGAAAGGCGTCGTCGGGCTGATGAGCACGAGGCGCCGCACGCGTGCGCTCCCGTGCCGGGTGAGATAACGGACGACCTCGCCGCCTCCCATCGAGTGGGAGATGAAAGTCAGGTCTTCCAGCTCGAGTGCCGTGACCAACGCCGCCAGGTCGTCGGCAAATGTATCGAAGTCGTATCCGCTGGACGGGACGTCGGAGCGGCCGTGCCCGCGCCTGTCGAACGCGATGCAGCGATAGCCTTGGTCGGCGAGCGCGCCCATCTGGTAGTTCCACATTTCCGTCGGCATCCCCCCGCTGCTCGAGAAGAGAATGGGGCGTCCGGAGCCCCACTGGGTCCAGTAGAGGCGGGTTCCGTCGGGTGCGTGTACGAAGGGTGTCTGCATGATCGTCGCTCCTGTTCAGTGGCGACGATCATGCTCACCCCGCGTAGGCGGGTCGATTACCTGGGAGGTAATGCCAGGTACGTCGTCAGCCGGTCGAGGTGGATGGCGGTACCGTGCTCGCGATTCGCGGGGCTCTCGGTGCCGTCGAGAAACGCAACCTGCTCGGTGAACAGCAGTCGCGTGCCGTTGGATGTTGGAAAGAGCTCGACAGTGGCCAGCGAGGTGGAGTGGTGTGTCTCGTTCAGGTGCATGTCGTAATCGAACACGATGCGCTCCGCGGGAGCGAGGGCGTGGAAGTGGGCGGTGTAGAGGGTCACCCTCCCGTTGCTCAAGCGGCCCTGCAAGACCTCCTGCCCGCCGACGCGAAAATCGATCTCGCGGCGAACCTCGCGCCAGCCTTCAGGTCCGATGAACCAACGAGCCTTCGCGCCGAGCTCGCTCCAGGCGGCATATACGCGCCCGGGTGTCGCGGGGTAGGTGCGCTCGATGGCGAATTGGCCGTGATGAATGCGGGAAGTCATTTCGTGTCCTTTTTCAGAAAATCGCCGAGGCGGTCCAGGTGTCCGCTCCATTCGCCGCGGCGAGCCTCGAGCCAACGCTCGGCGGCGGTGAGTGCGGCGGCATTGATCCGGCAGGTGCGCGTACGGCCGACCTTTTCAGTCCGCACCAGGCCGCAGGCTTCCAGGATCTGCACGTGCTGCACGATCGCGGCGAGTGAGATTGTCGCGGGCTGCGCCAGCTCACTGACGCTCGCCGGTGAGCGGCCCAGCCGCTCGATCATGGCTCGTCGCGTCGGATCCGCCAGCGCATGGAAAACCCGGTCCAGGTCGATGGGATGGTTAAGCATGTCATTAACTATCCTGCGGTGTCATCATAAAGTCAAGTAACTACTTAAGTATTGGGCCGGATCGCTGCGGCTATACTGATCGGCTATGAACCAGCAACCGTCCGTTTGGGTCTCTCTGCTCGCACTGGGTCTCACCGGCTGCTCGTCGACGCCGCAGCCGGGAATGGAGCACGGCCACCTCATTCAGCCGCAGACCACCGAGGGACCTTTCTGTTCGCGTCACCCCTACGGTGAGCTCAAGGGCGGCGATGTTCAGTATGTGACCGAGCTGAAGGCCTCGGAGCAGATCCCGTTTGCCGCCGACGACCATCCCTACGATGCGGGCAAGCTGTTGGTCCTGAGTCATCCTCTGGAGCCGCTCCCGCCAGAGATCGCACGGATCCGGCGCGGCGTTGTGAAGCGCTTCACCGGCCAGTTCACCCGGGACGGCGTGTATGCGTGGACCGCGCTCGACCTGGAGCGTCTCGTGGCCGTTTCGGTCGAGCGCCGCGTGTTTGATTTACGGGCGCACCAGTCGCGACAGGTCGCGGATCCCGTCTTTACCCGGATCGAGCAACTCACCTTTGCCCGCAAGTGGACCGACGGGAACCGTGTCGAGGTGGAGGTGATCAAGGTCTTCCCCATCAGCATGGTCGAGGCCGAGGTGTTCGTCTGCGCCGCCAATCCGCTGTGGGCCGATAAAAAGCCTCTGCCCGAGCTCGATGATGGCGGTGCGATCACCGATGGGGTGACGGACGTGTTCCTGCTGGACCGCCGCCAGGCAAAGGACGTCGCCTACAAGTACAGCAAGACCGTTTACCTCAACGATAATCTCGCCAACATTCTCGGCGGAATCTGGCAGCACGCGCCACGGGGACCTGACTGGTGAGCGATGGCACGGATGTCGCCGGAACTACTTCCTCCACGGCGCGAGTAAGTACGATAACGGCAACCTGGCCGCTGCTGCTCGGCATGGGAGTGTTGATGTTGGGCGCGGGCCTGCAGGGCACGTTGCTCGGTTTGCGCGCCACGCTCGAAGGTTTCCCCACCCCCGTCACCGGCATCATCATGTCGTGTTACTACGTGGGATACCTTGCCGGTACCGCGGCAGCGCCGCGCATGCTGCGCCAGATCGGTCACATCCGTGTGTTTGCCGCGCTGGCGGCCATCGCCTCGGCCGCCATTCTCGTGCAGGCCACCTTCGTCCAGCCTTTCATCTGGGCGACGATGCGCCTCCTGTCCGGCGTTTGCTTCGCCGGGATCTATGTCGTCGCCGAGAGCTGGCTCAACGATCGCGCCAGCAAGGCCAATCGCGGCCAACTGCTCGCGATGTACATGCTGGTGCTGTACGTGGGCCTCGGGGCCGCGCAGTTTCTGATCGTCGTGGCCAATCCCAGTACGACCACGCCGTTCATGCTGGTCTCCGTGTTGATCTCGCTTTCCATGGTGCCGATCGTGGTGTCGGCGCAGCAAGCGCCCGGGCCAGCGGTTCCGCGCAAAGTCCGCTACCGCGACCTGTATCGGAACTCTCCACTCGGTGTCGTAGCCGTCTCCGTGTCGGGAATGATTTCCTCCATCGTGTTCTCGATGGGGCCGGTGTATGCGCGCTTGAGCGGGTTCGGCAACAGCGGCATTGCCACGTTCATGGCTGTCAGCATTCTCGCTGCCGTTGTAACGCAGTACCCGGTCGGCAGGCTTTCCGACCGCATGGATCGCCGCACGGTGATTGCGGCAGCCTGCACGGTAGCCACGATAGTTGCCGGGAGTATCGTGGCTTTTGGGGGCTTGCCTCGTGCGCTGTTTTTCTTGTTGACCGCGCTCTTCAGCGGATCCGCGCTGACGCTCTACTCACTCGCGGTCTCGCACGTGAACGATAAGCTCGAGCCCGCAGAGATGGTGGCCGCGAGCAGTGCCCTGCTGCGTCTGAATGGTGGCGCGGCGGCGATGGGCCCGGTGTTGGCGGGCAGCCTGATTGCCGGGTACGGCCCCTCGGCGTACTTCACTACATTGGCATCGTTGACCGGTGCCCTGACGGTTTACGACTTGTGGCGGAAGAGCCGCCGTAAGCCCGTACCACCCGAGCAGAAAGGGCCGTTCATCAGTGCCCAGCCCCAAGCCATGTCGGGTCAGATCGTGACCGGGGTCAGGCCCTCACCCCATCACGGAGAGTAGCGGCGCCGCCAGTCGCCGGGAAAGCCGTATCCGGCTGGAAAGTCGGGGCTGCCGCGGGTTGGCGTCGTGGGGCGGTCTCCATGCGCGCAAGTACCGCGCACCACGCATCGAAAACGGCTTCCACCGGTATCTGGTCCGCGCGCACGGAAGTTGGAGGGCCACCGACTCCGATCACCGGCGAGCCGGAATGGCTGCGCGGCAGCCAGTATCGTTGGGCCTCGGCGCCGTACATGACGACCAGCGGCAATCCCAACGCCGCCGCGGCGTGGGCGGGACCCGTATCCACGGAAATCATGCTGTGCGAGATCTCGCAGAGCGCAAACAACTGTCGCAAGCCAACTCCGGCTACTACGACAGAGTCGAGCCCTGTCGCGGCCTGCACGGTCTGCAACATCTTCACTTCTTCGTGAGAGCCGCGGAGCATGATGAGAGCGTTCGGCATCCGCGCCTTCATCTTGTGCAATAGCGACACCCAGCGATCGGTAGGCCAGGCCTTGTCGTCAGTGCTCAAGCGCCGCCAGCGCCCGCGTTTGCGGCTCATGCTGCGGTGATTGCCAGGTTGCACCATGACGATCGGGCGTCCGGCCCAACCGCGGCCGCGCAGCCAGGCATCCAACTCGACGCGATCATTGTTGTTTACGCGCAACCGCGGCGCCCAGGTCGCGCTGTTGTAGGGCAGGGGATAGTCCGCCGGATTCAGCCGTGCCGGAGTCTGCTGGCCCAGGTGTACGAGGCGGTCGACCGAGTGATTGAGACTTCCGGGTGCCTCCGTCATGAAGACACACCGGGCGGGATCGATACCGCTGAACGACAGCATGCGACGGATGCGCGGTAGCTGCCGATAGTGGTACTCGCAGATGTAGACCGGACCTGGATCGCTGTCCCGGAGCGCTCGCGCCACGGCCGGCCACTCCGGCGTCAGGGGGAAAGGGAAGTGCCGGCCGAAGGACCAGACCCGGGACACATCCGGGTTGCCCTGGAATACGGCCGAGTTCCAGGAGCCCGCGCCGATGACCTGGCAGGGGCGATGGTAGCGCCGGTGCAGGAAATGGAGCAGCGCCGTCAGCATGACCATGTCGCCCAGCCGTGCGAAATAGAGCACGGTGGGTTGCAGGGACGGCGGCGCTGACGAGGCGGAATTTCGGACGGTGACGGTATCGTTGTTCAAGCGGCAGCGCGGCAGTGACAGTTGTCGGAAAATCTGTAGCTTACTGTAGCAGTGGGTGCCCGAAGGTGACCAGATGATTGGCGTTGGAACAGTGTAAGCAATCCTGAACGTCAACTGCCGGAACGCCGGCGTTCCATGGCAAAATTGTCGGGCTGTATTTGCGTCCACCGAAAGTCGAGGCGAGCCAGGATAATGTCAACTGAAACACCTCCCCGTGGCGAGCCGGCAACGCGCCGGCGCAAGGTCACCACAGCTCGCCTCGCGGAAATGAAGGCTCGCGGCGAAAAGATCGCCATGCTCACGGCCTATGACTTTTCGTTTGCCCGGATTCTCGACAGGGCGGGCATCGACGTGGTGCTGGTTGGCGACAGTGCCGCGAACGTGGTCCATGGCTTCGAGACTACGGTCCCGATAACCCTGGACCAGATGATCTCCCACGCCGCCTCCGTCGTACGGGCGGTGGAGCGGGCGTTGGTGATCGTCGACATGCCCTTCGGCTCGTATCAGGGTAACAGCACGCTCGCGCTCGAGAGTGCGGTACGCATTATGAAGGAGACCGGTGGCCATGGAGTGAAGATGGAGGGCGGGGAGTTCATCCTCGACAGTGTCAAGCGCATCGTGTCGGCGGGCATCCCCGTCATGGGACACCTCGGCCTGACACCTCAGTCCATCTACAAGTTTGGCACCTATGTAGTCCGCGCGACTTCCGAGGACGAGGCCGAGCAGCTCGTGCGCGATGCCCGTGCCCTGCAGAAAGCGGGTTGTTTCGCGATCGTCCTGGAAAAGATACCGGCCCAGCTCGCCGAGCGTGTCGCGAAGTTGCTGGCGATCCCGATGATCGGCATCGGCGCCGGCTCGGGCGTCGACGGGCAGGTGCTCGTGATGCACGACATGCTCGGGATCAACACGGAATTCGAGCCGCGTTTCGTCAGGCACTACGCGCGTCTGCACGACGTCGTGAAATCGGCCTTCGAGACCTATATCGCCGACGTGAAGTCCGCGTCGTTTCCCAACAGCGACGAGAGCTACTGACCCGGAACGTCAGCTGGCGGTGTCGTTGGAATACCGCCAGGCACGCTCGAACGGCAGGCGCCACGCACGCGGAGCGATGAGCTGGTGGATGGCGTTGGGTCCCCACGAACCCGGGGCATAAGGTCGCACCGGTGGCGGTGCTTCCTGTAGCAGGGCGGACACTTCCCACAGTCGCTCGATGCCTTCGGCGGTGTTGAAAAGAGTGTGATCGCCACGCATGGCGTCGAGGATCAGACGCTCGTAGGCCTCGAGCACGTCGCCGACGAAGCCCGTATCGCGCATCGCGAACTGCATGCTGAGCTTGTCGAGCCGCATTCCGGGACCCGGTCGCTTCCCGTAAAACGACAGCGACATCTTCGAGGAGTCGGCGAGATCGAACGTCAGGTGATCCGGTCCCTGCGTGCCGATACCGGAGCCTTCCGGGAACATGCTGCGCGGCGGCTCGCGGAAGGCGATCGAAATGATGCGCTGTCCTTCGGCGAGCCGTTTCCCGGTCCGCAGGAAGAACGGCACTCCCGCCCAGCGCCAGTTGTCGATGGAGCATTTCAACGCGATGAACGTTTCGGTGTCCGACTCCCTCTCGATGCCTTCCTCCTTGCGGTAGCCCTGGTACTGACCGCGCACGACATCGCCGGGCTGGATCGGCACCAGACTGCGGAACACCTTGTTCTTCTCCTCGCTGATGGGCGCGGGCTCGAGCGATGTCGGGGCTTCCATCGCCGTGAACGCCAGGATCTGGAACAGGTGGGTGACCACCATGTCGCGGTAGGCGCCGGTGGCCTCGTAGAAGCTGGCGCGCTTGCCCAGGCCGAGGGTCTCCGGTACGTCGATCTGGATGTGGTCGATGAAGTTGCGGTTCCAGATCGGCTCGAACAGGCCGTTGGCGAAGCGGAACGCGAGGATGTTCTGCGCCGCTTCCTTGCCCAGAAAATGATCGATGCGGAAGATCTGCTCTTCGGCGAAGACCTCGTGCAGTTTGGCGTTGAGCGCGACGGCGCTCTTCAAGTCCGTGCCGAAGGGCTTCTCCATGATGATGCGCGACCCGGGCACGAGGCCGGCTTCACCCAACAGCCGCACGGCCGAAAGCGCCGCGTTCGGCGGCACGCTCAGGTAATGCAGCCGCTGGCTTTCTGCGCCGATGGCTTGCTCGGCCCTCTCGACAGCGGCCTTCAGCGCGGGTGCGCCGCCTTTCAGCGGCACGTACTCCAGGTCGTCCGAGAACGTCTGCCAGTCGGCATCCGTCACCTTGTGAGTCGAGAACTCATCGAGGGCCGCGCGTGCGATCTTGCGGAAAGCCTCCGTGTCCATGTCCTCGAGCGAGATCCCTATGATCCGGCAGCGGGGGATGAAGCCTATGGCGGTGAGCCGGAACAGGCCCGGCAGCAGCTTGCGGTGTGCGAGATCGCCGGTGGCACCAAAGAGCACCACGACCTGCGGGACGCGCGGCCCCACTCCTGGAGGAATCTTTGCCATCGTGCACGCCTCTTTAGTGGGATCTCTAGATCTCGATGCCCTGTGACTTCAGGTACTCATCGTAGCTGCCGCTGAAGTCAGCCATGTTGCCGTCCGGCTTGAGCTCGATGATACGCGTGGCGAGCGTATTCACGAACTCCCGGTCGTGCGAGACGAACACCAGCGTGCCGGGATATTTCTCCAGCCCGATCTGCAGTGACTCGATGGTTTCCATGTCCATGTGGTTCGTGGGCTCATCCAGCAGCATGACGTTCGGCCGTGTGAGCAGCAGCTTTCCGTAGATCATGCGGCCCTTCTCGCCTCCGGAGAGCACCGTGACCGACTTCTTGGTCTCGTCGCCGGAGAACAGCAGGCGCCCGAGCGTGGCGCGCACGATCTGGTCGTCGTCGGCCTTGCCGGTCCAGTCGGACATCCAACTGAACAAGTCCCGCTTCTCGGCAAACTCCGCCTGCGGGTCCTGCGGCATGTAGCCCCGCTCGGCGTTCTCGACCCAGGTGATCGTCCCCTGCGTCGGAGTCAGGTCTCCCGCCAGGCAGCGCATGAGCGTGGTCTTGCCGATACCATTGGGCCCGATGATGGCAATGCGCTCGCCGGCCTCGACACTGAGGTTGATGTTGGTGAGTACGTCGCTCTCGGTGTTGGGATAGCGGAAGCTCAGGTTCTCCACGGTGAAAGCGGAGCGGTACAGCTTCTTGGCCTGCTCGAAGCGGATGTAGGGGTTCTGGCGCGAGGAGGGTCGCACTTCCTCGATCTTGATCTTCTCGATGGCCCTGCGGCGCGAGGTCGCCTGGCGTGCCTTGGAGGCATTCGCCGAGAAGCGCCGCACGAATTCCTGCAGGTCGGAGATGCGTTCCTTGGCCTTGGCGTTCGCCGCCTCGACCCGGGCGCGCGCCTGCGTGGAAGCCAACATGAAATCGTCGTAATTGCCCGGGTAGATCTTCAGCTGCTGGTAGTCGAGGTCCGCGATGTGGGTGCAGACCTGGTTGAGGAAGTGCCGGTCGTGGCTGATGATGATCATCGTGGCGTCGTAGTCGTTGAGCACGCCCTCGAGCCAGCGGATGGAGTTGATGTCGAGGTTGTTGGTCGGCTCGTCCAGCAGCAGGACGTCGGGCTTCGAGAACAACGCCTGCGCGAGCAACACGCGCAGCTTCAGTCCGGGCGGCACCTCGCGCATGAGCCCCGTGTGCTGCGACTCCGGAATACCGGCACCGGTCAGGATGGCGGCCGCGCGGGCCTCGGCATCGTAACCGCCGTACTCGGCGAATTTTCCCTCCAGCTCCGCCGCTCTCATGTAGTCGTCGTCGGTCGCTTCAGGGTTCGCGTAGATGCGGTCGCGCTCCTGCATGGCCTGCCACATCTCGACGTGCCCCTGCATGACCACGTCCAGGACCCGCTCGTCCTCGTAGCCGAACTGGTTCTGGTTGAGCTTTCCCATGCGCAGACCCGTCTGCAGCATGACATCGCCCGAGCTTTGCTCCAGCTCGCGGCCGAGCACCTTCATCAGGGTCGATTTGCCGCTGCCATTGGCCCCGATCAGGCCGTAGCGATTGCCATCCGAGAATTTGACGGTGACCTGCTCGAAGAGTGGCTTCGCACCGAATTGCACCGAGACGTTGGAAGTAGAAAGCATGTCTGTCCAATAAAATCTTAGAACGCGCCCTTCCACGGCCACGCTTGAGGGCAACGTAGCTTGGGGGTGAGAGTCGTGAGAGGCCCTATTGTATCAAAAGAAATCCGCCCGGCCGGCGCCAGAAGGCGGTCGAGCAAGGCCTTTTTAGGGCGGGCACCGCAAAACTCAAGGAGACCCGCGTGGCGCGGCCGCGCGCCGAGGTCGATGTGCGCCCCCGGTGGAGTGAGCCTGGTGGCGGCCGCTGCCTGGGTACATGGCGCGTGCGCGCCACTAGACGGTGGCCGGTCGCGCTCGTCCACGAGCAGAAAGATCGTCGTGACAGACAACACGATACAGGCGATCAGCTGATCGAGAACCGCATGACGAATGCGGCACCAACACGCACGAGCCGCATCAGCGACTGGCCTTCGCGCAAGCGGAAGAACAGCCAAAGGGCGGCGAGCGAGGCACCGATCGCGATCGCCATCGAGGCGATCGGCAGCGAGAAAGCCAACACGTCGCCGCCGGAAAGTCCTAGGTCCAATTGCTTTGGGTGCCGAAGTCCCTGTTGATCCGTGCCATGGTGAAGCCGCTGTACTCGGGCTTCAGGTCGACTCCGATCGCGCCCGAGCCGCGTGCCAGCGCGGCGATCATGGTGGTTCCCGAGCCTACGAACGGGTCGAGAACGACTCCGCCGGCGGGGCACCCGCAATCCAGGCAGCGCTCCACGAGCTCGATGGGGTAGGGCGCGAAGTGCGAACCCGGGTTTTCCGGGCGGGCCGTGATCCGCCAGACGTCTTCGGCGCCGGCGAGTCCGCTGCGGCGAAACCAATAGCGGGGGCTCTTGGAGAACAGGAAAACGTACTCGAAAGTTCGCCACGGGCGGTCGTGGGCGGTCGGCTCGGGGAGCGAGGCGGGCCGCTGCCAGATGATCGAGCTGCGCAGCGTCCACCCGTCATCCTGCAGGGCCAGGGCGACGCGCCAGGGGATGCCGATCAGGGATTTGCGCGGCAGTCCGAGGCCGGGGCCGTCCACGGCGCGCAGATGCCGCCGCATCATCTGGCGGCCGTTATGTTTGTCGTCCCGTCCGTGCGGGCGGCCCTTGGCCGAGTAGTAGGTGTCGCCGAGATTGAGGAACAGGGTGCCGGTGGGTTTCAACGTGCGGCGCACTTGCGCGAAGGTGCGCACCAACGCGGCGACATAACCGCTGATGGTTCTTTCGTGTCCGATCTGGCCGGTGACCTCGTAGTCGCGTTGCCAGTAATAGGGCGGGCTCGTGACGACGCAGTCGATGGAGTCCGAACCGATCTCCCGCAAGGCGAAAGCAACATCACCCGTCAACACCGTCCAAGGAAAGCCGCCTGCGGTGACACCCGTCGCTCTCACGACCCGCGTGTGCCCAGAAGAATGGGCCAGCTCGTCCGGCTGGGTGTCCGGCTGCATGGCCTCGAGAGTAGCAGCCGCCGCTGTGCGGTGGCAGGTCCCGAAAGGCCTAGAGAAAATCGCTAAAATTGCCTGCCCGCCTTCCGGGCGGCCGGTTTTTTCCCGATCATAAGCGCCCTCTACAAGAATGACCGGGGACGGCGCGCGAATGTTTTTGTTTATCGCGGCCGCGGCGCTTGCCGCGACCAGTGGGGCCGCGAATGAGCCGTCGGCGGAGCTCGATGTCGTTACGGTAACCGCCACCCGCCTGGCGATGCCGTCCTATGACATCCCTGCCGCCATCAGCACTGTCAGCGGCTCGCAATTGCGGACCGACGCACTCGGCATCAACCTCGCCGACGACATCGCGACGGTTCCCGGCCTGCTCGCCCGCAATCGCAACAACTACGCGCAGGACCAGCAGATTTCCATCCGCGGTTTCGGCTCCAACTCCACTTTCGGCATCCGCGGGGTGCGCGTCTACCAGGACGGTATCCCTGGAACGGGGCCCGACGGCCAGGGGCAGGTCTCGCAGTTCAACCTGGATTCCGCGGCCCGGGTCGAGATCCTGCGCGGCCCGTTTTCCGCCCTGTACGGTAACTCCTCGGGCGGCGTCATTCAGATCTTCACCGCCGACGGCAGCGGTCCGCCCCAGCTGCGCACCGGGGTGGTGTATGGCAGCTTTGGTGCCTTGCGGGCGGGGGCCAATCTCTCGGGCTCGCAGGGACCACTCGCCTACAACGTGGATTTCACGCACTTCTCGATTGACGGTTTTCGCTCGCACAGCAGTGCGAAAAACGAGTCCTTCAACGCCAAGATCGGCTACACCATCAACGCGGCCAACAAGCTGACGCTGCTGACGAATTTCGTGTACCGGCCCGATGCGCAGGACCCGTTGGGTCTCACCCCGGCGCAATTCAGTGCCCGACCGGAGTCGACCGACCCGGCCGCGACGCAATTCAACACCCGCAAGAGCCTGCAACAGCAGCAGGGCGGCCTGATCTACGACCTGCGGATCAGCGATGCTCAATCCGTGCGCTTGCTGGGCTATCTCGGCCACCGCACCGTCCAGCAGTTTCTGTCCATTCCCGCGAGCACCCAGAATTCCCCGACGAGCGCGGGCGGCGTGGTCGATCTGAACCGCGACTTCGGGGGAGCGGACGCCCGCTGGTCATGGCAGGGGTTGCTCGCGGACCAGCCGATCACCTGGGTCATGGGGGTCAGCTACGATCGCCAGAACGAGCTGCGCCGCGGCTACAACAACTTCATCGGCAGCACCCTGGGCGTGCTGGGTACCCTGCGCCGCAACGAAAACGACATCGTCGACAACATCGACGAGTACGCCCAGGGGACCTGGGAGTTCGCGTCGCAGTGGTCCTTGATGGTGGGCGTGCGACATAGCGACGTGCGGTTCCGCGCCAACGACCATTTCATCACGGCGACCAATCCGGACGACAGCGGCTCGGTATCCTACGGAGCCACATCTCCGGTGGCGGGCCTGCTCTTCAAGGCGCAACCGTGGTTGCACCTGTACGCTTCCTACGGGCAGGGATTTCAGACCCCCCTCGGATCCGAGCTCGCGTACAAACCCGACGGGAGCAGTGGGTTGAATTTCGGTTTGCAGCCGGCCCGTAATGTCAGCACCGAGCTGGGAGCGAAGCTCGCGGTGAGCCCCGATCTGCATGCGGAAGCGGCGGTGTTCCATGCCCTGACGCACGATGAGATCGTGGTCGATACCAACATCGGCGGCCGCTCGACCTACCAGAACAGCAACCGCACCCGGCGCCAGGGCGTCGAGCTCTCGCTCGATTACCGGTTCGCCTCGAAGTGGCACGCGCAACTTGCCTATACCTACATCGAGGCGAACTACATCGACGCCTACCTGACGTGCGTGGCTGCTCCGTGCCCGCGCCCGACAGCACTCGTGCCAGCGGGAAATCGTCTACCCGGCGTCCCGAAGAACAACGCGTTCGCGACCCTCCGCTGGGGCGAGGATCTCGGGCTGCATGCCTCCGTCAACGCCCAGTATGTCAGTAACATCCCGACCAACGATCTCAATAGTGTGGCCGCGCCGTCTTACACCCTCTTCGGCGCCGACGCCGGCTACGGCATCGATTTACAGCATTACCGGATGAACGGTTTCGTCCGCATCAACAAC